>NZ_JBSGDT010000015.1:0-179223 GCF_053602515.1 Amycolatopsis sp. NPDC004368 | reverse complement strand
ATTTACCGGAGACCTCACCTGTTTGATCTACGACACGCCGGACCGGCGACGTTGCTCAGCAATCTACCTGGTCAGCACATCAAAACAGGCTCTAGCCCGCCAGGACGATCACGGCCGGTCCTTTTCGGACGGTGGCACTCAGTCCCACGGCGGGCTCGTCGAGAGTTCTTCCGGTCGCAACTGCGCTGTGATCGCGCTGAACTGTCGTGGGGTGGTCTGTATGCTTTCCGTGTCCGGTTGTACACGGCGGGGATCGGTCGTGGTGTCGTCGGAGTCGGGGCGGTCGATACTGGCGCTTGTGCTGGCGGGGGTTGTGGCGGTGTGCGAGCTGCTGCTCCTGCGTGGCGAAATCGTGGAGCTGAGCAAGCACTTCAATCTCGATCCCGGACCGTACTTCCACCTGCTGATCGGGATCCTCGCACTGGGGGTGGTAGTGGGCGCCGTACTGCTGATGGCCCGTCGCGCGCGGGCCGCCCGAGTACTGCTGACGGGGGCGGTCGCCCAGGTGATCCTGGCGGTTCCCGGGTCGGCGGGGCTGTTCGACATCGGCCGCCCGCACTCGTTCGACGACGTGTTCGTTGCCGCGGGCATCGCGGCGGTGATCGCGGTGCAGCTGTGGATTCCAGCGGTGGCGGCCGCTGTGCCGGGCCTGGTGCCTGACGTCGGCGGCCGGGGTTGGCCTGCGGGGTATGGGGGAACGGTGATGCCGGGCGGCGGGATGGCGGGGATGCCTGGGGTTGCCGGGTGGGCCGCACTGGCCGGGAGCTGTGCCTGCCGGACAACGACCATGGCCGGCCTCGTCGCCGGCAGGACAACCCTGGCAAGGCGCGGCACCGGGTCAAACCTGGCAAAGCGCAGCGCCTGCGGTGCCCGCCGTGCCAGGTTGGCAAGGCACTGCGCCTCCGGGCCAGAGCTCGCCGAGTGCGGCACCACCCCAGCCGGAATGGCAAGGCACCGCGCCCGCCCAATCCTGGCAAGGCACAACACCGCCTGTACCGGGGTGGCAGGGCTCCTCGCCGCCAGTGCCACCGGGACAAGCCGCAGCGCCATCCGGGCAGTCGTGGCAAGGTGCGCCGCCACCGGGACAGCACTGGCAAGGCGCGCCGCCGATGACAGGGTGGCAAGGCGCGGCACAGCCCGGTCAAGGCCCTGGCCCCGGGCAACCATGGTCAGGCGCCGTTCCACCCGCGTCGATTCCGGCTGCGCAGCAATGGCAAGCCGCGCCACAACACGAGCAACCCTCACCCAACCCGACACCGCCGGCGCAGCCCTGAGCCGGACATCCGCGGCAAGGCACCGCGCCGCTCGGACAACCCTGACATCCATGCGGCGCCAGAACCGCCACCGGTGCCGGGATGGCAAGAGCAGCACAGCCCGCGCGGCCACCGTGCCCCCGACCGACCAGCCGTGACCGATCACCCCGATCACCCGACCCCCGCCGAAAACCAGGGTTCCCCCGACCACGCAAGGCCTTATGGTTCAAGACATGGGTCAGACGCTGCCGGTCGAGTTCAGTGACGGCGAGGTGCGGGAGATCGAGCGGCAGGCGGCCGCCGAGGGACGGAGTTTGCAGGAGTACGTGCGGGAGACGCTGATGGCCGCCGTGACGTCGCGCGGGGAGCGGCGCGCGGCGGTGCTGCAGCACGTCCTCGAGACCAGCGCCGGGCTGAACGAGCGGCTGGCGCGATGACCGAGTACCTCACGATCCACGACCTGATGATCGTCGCGCGCAGGGTGGTGCGCGGGGAGCTCGCGGTGCGCGACACGGGGATCCTGGCGGCGGCCGTCGCGCGGCCGCGGACATCGGTGTTCGGGGAGGACGCCTATCCGGGCGTCTGGGAGAAGGCGGCGGCGCTCATGGAGTCCCTCGGACGGGGCCGCCCCTTGATCGACGGCAACAAGCGCCTCACCTGGACCGCCACCTGGTTCTTCCTCGGGCTCAACGACAAGCCGCTCCGCACGCCGCTCGACGAGGACGCCGCGGAGCCGTTCGTGCACGACGTGGTGCAGGGGCGCCTCGACCTGCCGCACATCGCGACCCGGCTGGCGGACTTCGCCTGAGCAGCGCTGGCGCCGGTCCGCCGACCAGCGGGAGGCCTGTGCGCCCACCAAGGCCGTCAGGTCGCCGCGGCAGGTACTGCAACGCCGCGTCGGGATCGGTGCCGCCGCCGGCGGGGCGGTCGGTCGGGAACCTGGACGTTGCCGCCGAGGAGCAGGACGCTCACAGCCACGGCTGGACGTCCGGGTGGCCGCCCACGCGGTCGCGCAGCAGGCCGCGGCGTCGGCGGCGCCCTCCGAGTGGCCGATCACGACCACACCACGTCGACGGTGCGTGACCAGGTCGACGTCGGAGTCGCGCCAGTTGGCGCTCGACACCCCGCGAGTGGATCCCCGGGGAACCGTGGTGGAACCGTTCGTGCCGCCCACGGCTGCGCCGACCGACTGTTTTACGTCTGTCCGGCCACCCGGCCGGGCGAGTCCGGGTAGCCGACGGTGACCGGAGCCGCCTGCGGATCACCCGCCAGGTCCTGGTCGCGCGGGTTCGCGGCGGCACCCGGCAGGCACACCCACCCCGGGTGATCAAGCGGCGCGGTGCCGCGAGGGGAGCCACCGCCGGAACCGCGGCCGTGACGCCGAAGACCGCCGACAGAACCAGCAGGATCACCCTTTTCCGCACGGTCGACGCTCCTTCACCGAGTAGCCGAGTCCCCCGTAGGCTGGCGGAAGCGAAGCCGATCCGGGAGGTGAGTCGTGCCGTCACGCAATCCGTTGCGCCTGCTGCGCAAGTGGACGGACTGGTTCGAGAACCGCGGCGTGTACATCCCGGGCGAGGAGAGCCGCGCGGTCGACCCGGTGCGCGACTTCGGGTGGCTGATGATCGCGTGGGGCGCCGGCGTGGCGATTTTCATCCTCTTGTTCGCCTTCGCCGTTTGAGTGGCACATCGGTGACGACTGTCACCCGGAGTGCCCTTTCGGTCACGGATCGGCCACGGCTGTACACCAGGTCCGCGTCTTCGTGCGCGCGCACGTGCAGGTGCAGGGACAGTGGAGCAGGTCGAGTTCGGTCACTACGCCGAACGGCCTGAGCCCCTCGCCCCGACTGGAGTAAACCGAGATGGCGCCCGCGCGCACCCCCCAGCTGTTGCTGTCCGCCTGTCTGCTGATGGCGGTGGCGGCCTGCGGGGTCGACGCGCAGGAAGGCACGGCAGCCCTCGGCGGTGGCGGCGCGCCCGCGAAGGCCGCGGCCGCGCAGACCCCGCGTGACCTGCAGTTCGGCGCGGAGCACCGGTTCGCCAGCGGCCTCACGATCTCGGTGTCGGCGCCGCAGTCGTTCCAGCCCGGTGCGGCGGCGTACCCACGCAGCCCGCGCGCCGCGTCGTTCGGCATCGAGATCACCAACAACGGCGCGGATTCCTACCGGCTCTCGGGCCTGTCCGTGGTCGCGACGATCGACGGCAGGCCCACCAAGCAGGTCGTCGACGCCACACAGGGCCTCGGCGGGATCACCGACGCGGGCAAGGACCTGCAGCAAGGTCGCTCTGCGCAGCTGACGCTGGCGTTCGCCGTGCCCGACCGCACCACGAAGCTCACGATGCAGCTGCGCCCCAGCGCGGGCGAGCCCGCGGTGGCCACGTACTGCGGAGCCGTCTGACCACTGATCCGACCAAAAGTAGGCCGACCCCCACGCGGCACGTAACCGTTGCTGCGAAAGCCATTCGGCCGTGACTGTGGTCGGATTGGCAATGATCGGCACAGTACGCTGCGTTCATGACCGACCAGCGACTCTCCCCCGGCGACGCCGCCCCCGACTTCACGCTGTCCGACAGTGCGGGCAAGAGCGTCTCCCTCAGCGACTTCCGCGGCCAGTCCGTCGTCGTGTACTTCTACCCGGCCGCGATGACCCCGGGCTGCACCAAGCAGGCGTGCGACTTCCGCGACAACCTCGCCGAGCTGGGCGGCGCCGGCTACCAGATCCTCGGCATCTCCCCGGACTCGCCGGAGAAGCTCGCGAAGTTCGTCGAGAAGGAACAGCTGACCTTCCCCTTGCTGGCCGACCCCGACAAGCAGGTCCTCAACGCCTACGGCGCCTTCGGCGAGAAGAAGAACTACGGCCGCGTCTACGAGGGCGTCATCCGCTCCACCTTCGTGGTCGACGCCGAGGGCAAGATCGCCAAGGCCCTCTACAACGTCCGCGCGACCGGACACGTCGCGAAACTGATCCGCGACCTCGGCATCGAAGCCTGACCCGTCACACCCGCTCAGGACCGGACGGACCGGACGCCGGCAGCCGCAGCGTGAAGGTCGAGCCCGCGCCCACCGTGCTGCGCACCGTCACCTCACCGCCGTGGGCCTGGGCCAGGTTGCGCACGATGGCCAGCCCGAGGCCGCTGCCGCCGGACGCGCCGCGGGTGCGGGCCTTGTCCGCGCGCCAGAAGCGGTCGAACAGGTGTGGCAGGTCGGCCGCGGCGATGCCGATACCGGTGTCGGTCACGGAGAACACCACGTCCGGCCCCGATCGCAGGGCGCTGACCGTGACGGAACCCCCGCGCGGCGTGTGGCGCACGGCGTTGGACACGAGGTTGTCCAGCGCCTGCCGCAGCCGCACGGGGTCCGCCGTCACGGCCGGGTCCGGCATGGTCTGCACGGTCAAGGTCACGCCCGCGGTGTCGGCGCGCGCGGCGTGGGCCGCGGCGAGCTGGCCGAGCAGGGAGTTGGCATCGATCGGCTCCGGGTGCACGCGCAGCGCGCCGGCGTCGGCGAGGGCGAGGTCCTGCAGGTCGTCGACGATGTGCTGCAGGTGCAGTGCCTCTTCCAGCAGCGACGCGACCAGCTCGTCGTCGAGGCGGCTCACGCCGTCCTGCGTGGCCTCGAGCCAGCCGCGGATGTTGGCCAGCGGCGTGCGCAGCTCGTGCGCGACGTCGCTGACCATGGCCTTGCGCGCGACCTCAAGTTTCTCGCGCGCCTCGGACATGTCGTTGAACGCCCGCGCCAGCCGCGCGATCTCGTCCTTGCCCTTCACCTTCACCCGCGCCCCGGCCTCGCCGGCCTCCATGCGTTGCGCGGCCCCGGTGAGCGCGTGCAGCGGCCGGATCAGCCGGATCGACGCGAGGCCCGTGGCCACGACCGTGAGCACGAGGATCGCACCCGCCACTTCGGCGAGGCGCACCTGGTTGTCGGGCGACAGCGTGAAGCCGCTCGGCGGTTGATCGCTGCCCTGTTCGGTGATGTAGAGCCACGCGGGAGGCGCGACGAAGGCCTGCAGCTGCTCACGCCGCGCGGCCGCCACGCAGTTCTGCGCCACCGAACCGGTCGGCCCGGACCGCGGTCCGTCGAAGGTCCACGCCAACGGCACCGCCACCTCCGAAGTGGTGGTGTCGTTGCGCCCGAGGCAGCCGTTGACGAGGTCGTTGAGCTTGTCGATCGCGGCCTGCTCGGTGGCGGTGGGCACGTCGAGCCGCGCCCCGTCGCACCGCGTCAGCGCGAACGCGTCCTGCGAGGTCACGCGCGGGTGCCCGCTCGGTGACACCTCGATGGTGCCGAGGCTGCCTCGCTCCTGCACACACGCGACCACCCGCTTCGCGAGACCCATCAGGTTGTCTCGCTCCTGCTGCGGCAGCTGGTACGGGCCCACCGCGTCGGGGTCGATCCGGTCCGGCGTGGACTTCACGCCGAGCCCCGCATCCACCGACAGCGGGTCGATCACCACCGACGGCTGGGCCGGCAGCTTGCCCGGGTTCGGGTCGGAACTCGCGATCACCTGGCCCTGCGGCGTGGCCAGCACCACGCGCCGGTTGGTGCGCTCGGCGTAGCTGCGCACGTCCTGGTCCACGCCTTTCCAGTTCGGGTGCGTGGCGGCGTAATCGAGCAGCCCCTGGTAGATCGAGCCGTCGTCGGCGAAGACCTGGCCCTGCTCCTGCTCGATCGCGCCCGTGGTGGTGCGTGCGGCGAGCCACGCCGTCGCCGCGATCGCGCACACCGCCACCAGCGCCGACACCGCGATCAGCCGGACGAGGAGGCTACGCTGCACTGGTGTTCTCCTCGGGCGAGGGCGGCCCCGCCGTGAGCTTGTAGCCGACGCCGTACACGGTCAGCAGCCGCTTCGGCTTGCGTGGAGCCGTCTCGATCTTCTTACGCAGGTTCATCACGTGCACGTCGATCGCGCGCTGGGTGATGTAGCGGTCGAAGCCGTGCAGGTGCTCCAGCAGCTGCCCGCGCGTGAACACCTGGTCCGGGTGCGCGGCCATCACCTCGAGCAGGCGGAACTCGCCCGGCGTGGTCTCGACCAGGTTGCCGGACACGGCCACCTCGTGCCGCCCGACGTCCACGGTCAGCGCGCCCACGCGCAGCGGACCACCTGAGGGCGGCGCGCTTTTGGTGCGGCGCAACAAGGTCCGCACGCGCGCCATCAGCTCGCGCGGGCTGTAGGGCTTGGTGATGTAGTCGTCGGCGCCGAGGTCCAGACCACGCAGCAGATCGTCCTCAGTGGACCGTGCGGTGAGCATCAGCACCGGCAGGTCGGTCTCGGCACGCAGGATGCGGCACACCTCGAGCCCGTCCATGCCCGGCAGCATCACGTCGAGCACCAGCAGGTCCGGCGGGCGGCGGCGCACGAGCTCAAGCGTCTCGCGGCCGTCGGGCACGACCACCACCGAGTGGCGTTCCCGCTCGAGGTAGCGGCGGACGAGCTCCGCTTGCTTCGGGTCGTCCTCCGCGAGCACGATGTCAGCGCACATGCTGCGAGCATAAGGATCTCCGCTCGCCCGGGCGAGCCGGCGCCGCGGGAACACCGGATCAGCACCGATTCCTGACCGGTTCCTGACAATTCGCGGCGATAGTGGCCTCCGGACCCACCGACTCAGTCCACTTCGGACACGCCGGGTGATCGAGATGCTGGAGGCCGTCAGTGGCCGGTAAGTCCCGGCGGCGCGTGATCGCCGCCTTGAGCGCGGCCGCCGTCGTGGTGCTGCTCGGCGTGGGCGCCTTCGTGGCGATCGACCACGGCCGAGGCACGGCCGAAGCGGCCGCTCCCCCACCCGCGGTGACCACCGTCGCGGTGGCCAAGACCGATCTGTCGAACACGCGCACGTTCACCGGCACCCTCGGCTTCGGCACGCCTGAGCCGCTGAAGGGCGCGGGCGCCGGCGTGGTCACGCAGCTGCCGGACATCGGCACCGTGGCCCAGCGCGGGAAGCCGCTGTACTCCGTGAACGGCGTGCCGGTGCCCGTGTTCTTCGGTGACACCCCGCTGTTCCGCAAGCTCGACAACCCCGACCTGGCCGGACCGGACGTCGCCACGGTGGCGCAGAACCTCGCCAACCTCGGCTACTCCGTCGGCACCCGCGCGAAGGACCCGCAGAAGCAGAAGTTCACCTTCGCCGACGCGCTGAAGCGGTGGGAGAAAAAGGCCGGCCTGCCCGACACGGGCACGCTCGACGTCGGCCAGGTCGTGGTGCTGCCGGGCGAGGCACGCGTGAACAGCGTGACCGCGCAGCTCGGCGACCCCGCGGCCGGCCCGCTGCTCACCGTGACGCCGACGACGAAGGTCGTGGTCGCGCCCGTGGACCCGTCCGACATCGGTTCGGTGAAGACCGGCATGGGCGTGACCGTGGTGCGCCCGGACGGCAAGGAGATCCCGGCCGAGGTCAGCTCGGTGAGCACCGCTGTCACCGGCGGCGGCGAAGACGCGGGCGGCCAGCAGCAAGGAACGCCGAAGATCAACGTGTCCGTGGTGCCCGTGAACCCGGGCGACGTCGGTGATCTCGACTCGGCGTCGGTGCAGGTCAAGGTGGCCACGCAGACCCATTCGGGCGTGCTGGCCGTGCCGCTGGGCGCGCTGGTCGCGTTGCGCGAAGGCGGCTACGCGGTGCAGCTGCAAGGCGGGCACCTCGTGCCGGTGAAGACGGGCATGTTCGCCCGCGACCAGGTCGAAATCAGCGGCCCGGGCATCACCGAGGGCCTGAAAGTGGTGACGACCTCGTGACACCGGTGCTGTCCCTGCGCGGGGTGAGCAAGCACTACCCGGGCGGGGTGAAGGCCCTCGACGACGTGTCGCTGGCCGTGGCCGAGGGTGAGCTGCTGGCGATCGTCGGACCGTCGGGTTCGGGCAAGTCGACGCTGCTCAACATCGTGGGCACGCTCGACCTGCCGACCGCGGGCACCGTCGAGCTCGGCGGCCAGGACGTGACGCAGCTGAACGACCGCCGGCTGTCCGCGCTGCGCGGGCGCTGGCTGGGGTTCGTGTTCCAGCAGTTCCACCTCACCGATGGCCTCAGCGCGGCCGAGAACGTGGCCACCGGTCTGCTGTACGCCGGGGTGCCACGCCGGCAACGGCGTCCGCTCGCGCTGGAGGCGCTGGGCCGCGTGGGCCTCGCGCACCGCGTGGGCCACAAGCCGCACGAACTGTCGGGCGGTGAACGTCAGCGCGTCGCGATCGCGCGGGCCGTGGTCAACGACCCCGCGCTCGTGCTCGCCGACGAACCGACGGGTGCGCTCGACACCGCCAACGGCCGCGCCGTGCTCGAACTGCTGCACGGCCTCAACAGCGAAGGCACGACGATCGCGATCATCACGCACGACCGCGACATCGCGGCCGGCCTGCCGCGGCGCATCGAGTTCCGCGACGGCCGGATCGTGCAGGACCTCGTGGTGAGGGCGGCGTGAGCACGGCACTCGACACGCGCCCGGTGCGCCTGGGCCTGCGCGACGTCCTGCGGCTGGGCCTGCTCGGCATCAGCACGCGCCGGCTGCGCGCCACCCTGTCGGCCCTCGGGATCTCGCTGGGCATCGCCACGATGATCGTGGTCACGGGCATCCCCGCGTCGAGCCAGGCTTCCTTGCTGGACAAGCTGACCGCGCTGGGCACGAACATGCTGCGCGCCGAACCGCAGCCCAACCAGACGCCGCCGGTGCTGCTGCCGGAGTCGTCGGTCGGCAGCGTCGCGCGGATCGGCCCGGTGACCACGGCGGCGGCCGTCGCCAACACCCACACCACCGTGCGGCGGTCCGACCTCACCGACCCGCAGGACGGCTCGGGCCTGGCCGTGCTCGCGAGCAGCCCCGACCTGCTGACCGCGCTCAACGGCCACGTGCAGAGCGGCAAGTTCCTCGACGCGGCAACGCAGAACCTGCCCGCGGTCGTGCTCGGGTACGTCGCGGCTTCCCGCCTCGGCATCCCCGCCGTGACACCCGGGCGGCCCGCGCCGATCGTGATGATCGGCGTCACGTGGTACACGGTGACCGGCGTGCTGGCGCCGATGCCGCTCGCGCCGGACATCGAACGCGCGGTGCTCGTCGGCTGGGGTTCGGCCAAGCAGTTCCTCGGCTTCGACGGCCACCCGACGGTGATCTACGTGAAAGCCCGTGAGGACGCCATTCCCGACGTGCGCGCCGTGCTGCCGGCCACGTTGTACCCGCAGCTGCCCGGGCTGGTGTCGGTGAGCCGGCCGTCCGACGCGCTGGCGGCGAAACAAGCCAGCCAGACCACGTTCTCGGCGTTGTTCCTCGGGCTGGCCGGGGTTGCGCTGCTGGTCGGCGGGGTCGGGGTGGCCAACACGATGTTCATCTCGGTGCTGGAACGCCGGCGCGAGATCGGGTTGCGCCGCGCGCTGGGCGCCACGCGGGGACAGGTCCGCGGGCAGTTCCTCACGGAAGCGGTGGCGTTGTCCGGCCTCGGCGGTCTGGCCGGGACGGTTCTCGGGATCGTCGTGACGCTGCTTTACACGACGTACCAGGGATGGCCGCCGGTGATCCCGCCGCTCTCGGTGGCCGGTGGGGTGGCGGGCGCGCTGGTGGTGGGCGCCCTGGCGGGCATCCACCCGTCGATCCGCGCCTCGCGCCTCACCCCGACACAAGCATTGGCAACGACATGAGGGAGCTTCGAATGTCCAAAGTGGTCTGGCTCGCGGGGCTGGCGCTGGTGCTCACGGCCTGTGGCGCACCCGCGGCATCCGGCCCCGAGGTCGCTTCGCTGAGCACGCCCTCGACGTCGGCGGCGTCCACGGCGACCTCGAGCCCGGCGTCCGCCGATCCCGACGGCGGACGGCCCCGCCACCGCGTCGACGAGTCCCCCGAGGACTCCCAGCGGTTGATCGAACCGTGGAACACCTGCATGAAGGCCCACGACGCCGACCCCGACCAGCAGCCGCACAGCATCGCCGGCGCCGAACAGTGGAGCAGGGACCACGCCGCCGCCGGCGACGCTTGCCGGTCCAAGCTACCGCTGCTCCCGTGGGGTGAGGACCCGGCGAACCCGGCGTACAAGGACAACTTGCACCGCTGGGTGGAGTGCATGACGTCGAAGGGTATGCACGTGGCCGAGGACCCGGACCCGGCCAGCGAGTCGCCGTGGCACTACACGAGCGACAACCAGCCGCCGAACTCCGCCGACATCGAGCAGGGCTGCGAAGTACAGGTGATGGGTCCGAGCGACAAGTGACCGATCCCGGTGTGGAGCGACGTCGGGGGCCGCGCCACACCGGGATTCTTCTTGTCTCAGGCCTTGGCGAGGTCGCGTAGGGCCGGGAGCAGCGCGCGCAGCGCACGGCCCCGGTGCGAGGCAGCGTCCTTTTCGGACGGTTCCAGCTCCGCCGACGCCCGCGTGTCGCCGTCCGGCACGAAGATCGGGTCGTAGCCGAAGCCGTTGGTGCCGCGGCGCTCGCGCAGCAGCGTGCCGCGCCACTCGCCGCGAACGATGGTTTCCTCGCCGGACGGGAGCACGAGCGCGGCGGCGCACACGAAGGCCGCGCCGCGGCGCTCGTCGGGGGTGTCGGTGAGCTGGGCGAGCACCAGGTCGAGGTTGGCGTCGTCGTCGCCGTGCCGGCCGGACCAGCGGGCCGAGAGGATGCCGGGCATGCCGTTCAGCGCGTCAACGGCCAGACCCGAATCGTCGGCGACTGCGGGCAGGCCCGTGGCCGCGACGGCGTCCCGCGCCTTGGCGACGGCGTTGCCCTCGAAGTCCGGCGCGGTTTCCGGGGCCTCGGGGAACTCGGCGACGTCGGCCAGCCCCAGCACCTCGATGCCGGCGATGCCCTCGGCCTCGAGGATGCGCCGCAGCTCGCCGAGCTTCTTCTGGTTGCGCGTGGCCAGCAGCAGCTTCGTCACTTCGCGCCCTTCTTCTTGTCCGGACGCGGCTGCGGCAGCTCACCCGGATACGGCAGCGCCAGCGCCTCGTTCTGCAGCTGCGTGAGCGTGGCGCAGCCGGCCAGCGCCAGGTCGAGCATGGTGTCCAAAGTGGACCGCGCGAAGGTGGCGCCCTCGCCCGTGCCCTGCACCTCGATGAGCGTGCCGGCATCGGTGGCGACGACGTTCATGTCGACCTCCGCGCGCGAGTCCTCCTCGTACGGCAGGTCCAGGCGCACGCGCCCGTCGACCACCCCGACGCTCACCGCCGCGACGGACGACGACAGCGGCTGCGGGTCGTTGAGCCGGTTGGCCGCGCCGAGCCAGGTGATGGCGTCGTGCAGGGCCACGTAGCCGCCGGTGACCGCGGCGGTGCGGGTGCCGCCGTCGGCCTGGATCACGTCGCAGTCGATCACGATCGTGTTCTCGCCCAGCGCGGCGAGGTCGATGCACGCGCGCAGGGACCGGCCGATCAGCCGGGAGATCTCGTGGGTGCGGCCGCCGATGCGGCCTTTCACGGCTTCGCGGTCGCCGCGGGTGTTGGTGGCCGACGGGAGCATCGCGTACTCCGCCGTGACCCACCCCAGCCCGGAACCCGCCCGCCACCGCGGCACGCCCTCGGTGACGCTGGCCGCGCAGAGCACACGCGTGTTGCCGAACTCGATGAGCACCGACCCGGCAGGCCACTTCTGGAACCCGCGGGTGATCTTGATGTCACGGAGCTGGTCGTCGTTCCTGCCATCTTTCCTCGTCACGACCTGCACCTTAAAGCAGACCCCCGACAAGCAGCCGCTCAGATCTCGTAGACGGCGCCCTGCGTCACGAGCTCCGTGTCCGGGAACACCTCGGCCGCCTCCGCGAGCACCGCGCCACGATCGGTCCAGGGCGCGATGTGCGTGAGCAGCAACCGCCCGACACTCGCGTCCTTCGCCAGCTCACCGGCCTGTTTTCCGGACAGGTGCACGCCGTCGGGCCGGTCGGTCGCGTGCGTCCACGAGGCTTCGGACAGCAGCACGTCGACGCCGTCGGCCAGCTCACCCAGCGCGGGGCACGGCCCGGTGTCGCCGGTGTAGGCGAGGATGCAACCGCCGTAGGCGATGCGCAGGCCGAACGCGGGCGTCGGGTGCCGCACGAGGGCGGCGGTCACGTCGAACGGCCCGATCTCGCGCGTTTCCTCACGCAGCGTGTGGAAGTCGTAGACGTCGGACAGATCCACCGCCGCGCGCTCGTCGGCGTCGGCCGCGTACGCGTGGGCCAGCCGGGTCGGCGCGTCCGCGGGCGCGTAGAGCGGCAGCCGCCGCGGCCGGGCCGGGTAGGGCGGCGCCGGGTGGTAGCGGCGCAGCACCGTAAGGGAGTTGACGTCGGCGCAGTGGTCGGAGTGCAGGTGCGACAGGAGCAGCGCGTCGAGGTCGAACGGGTCGAGCACCGTCTGCAGCTGCGCGAAGGCGCCGTTGCCGAGCTCCAGGCCCAGCCGGAACCCTTCCGCCTCCAGCAGGTACCCGGACGCGGCGGCGTTCGGGCCGGGGACGCTGCCCGAGCAGCCGAGGATCGTCAGTCGCACGGGTTCAGCCTAGGCGCTGGTGGGCGCGAGGACACCCGGCGCGAAGCCCATGAACCGCGCCGCCAGCCGGGTGAACGGCTCGGGCGAGCCCGTGGCCAGGAACTCGTGCTTCGGGGGTTCGTCGCGCTCGGCCAGCAGGTCGAGGTCGGTGAGCACGCGGTAGAGGTCCTTGGCGGTCTCGTCGGCGCTGGAGACCAGCGTGACGTCCTGGCCCATCACGATCTGCAGCACACCCGAGAGCAGCGGGTAGTGCGTGCAGCCGAGCACGAGTGTGTCGACGTCGGCTTCGAGCAGCGGCTGCAGGTAACCCTGCGCCAGCCCCAGGATCTGGCGCCCGGACGTCATGCCGCGCTCCACGAAGTCGACGAACCGCGGGCACGCGACGCTGCTGAGCCGCACCCCGGGCGCGGCGGCGAACGCGTCGTCGTAGGCCCGGGAGCGAACGGTCCCCTCCGTCCCGATCACCCCGACCCGGCCACTGTGCGTGACCGCCGCGGCCCGGCGCGCGGCCGGCAGGACGACCTCGATCACGGGGACGTCGTAGCGTTCGCGGGCATCGCGCAGGCATGCGGCCGAGGCCGTGTTGCACGCGATGACCAAGGCTTTCACCCCGCCTTCGACGAGGTTGTCGAGGGCTTCGAGGGCGTACTGGCGGGCTGTGGCGATGGGGAGGGGGCCGTACGGGTTGCGCGCGGTGTCGCCGACGTAACGCAGCTGCTCGGCCGGCAGCAGCTCGAGGATCGACCGGGCGACGGTGAGACCGCCGACGCCGGAATCGAAGACCCCGATGGGCGCGTCGGCGGTCGGGGTGCTCACACCTCGAGGCTACCGGTCGCCTTCTTCTTGGGACGGTCGCCCCGCGCCGTGAGCCAGGCCGCGAGCACGCCCGCGAGCGCGCCGAAGAGGTGGCCCTGCCAGGAGATGCCGGGGTTGCCGGGCAGCAGGCCCCACAGCATCCCGCTCCACACGCCCAGCAGCACGACCGCAACCACGATCTGCCCGAACGCCCGGTTGAAGATGCCGCGCACCAGCAGGTACGCCAGCCAGCCGAACGCCAGTCCGGACGCACCCACCGTGTAGGTGTTCGACGGCCCGACCAGCCACACCCCCAGCCCGGACACGATCCAGATGATCGCCGTGACCACCGCCCAGCGCCCGATGCCCGACGCCATCGCCAGGAATGACAACACCAGCACCGGCACCGTGTTCGAGAACAGGTGTCCCCACCCGGCGTGCAACAGCGGCGCCCACAGGATCCCGTCGAGCCCCGAGAGCTGCCTCGACACGATGCCCCCGTGGTCGAGGTTCGCCGGCAGGATCACGTCCACGAGCTCCACGAGGTAGAGCACCAACGTGAACCCCACCGCGACGATGGCCGCCGCCTTGGGGTTGGGCGGCAGGATGCGCTTCGCCACGTCTGTGGACTTGCCCTTGTCCGCCGGCTGGTCCCCGAACGGCATGGGCTGCGGTGGAAGTGTGCTCACGTGGTCCAGGTTACGTCCGCCGGGCGGGGGTGGCCTCGGGTGAATTCCCTGATGTTCGAGCTCAGGGCCCTGCACCCGGGTCAGGCGATCGTCCCGTTCGCCCGCGCCCGCCACAGCGCCGTCCGGGCTTCGTGGGTGTCCAGGCGCTCCAGCCCGCGCCCGGCCCAGCCGCGCAACGATTCGTCGGTGCTGTCGAGCTGGGCGACGAGGACGGGCAGCGCCTGGGGCACCGCCGCCTCGCCGATCAGCTCCAGGAGCCGGCACCGCAGCCCGTGGTCCTCGGTCTCGGCCTCGAACTCCGCGATCAGCGCGTCGGCATGGCCGGCGGCGTCGGCGAGGAGCAGCTGGAAGCCGTCCTCCTGGGTTTGCCTGTTGTGGCGCCGCATCATGCGCATCGCGGTCTCGAAGGCGTCGGGCACAGCTTGGAGATTAACGGCGCGATTCGAAGGGGCTCTCGCCCGCGCCCAGTTCGGAGAAGATCTTGATCATGGCGTTCGTGGCGTCCTCCTCGGACCGTCCGGCCATCGCCTCCTCGAACTCGGCGCTGGTGACCGCGATTTCGGTGCTGCGCGGGAACATCGCCGCCTCGTAGGCGGCCAGCGCGGTCTCGATGTCGTCCGGGTGGGCGGCGAGGGCCTGGCCGAGTTCGGCGGCGTCGAGCATGGCGAGGTTGGCGCCTTCGCCGTTGGGCGGCATGAGGTGGGCCGCGTCGCCGACCAACGTCACGCCCGGGACCCGGGCCCAACGGTGCTCCAGCGGCAGGACGTAGTGCGGGCGCAGCACCGGCGGGGTGTCGCCATCGGTGATCAGGGCGGTGAGTTCCGGGGCCCAGCCGGCGAATTCCTCGGCGACGCGGGCGGCGGACGCGACCGGATCGGTGAAGTCGATGGCCTCGAACCAGTCCAGCGGACGCGTCAGCTCCACGTACGTGTGAAGCGTGTCTCCGCTTTCGCGATGGGCCATGATCCCCCGGTCCGACCCGGTCGCGCCCATCGAGCCGCCGCCGACGATCTTGGCCGTGGCGGGGTGACGGGTGTCGGCCTCGTACAGATAGGTCTCGACCACGGCCGTACCCGCGTACGTCGGAACGTCAGACGAAAGCAGCGGCCGCACCCGGGACCACGCGCCGTCCGCGCCGACCAGCAGATCGGCGACGACCACGCTGCCGTTCGCGAACGTCACCTCGTGCCGGCCGTCCGCGAGGGTGCGGGCGGAGAGGACCTTGTGGCCCCAGCGCACGGTGCCGGCGGGGAGCGAGTCGAGCAGCAGCTGCCGCAGCTCCCCGCGCTGCACTTCGGGGCGGCCCCCGGTGCCGTCGTCGGCCTTGTCGAGCAGCACGGTCCCGTGCTTGTCGAGGATCCGCATCTGCTGGCGGCCGTCGAGGATGAGGCCGGTGAATTCGTCCATCAGGCCACAGGCCGAGACGGCGATCCGGCCGTTGTAGTCGTGGATGTCGAGCATCCCGCCCTGCGACCGCGCGCCGGCGGAGGCCTCGGCTTCGTAGACCGTGGCCGCGATGCCGTGGACGTGCAGGACACGGGCGAGGGTGAGGCCGCCGAGTCCGGCGCCGATGATCGTGACGGTGTTCATGGTGACTCCCGAGGGTTCCGGGGCAGCCCGGTGGCCGCCATCGAACCCGACGGTGCCGTGATCGGCTGGCACCCCGCGCACACCACACTGCCAAGCGCCTGGCACCTCCTGCCAGCGCGCTGCCAGTGGTGATCAGGGCAGCTCGCGAAGCCCCAGCGCCCAGTCGACAGCCGCCTCCGCGTGCAGCCGCGTGGTCGGGAACACCGGCACGGGGCTGTCGGACTGGTCCACCAGCAGCTCGATCTCCGTGCAGCCGTAGATCACGCCCTCGGCTCCCGCGGCGACCAGCCGCGAGATCACGTCCCGGTACACGGCCCGCGAAGCCGGCCGGGCGACCCCGCGCACCAGCTCGTCGTAGATCACCCGGTGCACCAGCTCCTGGTCCTGTTCGGACGGAACAAGCACCGAAAGCCCATGTGCTGCAAGGCGTTCGGCATAGAAGGGCTGGCTCATCGTGAACGCCGTGCCCAGCAGCCCCACCCGGGAAACGCCCGCAGACACCACCGCCACCGCCGTCGTGTCCGCGAGGTGCAGGAACGGCACGCCGACCCGGATCGACGACGCCACCTTGTGCATCGTGTTGGTGCACAACACGATCACGTCCGCGCCCGCCGCCTCCAGAGCCGAAGCGGCCGCGGCCAGCACCTCGCCCGCGGCCGCCCAGTCACCCGAGGACTGCAGTGCCTCGATCTCCGCGAAGTCCACGGAGTACAGCAGCACCCGCGCGGAGTGGTACCCGCCCAGCTTCTCGCGCACCCGCGTGTTCACCAGGCGGTAGTACTCCGCCGAAGACTCCCAGCTCATGCCGCCCAGGAGCCCGATCGTCTTCACGCCCAGAGCTGCCCGTCCAGCCGCGCCGCGGCTTCGTCGAGCGAGCCCGAATACGCTCCCGTCGACAGGTACTTCCAGCCGGCATCCGCGACGACGAAAGCCACGTCCGCGGCCTCCCCGCGCGCGGCGGCCTTCTCCGCGACGGCCAGCGCCGCGTGCAGGACCGCACCCGTTGAAATACCCGCGAAAATGCCTTCGTGCTCCAGCAGCTCACGCGTGCGCCGAAGCGCGTCGTACGCGCCGACGGAGTAGCGCCCGTTGAGCACGCTCGCGTCGTACAGCTCCGGCACGAACCCCTCGTCGAGGTTGCGCAAGCCGTACACGAGCTCGCCGTAGCGGGGCTCGGCCGCGATGATCTGCACGTCGGGCTTCGCCTCGTGCAGGTAGCGCCCGACCCCCACCAGGGTGCCCGTGGTGCCGAGGCCGCCGACGAAATGCGTGACCGTCGGCAGGTCCTTCAGCAGCTCGGGCCCGGTGCCGCGGTAGTGCGCCTCGGCGTTGGCCGGGTTGCCGTACTGGTAGAGCATCACCCAGTCGGGGTTCTGCTCGGCCAGCTCCTTGGCCCGGCGCACGGCCTCGTTCGACCCGCCCGCCGCCGGGGAGAACACGATCCGCGCGCCGTAGGCCTGCAGCAGCTGCTTGCGCTCGGTCGAGGTGTTCTCCGGCATCACGCACACCAGGCCGTAGCCCTTGAGCTTCGCGGCCATGGCCAGCGAGATGCCGGTGTTGCCCGACGTCGGCTCGAGGATCGTCGAACCGCGCCGCAGCGTGCCGTCGCGCTCGGCGGCCTCGATCATGGCCAGCGCGGGCCGGTCCTTGATCGAGCCGGTCGGGTTGCGGTCCTCGAGCTTCGCCCACAGCCGCACGTCGTGCGTGGGCGAGAGCCGGGGCAGCCCGACGAGCGGGGTGCCGCCGAGCGCCTCGAGCAAGGACTCGTAGCGAGCCATCGGCTTAGCGCGCGCCGCCGGCCACGGCGGGCAGGATGGTGAGCGTGTCGCCGTCCTTCACCTCGGCCCCGAGGCCACCGGCGAAGCGCACGTCTTCGTCGTTGACGTAGACGTTGATGAAGCGGTGCAGCTTCTCTTCCTTCACCAGGCGCGCC
This sequence comes from Amycolatopsis sp. NPDC004368, assembly GCF_053602515.1. NCBI lineage: Bacteria > Bacillati > Actinomycetota > Actinomycetes > Pseudonocardiales > Pseudonocardiaceae > Amycolatopsis > Amycolatopsis sp. NPDC004368. The sequence continues at coordinate 161,537 of NZ_JBSGDT010000015.1, read as the reverse complement.
TTCAGCCCGGCGTGACGCGACTCGACGTCGTCGATCACCTCGAGGACGGTCTTGCCCGCCGCCTCGACGGACTTCTCGCCGCCGGTGTGCGTGCGCAGGATGGTCGGGATGGAGACGGTCACGGCCATGGTTTTCTACCTCCGGTGAGTTCCTACTGGCTGACGCACGGGACGCCCCGCGTATTCCGGCTTGCTCAGTCGACGATCTCGACCGGCTCCTCGGTGATCTCGGCGTCCACGATCCGGTACGAGCGGAACTCGTGCGAATCGGGGTCTTTCGTGGAGACGAGCACGTAGTGCGCCTCGGGTTCCGCGGCGATGTTCGCGTCGGTGCGCGACGGATAGGCCTCCGTCGCGGTGTGCGAGTGGTAGATCACCACGGGCACCTCGTCGTTCGCGGCCATCTCGCGGTAGAGCTTGAGCAGATCGCCCGAGTCGAACTCGTAGAACGTCGGCGAGCGCGCCGCGTTGAGCATGGGGATGAACCGTTCGGGCGAGTCGGAGCCTTCGGGGCCGGCGATGACGCCGCACGCCTCGTCGGGGTGGTCACGGCGGGCGTGGGCGACGATCTCGTCGACGAGTTCACGGCGGATCCTGAGCACATCGACATCTTAGGTGGTGGACCCACCCTGTCCAGACTGTGAGACCTTCCGCTCAACCACCTGCGTCGGGGACAATTCCGGGCAGTGGTCACCGACCGGCGCGTGGTCGTGCTCGCCTGCGGGCGCTCCAAGCGGTTGCGACCGAGACCCCGCACGAGCCCCTGCCGGATCTCTAGAACGCCTCCGGCCACACGTCCCGGTACGCCGCAACCCCGCCGGCCGCGGTCGCCGTGAGCAGGCCGTGCACCATCGCCCGGGCGAACACCCGCGCGGCGGCCGAGCACAACGCGTCCAGCGCCGCCGCCCGCTGCCCGTCGGCGAAGGTGCCGACGCCGCCCGGCAGCTCACGCGCGCCCGTGGCCAGGGCGAACACGGTGTCGCCGTCGAACATCGTGTGGGCCGGGCGCACGGCGCGGGCGAGGCCGTCCTGCGCGGCCACGGCGAGCCGGCGAGCCTCGGCCTTGGACAGCGAAGCGTCGCACGCGACCACGCCGATCGTGGTGTTCAATTCGGTCCGCGCCGAGGGCACCTCACCCGGGCGCGAAGGCCAGCGGACGCCGAACTCGCCGTCGACCTCGTGGTCCGCGGCGAACGCGCGACCGGTCGTGAAGTCCACGGCCTCACCGCCGGCGTTCACGGCCGCGAGCGCACCGACGGTCACGCCGTCGACCGCCTCGCTCGCCGAACCGATGCCGCCCTTGAGCGACCCGACCACGGCACCGGCCCCGGCGCCGACCGTGCCCGAGGCGAAGGTCGCCGACGCCGCTTCGCAAGCCGCGTAACCGAAAGAGGCGTCCGGCCGGTTGCCCCAGTCGCTGCGCGGCAGGTCGAACAGCACCGCGCCGGGCACGATGGGCACGACCTGGTGCGGCTCGAGCCCGACGGGAAAACCCAGGTTGCGCTCGGACAGCCAGCGCATCACGCCGTCGGCCGCGGCCAGCCCGTAGGCGCTGCCGCCGGAGAGGCACACGGCGTTCACGCGCTGCACCAGGTTCTCGGGCTCCAGCAGATTCGTCTCGCGCGTGCCGGGCGCGCCGCCGCGCTGGTCGACGGCGCCGGTCGCGCCGCCCGGCACGAGGACCACGGTGGTGCCGGTGGCCCAGCCGTCACCAAGCCGGTGGTGGTGCCCGACGAGGACACCGGGCACGTCGGTGATCACGCGGTCAGCGCCTGGATCAGGGTTTCCTGCACCCAGGTCAGCCAGTGGTACACGCCGAGGTGCGGGGCGCGCGGGTCGTCGTCGGGCAGTTCGTCGGGCATGTCCTCGGTCACGTCGAGCGCCGTGCCCAGCGCGAGGCGCACGTCGTTGAGCGCGCCCAGCCACGCGTCGGCCTGCTCCACGTCGAGGTGCACGTCGCCGCCGTCGCGGGGCAGCGTTTCGAGCACGACCTGCGCCACGCCGACCTTCGTCTCCAGCAGCTCGGGCTCGTGCAGCGACCGCATCGCGGCCGCCGAGTCGAGGTCCTCGCGCGAGGGGTTGTCGGGGTCGAGCTTGTGGAAATCGGGCAGCAGCCGCGAGAGCACCGGGTCGTCCGGCGACTCCGACGGGCCGGTGCGGATGCCGGTGAGCTCGGCCAGCTCGTCCTGCGGCGCTTCCTCGCCGCGGGCGCGCAGCATGTCCTCGAGCTGGCTGACCAGGCCGCGCAGCACGGCGGCCTCCTGCTGCTCGAACCCCGCGAGGATCACGTCGCCCTTGCGCCGCCAGGCCTTCACGAGGGCTGTTCCATCGTCGCCCAGAGGCCCGCGGCGTGCAGCTTCGCCACGTCCGTCTCCACCTTCTCCTTGGACCCCGAGGACACGATCGCCTTGCCCTTGTGGTGCACGTCGAGCATCAACTTCGTGGCGTGGTCCCGGCTGTAGCCGAACAGCTTCTGGAACACGTACGTCACGTACGACATCAGGTTGACCGGGTCGTTCCACACGATGGTCCGCCACGGCTTGTCCTCCTCGGTGGCCTCTGCCCCGAGTGGATCAACCTGCGTCTGTTCGGATGCGACAGGCGTGGACATGAACCCATCGTGTCACGGGGTGCGCGGGGGACGCCGCGCCAGGTCCGGCCATGTGGGTGAATAGGCTGGCCCCATGGGTGCACCCGAGCCGGTCACCAGCGCCAGCACCGCGCTGCTCACCGACCACTACGAGCTGACCATGCTGGGCAGCGCGCTGGCCGACGGGACCGCCGAGCGGCCCTGCGTGTTCGAGGTCTTCGCGCGCCGGCTGCCCGACGGGCGGCGCTACGGCGTCGTCGCCGGGACCGCGCGCGTCCTCGACGCCATCGCCGACTTCCGGTTCACCGACGCCGAGCTCACCGTGCTGGAGCAGACGGCGGTGGTCGACGACGCGACGCTGTCGTGGCTGGCCGGCTACGAGTTCTCCGGCGACATCGACGGTTACCCCGAGGGCGAGCTGTACTTCCCCGGCTCGCCGATCCTCACCGTGACCGGCACGTTCGCCGAGGCCGTGCTGCTCGAGACGCTGGTGCTGTCGATCCTCAACCACGACAGCGCCATCGCCTCGGCCGCCGCGCGCATGTCGGGCGCGGCGCACGGACGCCCGATCATCGAGATGGGCGGCCGGCGCACGCACGAGTACGCCGCTGTGGCCGCCGCACGCGCCTCCTACATCGCGGGCTTCGCGACCACGTCGAACCTCGAAGCCGGGCGCCGCTACGGCATTCCGACGCGCGGCACCGTCGCCCACGCCTTCATGCTGCTGCACGACAGCGAGGAGCAGGCGTTCCGCGCCCAGGTGGACAAGATGGGCCCGGACACGACGCTGCTCGTGGACACCTACGACATCACCGCCGGCATCGAGACCGCCGTGCGCGTGGCCGGGTCCGAGCTCGGCGCGATCCGCATCGACTCCGGTGACGTCGGCCCGCTCGCCCGCAAGGCGCGCGACCAGCTCGACTCCCTCGGCGCCAAGGACACCCGCATCGTGGTGTCGGGCGACCTCGACGAGCACGCGATCGCGGCGCTGCGCGCGGAGCCCGTGGACGCGTACGGCGTGGGCACCTCCGTGGTCACCGGCTCGGGCGCGCCGACCGCCGGCATGGTCTACAAGCTGGTGGAGGTCGACGGCCGGCCCGTTGCGAAACGCAGCGCGCACAAGGAATCCCGGGGCGGGCGCAAGCACTCGCTGCGGCGGCACCGCTCCACCGGCACGGCCGTGGAAGAGGTCGTGTGGACGGCCGCGTCGGGCCGCCCGAAGGCCGAGGAACACGATCTCGAGCTCCAGATCCCCCTGGTGCGCGGCGGCCGCGCGGTGGATGATCTGCCCACGCTGGACGACGCGCGGGCGCGCCTGCGCCGCGCCCAGGTCAGCCTGCCGTGGGAGGGCCTCAAGCTCTCGCACGGCGAGCCCGCGATACCGACGACGTTTCTGTAGGCGTTTTTCGAGAGGGAGCACGACATGGGAACCGCGCTGATCGTGGTGGACGTGCAGAACGACTTCTGCGAGGGTGGCTCGCTCGGCCTGCCCGGCGGCGCGGCCGCGGCCGAGGCCATCTCGCGCCGGGCCGCCGAAGGGGGCTACGACCACGTCGTCGCCACGCGCGACCACCACATCGACCCGGGCGACCACTTCAGCGACACGCCGAACTTCTCCACGAGCTGGCCGCGCCACTGCGTCGCCGGCACCGCGGGCGCGTCGTTCCACCCGTCGCTCGACGTCACGCCCATCACGGCCGTGTTCTCGAAGGGCGAGTACACCGCCGCCTACTCCGGCTTCGAGGGCAAGTCCGGCGACGGCCACTCGCTCGCGGAGTGGCTCCGCTCCCACGACGTCACGTCCGTCGACGTCGTCGGCATCGCCACGGACTTCTGCGTCCGCGCCACGGCCCTGGACGCGGCCCAGGCGGGCTTCTCCGTGAACGTCCTGCTCGACCTGACGGTCGGCGGCTCACAGCCCACGGTGGACGCGACGCTGGCGGACTTCGACAAGGCGGGGGTCACCTACAGCGGCACCGCGGTGGTGCCGCCGGCCGCGTCCTGAGTGGACGCCGGAGGTTTCCGGGCGAAGCGGCCGAGCTCACGGTCGCTTCGCCTGCGACAACTGCGGTGACACCGCGAACCCGTGCCGCTCGTAGGCCGGCACGGCACGTTCCGACGAGTGCACGGTGACCCGCTCCAGGCCCAGCTCCGCGGCCAGGCCCAGGGTCGCGTCGATCAGCCGGCCACCGATTCCGTCGTCGCGTGCCTCCGGCACCACGTACACGCACTGGACGTCGCCGGAAGCCCGCGCGAACACCAGGGGCGCCGGGACGCGGGCGGTGACGGCGAGGAACGCCATCCCGATCACCCGATCCGCACGCACGGCGACCAGGCACCGGTGCGTGGCCGCGTGCTCCCGGGACCAGGCCGCGAACTCGCGCACGAACGCGGCCCGTCCGGCGTCCGGCAGCCCCTCCCGCTCAGCCACCCAGCGCCACCGCAACTGCGCGACCGCTTCGAACTCGTCGGCACGTGCGGGGCGGATCTCGACTTTCCGCACACCGGCATTGTGGCGTGCTCAGGCCGCCGGTGGCTGCGGTGCGCCACCCTTCCCGAAGGGGTTGCACGCCGCCGTGCCCAGGTAGATGTCGCCGCTGGCCGGGCCGCCCTGGGGGAAGAGCTGGATGTGCACCGCGTGGGTCACCAGGCTGCCGTCGGCGGGTTGCGGGGTCACGGTTTCGTTGATCGTGATCGCGGCCAGCGCGGTGCCCGCCGCCCCGCCCGGGATGAGGACGCGGTAGTTCGCGGGGATGGACGAGGGCACGGTGAAGCCCTTGACCTCGCCGATCGAGACGGTGCCGGTGCTGCCGTTCCGAGTGGTCGTGCAGCCCGCCGAGTAGGTGCGGACACTCAGCGCCGGGCCGCCGTAGCGCTTGAGGACGTCGGCCTCGAAGCGCTGGCCGCCGGCGGTCACCGTGGCGGCGGGGCCGGTGCGGCCGCAGGTGGTGCCGCCGAGGCCGAAGTCCGCGACGTCGCCGGTGGCGCCGCCCTCGGTGCGGACGGAGGTGGGGCCGTCCGCGTCGCAGCGGGCGAGTTCGCCGGTGACCACGTGCTGGTTGTCGACGAGCACGTCGACGCTGCCCGAGGAGCCCCAGCCGGTCGAGGTGGGCGCGTCGGCGTGGGCGGGTGCGCCGGCGGCGGCCGCTCCCAGCAGTGCCGTCGCCGTGACCAAGATCCGTCCGCGCATCGCCCGTGCTCCCTTCGACCTGTGGTTGTTTCCTCGGCAGCGCGGAACCCCTTCGAAACGTCCCCACCACCAGACCACCCGGACGAGTGGTGTGGTGAGGAACGCAACTTGTGGGGGAAACCCGCGGTAACGAGCGTTAACCTCCTCGGAAGTCCGTTTCCGAACCGCAGGAGGTCCCCTTGTCGTCGCTGTCCCTCACCGGCCGCCGTCAGGTGCTGGCCGACCTCGTGCCCGGCACCCTCGTGCGCGACCTGACGCTGGTCGCCGGCGGTGCCCTGCTCACCGGCGCCGCCGCGCAGCTGGTGATCCCGGTCCCGGGAAGCCCGGTGCCGATGACCGGCCAGACGTTCGCCGCGCTGCTCGTGGGCGCCTCGCTCGGCATGCGCCGCGGCGCGGCCTCGATGCTGCTGTACCTGCTCGTCGGCGCGGCCGGCGTGCCGTGGTTCCAGGGCGCGACATCGGGGCTCTCCGGCGCTTCGGCCGGGTACGTCGTCGGGTTCGTGTTCGCCGGCGCCCTCGTCGGCGCGCTCGCCAAGCGCGGCGGTGACCGCACGCCGCTGCGGACCGTGGGCACCATGATCGCCGGCAACGTCGTGATCTACGCCTTCGGCGCACCGTGGCTGATGGCCGCGGCGGGCTTCGACTTCTCGACGGCGTTCGCCAAGGGCGTGGTGCCGTTCCTGATCGGCGACGCGCTGAAGATCGTGGTGGCGGCGGGTGTCCTGCCGCTCGCGTGGGCCGCGGTGGCCCGTCTGCACAAGGAAGACTGACCCGGCCGGCGATCCGGCACGAACGGCCCGTTCGCGCCGGATCGCCGAACCTGTCGCCCCCGGCGGCTATCGTGTGACGCTGTGCCCGCTCGAACAGATTTCCCCGGTGTCCTCGAACTCCTCACCCACGCAGTGGAGTCCGTGGGCGGAGCCGAGCGGCCGGGCCAGGTGAAGATGGCCGACGCCGTCGGCCACGCGATCCGCACCGGTGAACACCTCGCCGTGCAGGCGGGTACGGGCACCGGCAAGTCCCTGGCCTATCTCGTGCCCGCGATCCGCCACGCGGTGGAGAAGGAAGCCACGGTGGTCGTCTCCACGGCCACGATCGCCCTGCAGCGCCAGCTGGTCGACCGCGACCTGCCGCGGCTGGCGAAGGCGCTGAAGAAGCCGCTGGGCCGCGAACCGACCTTCGCGATCCTCAAGGGCCGCCGCAACTACCTGTGCCTGCACCGGCTCGACACGGGCGCGCCCGACGAGCCGGAAGACGCGCAGCTGTTCGACCCCTTCGCCGTTTCCCGGCTGGGCAAGGAGGTCACGCGGCTGCACGAGTGGTCGTCGGACACGGAGACCGGTGACCGCGACGAGCTCGTGCCGGGCGTGTCCGACCAGGCCTGGCGCCAGGTTTCCGTCACCGCCAAGGAATGTCTCGGCGCGGCGCGCTGCCCGATCGGCACCGACTGCTTCGCCGAGCGCGCGCGGGCCGAGGCGGGGCGCGCCGACGTGGTCGTGACCAACCACGCGCTGCTGGCCATCGACGCGTTGCAGGGCTACCAGGTCCTGCCCGACCACGACCTCGTGATCATCGACGAGGCCCACGACCTGGTGGACCGCGTCACGTCCGTCGCCACCGGCGAGCTCACCAGCGCCATGGTGTCCTCGGCCGCACGCCGCTGCGGGCGGCTGATCGACGCCGACGCGGCCGACCGGCTGCTGGAGGCCAGTGACGGCCTCGCGCTGATCCTCGACGACCTCCCCGCCGGACGGCTGGATTCGCTGCCGCAGCCGCTGAAGGGCGCGATTCCCGCGGTGCGCGACGCCGCGAAGGCGTGCCTGACCGCGCTGGGGTCCGACCGCAAGGAAGACGTCGACGGCGCCACCGCGCGCAAGCTGGCCCGCTCGCTGCTCGAAGAGGTGCACGACACCGCGGCCCGGCTGCTCGACGCGTACGACGAGGATCTGGCCCACCAGCGCGACGTCGTGTGGCTCACGGGCGACCGCTACTCCGCCAACCCGCGGCCGCCGGCGTTGAAGGTGGCGCCGCTGGGCGTGGCGGGGCTGCTGCGTGAGCGCGTGTTCAACCTCAACACCACCGTGCTGACCTCGGCCACGCTCACCCTCGGCGGCGAGTTCGACACCATGGCCCGCCAGTGGGGCCTGCCGCCGGGCGGCGCGCGCGTCACGAAGGCGCCGGGCGCGGCCACGGACAAGGAAGCCCCGGCCGACGAGGACAAGGGCCCGAAGTGGACGGGCCTCGACGTCGGCTCCCCCTTCGACCACCGGCGCAACGGGATCCTCTACCTGGCCAAGCACCTGCCGCCACCGGGCCGCGACGGCCTCGCTGAGTCCACAATGGACGAGCTGGCCGGGTTGGTCGAGGCCGCGGGCGGGCGCACGCTCGGACTGTTCTCCTCGATGCGCGCGGCCAAGCAGGCTTCCGAGGCCATGCGCGAACGGCTCGACTTCCCGATCCTGTGCCAGGGCGACGACTCCATGCCCACGCTGGTGCGCCAGTTCACCGACGAGCCGCGCACGTGTTTGTTCGGCACGCTCACGCTGTGGCAGGGCGTCGACGTGCCGGGTCCGTCGCTGCAGCTCGTGGTGGTGGACCGGATCCCGTTCCCGCGGCCCGACGACCCGGTGCTGTCCGCCCGCCAGCGTGCGGTGGAAGCCCGTGGCGGCAACGGGTTCCTCACCGTCGCGGCCACGCACGCGGCGCTGCTGCTCGCGCAGGGCACGGGCCGGCTGCACCGCTCGATGACCGACCGCGGGGTGGTCGCGGTGCTGGATTCGCGCCTGGCCACCGCGCGCTACGCCGGCTTCGTCCGCGCGTCGCTGCCGCCCTTCTGGCCCACCACGGATCCCCAGGTCGCCCGCGACGCGCTGAAGCGGCTGGACGAGGCCGCGCCGGTGTGATCGACTCCGGCCGGGCCTGCCAGCCCGACGCTGTCGCGCCCGCGTGACGGCGCGCACAACCCGGCCGGGTACGGTGAAGAGAACGAACACGACAGGGAGCACCGGTTGACCCAGGATTCGTCCAGCGCACGATCCCGGACCGTCAGTGTCGACGACACCGGGGTGCGGCGCCGGCTCGCCGATGGCAGCGAAGAGGCTGTTGAGTGGTCCGAGCTCTCGTCCGTGATGGTCAGAGTGATCCCGGACGGCCCCTGGAACGAGGATGTCTTCTTCATGCTCGTCGGCCACGACGGCAAGGGCACGGCCGTCCCCAGCGGCGACCCGGCCGCCGACGCCCTCATCGAGCGCCTCCAGTCCCTGCCCGGCTTCGACAACGACAAGTTCATCGAAGCCATGACCACGGACGCCGACCAGGCGTACGTCGTCTGGCAGAGCTGAAGGCGCCCGGCCGCGTCAGGCGGTCGGGAAGGTCTCCGTGACGGGGATGGCCTTTTTCAGCGTGCGGCTCACGGTGCACAAGCGGTCGATCGCGCGGTCCACCGCGGCGGCCAGGTCTTCGCGCTGCTGAGCATCGAGCGAAGACACGTCCACGTCGAACGTCACGTGCACACCGTCCAGCTCGGAAGCGCCTTCCTGACGGTCGGCGGTCACCCCGACCCGGAACTTCGAGTCCTCGCCGATGCGCCGGGTGATCAGGTGCTCCGCCGTGACGGCCGAGCAGCCCGCCGTCGCGATCTGCAGCAGCTCCGACGGTGAGAACGCGCCTTCCGCGCCCTTGCGCCCGATGCGCACTTCCGCGCCGCGCTCGTTGCGCCCCACGAACTGGTGCTCGCCCTCGCGCTGCACTTCCAGGGTCATCGCCCGCTCCTCCCGACGTCGTCTACTGGTCAAACCGCAAGTGGCGCACCGCTGTTCCGGCGGGCGACGCACAGCACTCAAGCGGGGTACTGCGCCAGCACCGTGATCGTGCCGGGGTCGACCTCGGTGAAGCCCGCGTCGCGCACCGCGATCACGCGGTCCTCGCGCCAGCCGGCCTCGGGGTCGTCCACGGGGCACAGCTCCTTCCAGCGCGCGGGTGACGGCGTGCGCACCGCCACGCGGTAGCCCTGCGCGGCCCACGCGGCCAGCTCGGCGTCCGACAGCAGCGACGCCAGGATCATCATGCCGTGGCCGACCTGAGCGGACGCCTTGCCGACGGTCATCGGCACCTCGGGGTTGAGCAGCAGCAGCGGCACGCCCTCGGGCGCCGGGCCCGGGGTGTCAGGCGGCAGCTCGCTGCCCGAGATCTGCAGCCGGGACACCTCTTTCGGCGTCTCGCCGACCAGCCCGGGCACGAGCGCCCGGGCCTCGGCGCCGTCGACCTCGACGGTGATGCCCGGCAGGTCGAGCACGGCCTGCCAGTGGGTGCCCCGGGCGCGCCGCGCGACCTTGCGGATGCGGTTGTCGAGCCACGCGTGCATCGGCTCGGCCCACTCGCCGCCGGGCTCGGAGCGCTCGTCCAGGCACACGGCCAGCGCCGCGGCGGCGGCCGCCTCGAGCAGGGGCGTGCGGCCGGGTGGCTCGGCGCGTTCGATGCGCAGGATCACGGGCATCGCGCGCACCTGGGCCGGGTCTTCGTCCGAGGTGTCGGACGTGTCCGCCGCGGGTAGCCCCAGCCAGTAGGCGTAGCGGCTGCCCAGCGGTTCCAGCACGTGGCTCACGGGCGGACCAGCTCCAGCCCGTCGGCGGCGTCGGCGGCCTCGACCTCGGCGCGTGTGACGCCGAGGACGAACAGCACGGCGTCGAGGTAGGGGTGCGAAAGCGCCGTGTCGGCGACCTCGCGCAGCGCGGGCTTCGCGTTGAACGCGACGCCCATGCCGGCCGCTGCCAGCATGTCGATGTCGTTCGCGCCGTCGCCCACGGCCACGCACTGGGCCAGCGGGATGCCGTAGTCCTCGGCGAAGCGGCGAAGCGCCTTCGCCTTGCCCGCGCGGTCCACGACCTCGCCGACCACGCGCCCGGTGAGCTTGCCGTCGACGATCTCCAGCTCGTTGGCCGCCGCGAAGTCGAGGCCGAGTTCGGCCACGAGGTGGTCGATGACCTGCGTGAACCCACCCGAGACGACCCCGCAGCGGAAGCCCATGCGCTTCAGCGTGCGCACGGTCGTGCGGGCGCCCGGCGTGAGCTCGATCGACGCCGCGACCTCGTCGAGCACCGTCGCGGGCAGCCCGGCCAGCAGCGAGACGCGCCGTTCGAGCGACTCGGTGAAGTTCAGCTCGCCCCGCATCGCGGCCTCGGTGATCTCGCGGACCTGCGGCTCGACCCCGGCGTGCGCGCCGAGCATCTCGATGACCTCACCCTGCACCAGCGTGGAGTCCACGTCGAACACCACCAGCCGCTTCGCCCGCCGGCTGATGCCCGCCCGCTCCACCGCGACGTCCACGTTGGCCGTCGACGCGGCGTCGGCCAGCACCTCCCGCAGCTCGGCGTCGGCGGCCTCGGTGTCCTCGCGGACGGAGACGTACAGCTCCAGCCCGGTCACCGGGTAGTCGGCGACGCTGCGGATCGAGTCGATGTTCGCCCCCAGCGCCGCCAGCCGCGCCGCGATCTCGGAGAACGACCGCGCCGTGACCGGCCGGCCCAGCATCACCAGCACGTGCGTCGAGCCCTGCTTGCCGAGCGCGAACGGATCCGCGCCGATCGCGTCGCCGATCCGCACCTCCACCTGCATGCCGACGGTCGCCATGGCCTGCTCCACGGACTCCTGCAGCCCCTCGGGGTCGCGGTAGACCCCGGCGAGCACCCCCAGCACGAGCTGCCCCCGGATCACGACCTGCTCGACATCCAGCACGTCGACGTCGTGGCGCGTGAGCACGGCGAACAGCACGGAGGAAACCCCCGGCTTGTCGGGACCGGTCGTGGTGATCAGGACGGGCGTCTGGGTCACTGGGCTCTATCCCTCGTTCGGCGCTGTGCGAGCACGCCCAGTCTGGCGCGGATGACCGGGCGCAAAAAGGGCGCGTGCCCGGCTTCACACAAGCCGGGCCCGAACGAGGGACACGCCAGCCGTTCAGCGGGCCCTGGCACGGCTGCAGAACCTCTTCGCGCAGCCCGGCCTGGGGCGGGTTCCACCCGCCCCAGGTGCGAAAAGGCGCGTGCCCGGCTTCCCGAGAAGCCGGGCACGCGCCCTTGACAGTTCCAGCAGGCCTTACTGCTCGCCCGCGTTGTCCTTGCTGTGGTCACCCGGCATGACCGCGTCGACCAGCTTCTGCGACGGTGCGGCCTGGTGGCGTGGCTTGCCGAAGAAGCCGATCTCACCCTCGGCGTGCATGCGCTCCACCATGTGCGGGTAGTGCAGCTCGAACGCGGGGCGCTCGGAGCGGATGCGGGGCAGCTCGGTGAAGTTGTGCCGCGGCGGCGGGCACGAGGTGGCCCACTCCAGGGAGTTGCCGTAGCCCCACGGGTCGTCGACGGTGACGATTTCGCCGTAGCGGTAGCTCTTGAACACGTTCCAGATGAACGGCAGCGTGGACGCCCCGAGGATGTACGCGCCGATCGTGGAGATCGTGTTCAGCGTGGTGAACCCGTCGGAGGCCAGGTAGTCCGCGTAGCGGCGGGGCATGCCCTCCGCACCGAGCCAGTGCTGCACCAGGAACGTGCCGTGGAACCCGATGAACGTGGTCCAGAAGTGCCACTTGCCGAGCTTCTCGTCCATCATCCGGCCCGTGATCTTCGGGAACCAGAAGTAGATACCGGCGAAGGTCGCGAACACGATCGTGCCGTAGAGCACGTAGTGGAAGTGCGCGACCACGAAGTAGCTGTCGGACACGTGGAAGTCGATGGCCGGCGCGGCCAGCAGGATGCCGGTCAGACCACCGAAGAGGAACGTGACGATGAAGCCCATCGAGAAGATCATCGGCGTCTCGAAGGACAGCTGGCCCTTCCACATCGTGCCGATCCAGTTGAAGAACTTCACGCCGGTCGGGACCGCGATGAGGAACGTCATGAACGAGAAGAACGGCAGCAGCACGGCCCCGGTGGCGTACATGTGGTGCGCCCACACCGCCACGGACAGGGCCGCGATCGCCAGGGTGGCGAAGACCAGGCCCTTGTAGCCGAACACCGGCTTGCGGCTGAAGACCGGGAAGATCTCCGACACGATCCCGAAGAACGGCAGCGCGACGATGTACACCTCTGGGTGACCGAAGAACCAGAACAGGTGCTGCCAGAGGATCACCCCGCCGTTGGCCGGGTCGAAGACGTGTGCCCCGAGATGCCGGTCTGCCAGCAGGCCGAACAGGGCCGCGGTCAGGATCGGGAACGCGAGCAGGATCAGGATCGACGTGACCAGGATGTTCCAGGTGAAGATGGGCATCCGGTACATCGTCATGCCCGGCGCGCGCAGGCAGACCACGGTGGTGACCATGTTGACCGCACCGAGGATCGTGCCCAGACCGGAGACGATCAGGCCCGAGATCCAGAGGTCGGCGCCGACGCCCGGCGAGTGGATCGCGTCCGACAGCGGGGTGTAGGCGAACCAGCCGAAGTCGGCGGCGCCACCCGGCGTCAGGAATCCGGAAAGGACGATCAGGCCGCCGAACAGGTACAGCCAGTACGAGAACGCGTTGAGCCGCGGGAACGCGACGTCGGGCGAACCGATCTGCAGCGGCAGGATGAAGTTGGCGAACCCGAAGAGGATCGGGGTCGCGTACAGCAGCAGCATCACCGTGCCGTGCATGGTGAAGAGCTGGTTGTACTGCTCCTGCGACAAGAATTGCTGGCCCGGGCGGGCCAGCTCCGTGCGGATCAGCATGGCCATCGCTCCGCCCGCCATGAAGAAGGCGAACGAGGTGACCAGGTACATGATGCCGATCTGCTTGTGGTCCGTCGTGCGGAACAACCGCAGCAGGTACGAACCCTTAACCGTCTCGCGCGCGGGATATGGGCGCGTTGCGATCGGCTTGGGGGCTACGGCCGTCACTCCTGCCTCCAACACTGAAACCTTGTGGTGGTCATCGTCCGGGTCGCCGGTCGGGACGGGCCCGATCCGGCGGCTAGAGGGATCGTAGCCCTCGCTACCCACCGTCGCTCGCACCGGCTGGTTAGATCACCGCATGGCCGACCCGTACACGGCTTCCGCGCTCGCTGCGGCACTCTCGGTGGCCCGTCGGCACGGTCTCGCGACGGGGTCGGCCGAGGTACTCCACGATCGCTCGAACGTGCTGGTGAGACTGGGTTCCGTCGTCGCGCGCGTGCCCGGGACGACCCGGCTCCTGCGGCCCGACGCGACGGCCTGGCTCGCACGCGATGTCGCCGTTTCCCGGTACCTCACGCAGAGTGGTGTGCTCGTCGTCTCACCCACCACGGATCCCCCGGCCGGGCCCCATTTCTCCGGCGGGCTGCCGGTGACGCTCTGGCACTGGACACCGCACGATCCGGACCATCGGCACACGCCGGAAGAAGTCGCGAGTTCACTCGCGACCGTCCACCGGGCACTGCTTGCCTATCCGGGTGAACTTCCCCACCGTGGCCCCGTCGACGAGCTGCTCGGCGCGCTCGACCGCCACGGGGCCACGATGGACGGTGCCGCGCCCGCCCTGCGCGCCGAGGCGTTGCGGCTCGCCGCGGCGCTGCCGGACTCCACGCAGGCCCTGCACGGCGACGCGCACCCCGGCAACGTCATCGCGACCGCGCAGGGGCCGTGCTGGCTGGATTTCGAGGACACCTGGCGTGGTCCGCTCGCGTGGGACCTCGCGATCCTGGCGAAACAGGGCGGACCCGGCTTCCTGGCGGCGTATCCGGGGCCGGTGCCTTCGCTGGAGGTCTGCGGGCGGTTGCGTGAGCTGTTCGTGGTGGTGTGGCGCTACCTGCTCGCGGTGCGCTTCCCCGCGCGGCTGGGGGAAGCGCGGGCGGTGCTGGCGGAGTACTTCTAGGCGTACCAGCCGAGGATGGCCTCGACGACGCCCACCGGCTCCTCCAGCGGCGTGAGGTGCCCGACGCCGGGCAGCACGACGAGCGTGGCCTCGTCGAGGGCGTCCACCATCTTCGCGGCTTCCTCGACGGGGGTGAGCTTGTCCTCCTCACCGACGATCACGAGGGCGGGCACGTCGGTCTCCCGCAGCACGTCGAGGGAATCGGGCCGGTTGCGCATCGCGCGCGCCGCCCACGCGACACCGGCGGGCGGCTGGGCGTCGATGAGCTCGCGCACGCGGTCGGCGGGTTCCTGGTTCGTCAGCAGGTTGGGCAGGTTCGCGTCGGCCAGCCAGCCCTTGACGCCCTCGGCCTCGACGCGTTCGGCGACCTTCAGCCGGTTTTCCGCCGCTTCGGGCGTGTCGGCGGTGGCCTTGGTGTCGATGAGCACGAGCCCGGCGACGCGTTCGGGAGCCGCTTTCAGCACGGCGAGGCTGAGGTAACCGCCCATGGAACACCCGCCCAGCACCACTTCTTCGAGCTCCAGCCGGTCGAGCAGCGCCACGACGTCCCGCGCGGCGTCCTCGAGGCTCGGCTCGCGGTCGGTCTCGGGCAGCGGGCTGCGGCCGAGGCCGCGCTGGTCGGGCGTGATGAGCCGCAGGCGCTCGGCCAGGGGTGCGCGGACGGGGTCCCACATGCGGGCGTCGAGGGGGAAGGCGTGGAGCAGCAGCAGCGGCAGTTCGGTCATGGGCCCGATTCTGTCGGACCCCCCGGCTAGCGTGCGGGGTGTGCTGAGGGAGATCGCGCCGAGGGAGATGTCGAGGGAGATGCCGAGGGAGATACGGACGGCGCGGCTGGTGCTGCGCCCGTTCACGGAGGCGGACCGGGCGGCCGTCGTGGCGATCCAGACGGATCCGGCCACCCGCCGCTTCACCCGGACCCGCCTGACACCCCGGCCGGCGACGTGCTGTTCGACTCGTGGCTCGCCCACTGGGCCGAGCACGGGTTCGGCTACTGGGCCGTGCTCCGCCGTGGTGAGCCCTCGGTGCTCGGCCTCACGGGTGTGCGGCTGCGGCTGTTCCGGGGCGAGCGGGTGCTGAACCTGGCGTACCGGTTCGACCCCGTCGTCTGGGGCCGCGGTTACGCGGTGGAGGCCGCGCGGGCCGCCGTGGAGTGGGCGGAGCGGGTGCTGCCGGAGATCCCGGTGCTGATCAGCGTGAACGCGGACAACGGCCCGTCACTGCGCGTCGTGGAGAAGCTGGGGTTCACGCGGTTCGAGGAGGAGGTGTCCGAGGGCGGGGTTTCGCGGCATTTCCGGCGGTGAGGACAGCTGTCCGTTCGTGCGGCGCGATCACCGGCGCCGGTTTGGCCGCCGCCGTCAACGGCGCCGGTTGGGCCGCCGTCGCGCCCGGGCGTCCCAGCACGTCCGGTGCCAGTGCCGCCGATCCGCCACGGAACCGGTTTCGTCCGCCGGCCACACCACCACGTGCGGCGTGCCGGGGCGGATCTCGTGGTCGCAACCGGGACAGCGGTAGGTCTTGGTGGCGTGCGAACCGGGGACGGTGCGCACGAGCCAGTCGCCGTCGGGCCCGGACTCGGCGTGCGCCCAGCCACTCACGGCACCGACCTCGGGCTGCTCGGCACGCCCGGACCGGCCACGACCGGGGCGATTGTGTCGGGGCACGGCAACCACGGTAACCGGAGGGATCGAGGGGGCGCGGAGGCCGGTCGGGCTGTTGGGTTTTCCGGGCTCATCACGGGCTCTGGGTGCGGGAGTGGGCGGGGTCGGCAGGCCGGGTTGGTCACGGCTTTCGAGTCCGGTCCTGGCCAGGCGCGGCAGGCCGAATTGGCCACAGACTGCAAGTCCGGTCCTGGCCGGGGGCAACAGCCCAGACCGACATTGGCCCCGTCCCGTGCCGGCCAGGTCGGCAGCCCTGGGCCGGCCGTAGGACCAGTCCCGTCCTCGCCAGGTCGGCAGCACGGATCGGCTACAGGCCGCCAAGTCCGTCGGAGCCGGGGTCGGCACCGGCGTGCTGCCCGGCCGAAAGGCGGCTGACTTGGCCCCACCGGTCGGATAACGGCCACGTTCCCGCTGGATCCGCGCCAATCGTTCCGTCGCCGCCCGTGGGTCGGCCCGGACTGGCCGTGGGCGGCGGCGGTGGCTGAGTGAGGCGCGGCCGCAGGGGCTGTGTGTTGTGATCCGGGAGCTCGGCTTCGTCGCGCCGACAGGTCAGCCGCTGCCGAACGCGATCCGGCCGAAGTGGCGTCGTCGGCCGGGCCGCATCGCCCACGTCCGCCGAGGCAGACCACAGGCGCCGCGCGGTGTCCGCGCACCCCGACAACCGGGCAAACCGGCGATCCTCACCCCTGCGCGAGAGCCAACGGCACCAACTGCTCCGCCTCCGTCAGCGACCCGTGCTGCCCGATCAACGACGACTCCACCGCCTCCGCCAGGCCGCGCACCATGCCGAACGTGCCCTGGGCCGCGGCGACGACGTCGCCGATGCGGGGGCGCACGCGGTCGCTCACGGTGGGGCCGAACCAGCCGGCCGCGATGGCCTCGTCGCGGGGCAGGACCCAGGCGCGGTTGTCCAGCTCGGACTGCCAGGCGGCGAGCACGTCGGCGGCCGCGCCGGGTTCGGTGTAGACGTGGCGGGCGCGGACCTCGCCGCCGAAGGCGCGGACGCCCGCGAGCAGGGCGGGCGAGTCCTCGAGGTCGAGCTTCTCCGAGACGGTCACCATGCCGTGGTCGGCCACCACGGCCAGCAGTGCGCCCGCGGGCAGACCGTCCACAAGGGACTCCACGAGGCGGTCGACGTGGCGCAGTTGCATCCGCCAGGCCGTGGAGCCGGGGCCGTAGAGGTGGCCGATCAGGTCGAGTTCGCTGTGGTAGGCGTAGCAGAACGACGGCGACGCGAGCACGTCCAGCGTGCGCGCGGCGAGGTCGCCCAGCGCGTGGACGCCGGCGTAACGCGCGCCGCTCTGGGTGGCGCGGGTCAGGGCGGTGTCGGCGAAGTGCGCGGAGGACACGACGGCCGTGTCGAGGCCGGCCGCGGCGGCACGTTCGAAGGTGGTCGGCAGGGGCTGGACCGTGCGGGGCGGCAGGGCGCCGCGCAGGTCGCTGCCGTCTTCGTGGGAGCGCCAGCGCAGGGCGTTGAGCACGCCGGCGCCCGGCACCTCGAACGTGTACCCGACCATGCCGTGCTCCCCCGACGCGAGGCCGGTACCGATCGCGGCGACGCCGGCCGCCGTGGTCGACGGGAAGCCGACTCGCAGCGGGCTCTTCGCGAGCTCCGTGAGGACCGGCGCGTCGGCGGCGTGTTCGGCGAGCAGCTGCCAGCCGAGGCCGTCGATGAGGAGCACGCAGGCGCTGCGGGCCTCGGGCAACACCAGCGAACCCGACTCGCCCGGCACGCCGAGCGCCCCCAGCACCGCCGGGACGACCTGGCCGAGGTGCGGGAGGTCCGTGATCTGGGGAACGTCCACGCCGACAGCTTCCCACCCGCTCGTGCGACGGCGATAATCGACGCATGCCCACTTACGCCTACCGCTGCCGCGACTGCACGGACACGTTCGAGCTGCAACGGCCGATGAGCGAGTCCGGCGCGCCGGCGCCGTGTCCCGAGGGGCACACCGACACCGTGAAGCTGCTGACCACCGTCGCGCTCACCGGTGCCGCCGCAGCGCCCGCGCCCTCGGGCGGCGGCTGTTGCGGCGGCGGGTGCTGCGGGGGTTGACCGCTCAGCAGGCCTTCAACGCCTGGTCGAGGTCGTGCCACAGATCCTCGACGGCCTCCAGCCCGGTCGAGAGCCGGATCAGCCCGTGGGTGATACCGGCTTCTTCGCGATCGCTCTCGGCGACGACGCGGTGCGTGAGCGACGCCGGGTGCTGGATGAGCGTGTCGACACTGCCGAGGCTCACCGCGGGCGTGATCAGCCGGACTGCCGCGATCAGCGTGTGCGGATCCCCCGCCACCTCGAACGCGACGAGCGGCCCACCGAGCTTCGGGTAGTGCACGGCCGTCACGGCGTCGTGCTGCCCGAGGCGTTCGGCGAGAATCGCGGCGGTCTCGCTGGCCGCCGTCACGCGCAGCGGGAGTGTGGAAAGCCCGCGCAGCAACAGGTATCCCGCCAGGGGGTGCAGCACCCCGCCCGTGGCGAAGCGGATTCCCCGAAGCCGCGCGGCTTCCTCGGCGTCACACGCGACGACGCCACCCATCACGTCACCGTGGCCGCCGAGGAACTTCGTGGCGCTGTGCAAGACCAGGCGCGCGCCGTGGCGGCCGGGGCGTTGCAGCACAGGTGTCGCGAAGGTGTTGTCGACAAGCACGGGCACGTCGCCGCACGCGTCGACGAGGGCGCGGATGTCGAGCTCGCTGAGCGTCGGGTTGGCGGGGGTTTCGACGAAAACGAGGCCGGTGTCGCCGCGGATCACCTGCGCGACCTCACCGGGCGCCGCCCACGTGACCTCGGTGCCGAGCAGCCCGGCGGTGAGCAGGTGATCCGTGCAGCCGTACAGCGGCCGCACGGAGACGACGTGCCGTTTCCCTTGTGCCACGGCGGAAAGCAGGCACGCGGACACCGCGGCCATGCCACTCGCGAACGCCACCGCGTGCTCGAACCCCTCCAGCTCCGCCAGCGCGCGCTCGAACCGCTCGACCGTCGAGTTGCTGACACGGCCGTAGATCCCGCTGACCTCGCCGCCCACCGAGAACGCGTCGATCCGCTGAGCTTCGGCGGCGCTGTCGCGCGACGGGTAGGTCGTCGAGAAGTCGAGGGGTGCGGCGTGCAGGCCCAGGTCGGTCAGGTCGTCCCGGCCGGCGTGGACGGCTCGGGTGCGCAGCGCGTTCGTCATGACGTCGAGCGTCGGCCATCGTGCGGTTTTTCCGCAACAGTTTCGGATATCATTCGCGGGTGACCGCATCCGTCGAACTGAGCCCGGTAGACCTCGAGATCCTGCGAGTGCTGCAGAACGATGCCCGGACCTCGAACAAGGACCTCGCCGCCGCCGTCGGGATCGCGCCGTCCACGTGCCTCGACCGCGTGGCCCGCCTCCGCTCGACGGGCGTCATCACGGGCCAGCACGCCTCCGTCGACGCCGCCAAACTCGGGCGGCCGCTGGAGGCGTTCCTGTTCGTGCAGGTCCGACCCCACCGGCGCGAACTGGTGGACCCCTTCGTGACCGACCTGCTCGCCCTGCCGGAAGTGCGCGCGGTCTACCACCTCACCGGCCCGGACGACTTCCTCGCCCACGTGGCCACCAGCTCCGCCGCCGAACTCCAACGGCTGGTGCTCGACGAGCTGACCGCACGGGACGAAGTTGCGCGGGTGCACACCAATCTGGTGTTCCAGCATTGGAGTGGTGGGCCGCTGTTGCCACCCGCTTCTTGACGACTCCCGAGAACAGCGCGAACACCGACCGCGACGGTTTCTCTCGATCGGGATTCGGTCGAAAGCCCGGCCGCCGATTCCGGTAACGGAATTCCCGGGGCGGCCGACGTCCGGACCACAAAGGATTCGCCGGTCGAGGGACGGAGGAAGCGCCATGACGAGCACGACCGGACCGGCCGCACAGGATTCCCGGGATTACTGGGGTCCGCCCACGGAACCGATGCGCCTGCCCCGGCAATCGAGGCCCGTCAGCACAGTGCTGCTGCTCCTCGCCGCCCTGTGCGGCGCGGCGGTGATCGGGGCGATCTGGTTGGGGATCGCGCTGGCTTCGTGACCGTTTCGGTTTGTGAATTGCCGGAATGCGTGAGCGGGCGGTGGCGCATTGCGTGATGCGCTGCCACTCATCAAGGCCGCTGATCGCTGCAGGATCGGCCGGCCTGAATGGTCGCGGCGATGACCTTTCCGCGGCGTCCCGAACTGGGGGTTTGACAGCGCCCGTACCGCCTGGACCTCCGCTCGGACAACGATCCGCGCCTGCGGTTTCGGTCTGGCAGCGGCGGGATTGCCTCGGTTGTCCACAAGTTTGCCGAGCTGTGGACAACCGAAGCATTCCTGGGCTTCGGGCCCGATTTTGTCGGGGTGGGCCGATAGAATGGACATGGGCGCGCCCCCTAGGGTGGGCGGGGGTTGTTTCGGCCCCGCGGGCCTTGTTTCGGCCCCGCGGGGGTTGTTTCGGCCCAGCTTGGGGTGCTCGTCAGTGAGCTGAGTGCTTCGGGCGGAAGCCAGCGTCGGGATACCCCAAGGCACACGGAGCGGGACTCGGCCTGGGCGAGTAATGGGCCGGCGGATTCGGCGGAGCCTGCCGGTGCGCGGGCAAGCTTCAGCCAGACGCGATTAGCCCCACTGAGCGGTGGGTCCTCAACCCGGGTCCAGCGGGTGCAGGACCGTTCGCCCGCAGGCGGCAGGGTCCGACGCAAGCAGAGGTTGTTGGCCGAGCCGGCGGGAGCCACCAAAGGTTCCCACCAGCGCGCGAAAGCCGACGCGAGCGAGCCGCTCCGCCCGCGTACCGACCGAACAGTGCAACTTCCCCGGGCAAGCGGTCGGCCGGTCCAGCGCGGCGGGTTCAACCCCGCTCGCGCCGAATCCCGTCACTCCCCGAAGTTCGACTCCACCAGAGAAGTCACCTTGGCCAGCGCATCCGCAGCCTGCGGCCCTCGCGCCCGCACCACGATGCGGTCACCCTGGCGGGCGCCGAGGGACATCAGGGCCAGCACGCTGTGGGCATCGGCTTCCTGTTCACCCAGCCGAACCGTCACCTCGGCCTCCACGGAAGCCAAGCTGCGCACCAAAATCGCGGCCGGGCGGGCGTGCAAACCGACCTCGTTGGCCAGCGTCAGTTCCTTCTCCTCAACGCCATCCCCGGGAGCCGACACGACGTCGAGGTCCGGAGCGAGGCCGGCCCCCGCGGCGGCCGAGGCCACCGCCGTCCGGTCGGCGCCGCTCTGGGCGGCGACGGCGGCCGCGATGGCGCCTTCCACCAGGGGGCCGTCGGCGACCAGCGCGGCGAGGCCGCCCACCAGGGATTCCACGGCGAGTTCGGCCGTCATCTGGGCGCTGCCGAGGTCGTAGAGCAGCACAACGCCGTCGCCGGTGTCGGCGCGCTGGGTGGCGGCCACGACCTCGTCGTAGTCGGTGCCGAGGCCGCCGTCGTCGGGCAGGCCGCCGGCGGCGACGATGCGGACGTCGGGGGCCATCTGGGCGGCCAGTTCGGCCAGGCCGTCGGCGAGTTTGGCGCTGTGCGACACGAGCACGATCCCCACGGTCACCGGGCGGCCTCCGCGAACGCGCGCAGCAGCAGCGCCGTCGAGCGGGCGCCGGGGTCCATGTGGCCGACGGCGCGTTCGCCCAAATAGGACGCTCGGCCCTTGCGGGGCACCAAGTCCACTGTGGACTCCGCGCCGCGGTCGGCGGCGTCGGCCGCGGCGATCAGTACCTCGGCAGCGGAACCTGAGGCGGCAGCAGCCGCCGAGACCGCCGGGATCAGCGCATCGACCATGGTCGCGTCGCCGCCGACGGCCTTGCCGCGGGCCTGCACGCCCTCCAGAGCCGCCTCCAGACAGGACACGAGCAGCGGCACGTCCACCTCCGCCGCGTCTCCCAAGCGAGTCGACGCACGCAGGAAAGCCGTGCCGTACAACGGTCCCGCCGCGCCGCCGACCTTCGAGATCAGCGTGGTGGCCGCGAGTTTCAGCACGCCCGAAGGCGTGGCCGGCACCTCGGTCTCCAGAGCGGAGACGATCGCGGTGAAGCCGCGGCTGAGGTTTTCACCGTGGTCGCCGTCGCCGATGGCGCGGTCGAGCTCCACGAGCTCGGTGCGGTGCTCGGCCACCACCTCGGCCGCGGCTCGCAGCGCCGCCGCGAGCCCTTCGGAAGAACAGGCCATCAGATCCCCCACCGCAGCGCGGGCGTGCGCACGGGCGCGTCCCACAGCTCGGTCGTCTCGTCGTCCAGTTTCAGCAGCGTCAGGCTCATCCCCTGCATCTCGAGGCTCGTGATGTACGGGCCGACCAGCCTGCGCTCGACCACGATCCCACGCTCGGCCAGCAGCCGCTCGGCGATGCCGTGCGCGAGGTAGAGCTCCAGCAGCGGCGTGCCGCCCATCGAGTTCGTGAACAGCAGCACCTTGTCGCCCGACTCGTACGGCACGTCCGACACGATGGCCTCGACCATCCGCGCCACGAGCGCGTCGGCGGGTTCGGCCGGGATGCGTTCGCGGCCCGGCTCGCCGTGGATGCCGATGCCGAACTCGATCTCCCCGGTGCCCAGGTCGAAGCTCGGCTCGCCGACGTGCGGCACGGTCGGCGCCGACAGCGCCACCCCGATCGAGCGCACCTGCCCGATGACCTTGCGCGCCAGCGCCTCCACCGCGTCGAGCGAGTCACCCCGCTCCGCGGCCGCGCCCACGATCTTCTCCAGCAACACCGTGCCGCCGACCCCGCGCCGCCCCGCGGTGTAGGTCGAGTCCTTCACCGCGACGTCGTCGTCTATCACGACGCTGCGCACGTCGAGGTCCTCGGCCGCGGCCAGCTCGGCGGCGGTCTCGAAGTTCAGCACGTCGCCGGTGTAGTTCTTCACGATCAGCAGCGCACCCGCCGGCCCGGTGGTCGCCGTGACCGCGGCCTGGATCGCGTCGGGCGTCGGCGAGGTGAACACCGCGCCGGGCACGGCGGCGTCGAGCATGCCGCGGCCCACGAACCCGCCGTGCATCGGCTCGTGGCCTGAGCCACCACCCGAGATCACGGCGACCTTGCCCGCCACGGGGGCGTCGGCCCGCACCACCACGGCCGGATCGTCCTGCACCCGGACGATGTCGGCGTGGGCGACGGCGACGCCTCTCAAGGATTCCGCGACCACTGTCGCCGGATCGTTGATGATCTTCTTCATGGCGAACCTCCGGCACGTCGGCGTGTGGATGCCCCCAACCTAGCCGCCGACACCGGCCCCCCGCCAAGGTTCAGGGCCGCGGCAATTCAGCAGCCACGCCTTTCGCCAGCGTGGTCGCCGTGCCACACGGGTCGCCCGTGCCCGGCTTGAGGTCGTAATCGGTGTAGCCCACCTGGACGATTTCGACGTGGTCACCCTGCCACGGCCGGTGCTGCCACTCGACCTTGCAGTCCGTGCCCGCAGTGCCTTTCTTCGCGTACGCCTGATTGGCGCCGCCGACATCGGCCTTCAGCCAGCCGTCGCCCTCCAGCGGTGCCAGTGCCGGGAAGAACATCACCGTGAGGTTCGGGCTGTTGCCCCACTGGCAGCTGTGCAGCCCGGTCGCCGCGGCCTTCGCACCCTTCAGCACGCCGTCCACGACGGACTGGTCGAGCACCGCGCACGCGTCGGCGGTGAGGCTGGATCCCTTGACCTCCGGGTACTTCTGCGGCGAGTTGTGCAATTTGTCCACGGCCGGCGCGAGCAACGTGCGCCCCGCGCGGCACGGATCGCCACCCGGGTAGTCGATCTCGAACGCCACGCCGAGGCTGGGATCACGCGAGGTGAGCGCACTGACCTCGCACGATCCGCCACCGGTCGGATCGGGCACCTCGACCTGCGGCAGCCCGCCGACCTGGCCGGTGGTCTTGTCCGACGCGAACAGCACGATCGCGCCGAGCTGCACGTCGACGGAAAGTTCCTTGCCGCCGGCGTCACGCACCTTGGCGCTGCACTCGTCGTACCGCACGCTCGACGCCGTCGGGTCGCCCTCGGGCGTGCCCAGGGGAGAGAGCGCCGCGGCGTCGAGGAACTGGCACGGCAGCACCTGCCGCAGCGCGCCGGCCGCGACCGCGGCATCGGTGATCGGTCCGCCGCCACCGTCCCCGCTCGCGGCGGGAACGGTGGTGCGGGGGAAGTTCTCCTTGCCCAGCTGCGGGCCACCGCAGGCGGTGACGGCGAGAACACCGGCCACCACCAGGGGAAACAGCTTCGCGAGCCGGCTGCGCTCGATATCGTGCACCACGCGGAGCACGGTAGCGGCAGCCGGCCCCGGCTGTCCGGACAACCCGCTTATCCGGCGGCGGGCGGTTCGGTGCCGTCGGCCTGCTCCGGCTGGTCCGGCTGGTCCGGCTGGTCCGGCACCACGATCGGCCGCAGCCGCGCCCACAGCACGAACAGCGCCGTGAAAATCAGCAGCGCGATGCCCGCCCACAGGTTGATGTTCACCCCGGCCGCCTTCACCCGGTCGGCCTCGGTGTCGAACGCCGCCCCCATCACCGTGAGGATGATGCCGTACACGCCGGTCAGCAGGGCGATGATCAGGCGGATGTCGAACGCGCCGGCCTTGTGGGCCCGCGGCGTGGATTCCGTTGCCATGGCTCGCGTCCTCCTAGAAGGCGAAGTTCAGGATGATGGTGATCACCGCGGCGATGCCGGCCAGCAGCACCGGCTTGCGGTACCAGCCCGCGTCCTCGCCGGTGGCCTCGTGCTTGAGCGAATCGCGTGGCGTGAGCGAGTAGACCAGGCCCACCAGCTCCGACTCCGGCTTGGGCGGCGTGAAGTACGTGACGCCCACGCTCACCACGATGTCCACGACGAACGCCGCGATCGCGGCCACGAAGCTGCTGCCCTGGCCCGGCAGGGTGAACGCGCCGGTCTCGTTCAGCACGAACACCACGATGGCCGCCAAGGTGCCGAACACCAGGCCCGACCAGCCGGCCGCCTTGCTCATCCGCTTCCAGAACATGCCGAGGATGAACGTGGCGAACAGCGGTGCGTTGAAAAACGAGAACAACGTCTGCAGGTAGTCCATCAGGTTCGCGTACGTCGAGGCGATGAACGCCGTGCCGATCGCCAGGACCGTCGCCACCATGGTCACCACGCGACCCGTGCTCAGGTAGAACCTGTCGGGCCGGTTCTTCACGAAGTACGTCTGGAAGATGTCGTAGGTGAACACCGTGTTGAACGAGCTGAGGTTCGCCGCCATGCCGGCCATGAACGACGCGAGCAGGCCGGCGATCGCGACGCCGAGGATGCCGTTGGGCAGCACGTCGCGCATCAGCAGCAGGAGCGCGTCGTTGAAGGTCGCGCCGCTGGGTGCGGGCTTGCCGTCGAGCAGGGCCTGCTTGTTCGCGCCCTGCAGCTCGGTCACGGTGATCGCGGCGACCATGCCCGGGATGATCACCACGAACGGGATGAACATCTTCGGGAACGAGCCGATGATCGGCGTCCGGCGCGCGGCCGACATGCTCTTCGACGCCATCGCGCGCTGGACCTCGACGAAGTTCGTGGTCCAGTAACCGAACGAGAGCACGAACCCGAGGCCGAAGACCAGGCCCAGCACCGACAGGAAGTTGCTGCCGAAACCGGTCAGCTGGTTGCCCGGCCACGAGTGCGTCTGCGCGGCGCCGCCCGGGCTGCCGGCCACCTTCTCCATCAGGCCGTTCCAGCCGCCGACCTTGTACAGGCCGACGATCGTGAGCGGGATCAGCGCCGCCAGGATGACGAAGAACTGCAGCACCTCGTTGTAGATGGCCGCGGACAGGCCACCGAGCGCGGTGTAGGTGAGCACGATGACGGCCGCGATGATGATCGAAACCCAGATCGGCCAGCCCAGCAGCAGGTTCACGACGCTGGCCAGCAGGTACAGGTTCGCGCCGGCGATGAGGATCTGTGCGAGCGCGAAGCTGGCGCCGTTGACCCAGTGCGCGGTCGGGCCGAAGCGGCGGAGCATGAACTCGGGAACGCTGCGCACCTTCGAGCCGTAGTAGAACGGCATCATCACGACGCCGAGGAACAGCATCGCCGGGATCGCGCCGATCCAGAAGTAGTGCGCCGTCGGCAGGCCGTACTCGGCGCCGTTGGCGGACATGCCCATGACCTCGATCGCGCCGAGGTTCGCCGAGATGAACGCGAGCCCCGTGACCCACGCCGGCAGCGATCGCCCGGAGAGGAAGAAGTCGAGACTGCTCGACACCTGCCTGCGGGCCAGGTAGCCGATGCCCAGCACCAGCACGAAGTAGAACGCCAGCTCGATGTAGTCGATCGCACTCGCGTCGAGCCGCAGGTTCGCGTCGGCAAGGACCTCCACGCGAGCCACCTCCGAATCAAACAATTTCCCACAGGAAACACCAGCGTCTCGTCAGATGCGGACAGTACTGCATCGATCGTGCAGCGGCACTCTGACACGGGGGTTCCGCGGAGAGGGCTTCGTCTCCCCAGGTTGACGTGGGAAAACGAAGCCCTCGACGATCCGCTCAGCGGTCCGTGGGGATCGCGATCTCGCCGTCCTCCTCGATCAGGCGCGCCAGCACCCCGTCGGGCAGGTAGACGCGGCGCGGGTAGCCCGAGCCCCACGAGTTGAGCAGCGGGACGGCGCCGAGCTCGTCCGCGCGCTTGTTGCCGAGCGCGGTGTGGACCTCGTCGACCGAGCGCGCCCAGCGGAAGGCCCGGATGCCCTGCTTCACGTCGGCGGTGTAGCCCTCGCGCTCCTGCCAGGTGTCGTCGGCGTACTTCGACCGCCACTTGACGTGGCCCACGTCCTTCAGCACCTCGGCGGCCGCCCGCACGGAGGTGCCGTTGTCGTCACCGGGTTTGGTCTCGGGCCATTCGTCGCGGCGCTTCGCCGCATCCCACAGCCAGCGGGCGGCGTACTCCTCGTTGTTGAACAACGACATGCACCGCGACCAGCCGAAGCCCACGCACGCGCCTTCAGCGCCCTGGTCGTAGAACGCGTACCACTCGTCGGAATCCGGCGTGCCACCCGGTTCGAGGCACACGCAGTGTCCACCTCGGACAGTCGAGAGCGAGCCGGCCCTGGCGATGAACAGTTCCCCGGACCGCTCGTCCTGCTCCGGCTCGTCGAACTCCCGGTACCAGTTGACGCCGATCACCACGGGCGTGCGCGCGGGCCGTTCTTCAGCCGGGAGCGCGGCGAGCGGATAACGCTCGACGTGGTGCCAGTCGTCCGGGATGAACCGGCCGAGCCGCGGGTCGTCGGGATCGGTGCCGATGGGTCGATAACGCATGGTCCCTCCTCTGGCCACATTTCCGGAGGGATTTCCGCGCAGCGTGAAACCGTTGGCAGTACTGGAATTCGCGGCCTCGGGTCACCTCGGCGAACGGCGTGAAACCCCTCGGATAAAGTGTGACACAGATCTCATTGAAGGTTGTTCAGTCCACCTGAATGGCGCAGCCGCAATGAATTCGTCACGTTTTGCCGCGGTGTCGCGTTTCCGATTCACCGAGTGGGGCCCGGATATTCGAGCCCCACGGTCAGAACAACCTGAACTCGTCGGATTCGATGCCGCGCAACGCGTCGTAGTCCAGGGTCAGGCAGCGGATGCCACGGTCTTCCGCGAGGGTGCGGGCCTGGGGTTTGATGATCTGCGCGGCGAAAACGCCTTGCACGGGCGCCAGCAGCGGGTCGCGGTTGAGGAGTTCGAGGTAGCGCGTGAGCTGTTCCACGCCGTCGATTTCGCCGCGGCGCTTGATTTCCACGGCGACCGAGCCGCCGTCGGCGTCACGGGCCATGATGTCGACCGGGCCGATGGCGGTGGGGAACTCGCGGCGCACGAGGGTGTAGCCGTCGCCGAGGGTTTTGATGTGCTCGGCGAGCAGTTCCTGCAGGTGCGCTTCCACGCCGTCCTTCTGGAGGCCCGGTTCGGCGCCGAGTTCCTGTTCGTGGTCGTGGTAGATCTCGTCGATCGAGATCACGAGCTTCTCGCCCTGCTTGTTCTCGACGATCCACAACTTGCCGTCCTCGATGAGCCAGCAGGGTGGGCTCATCCAGTTCAGCGGCTTGTACGCGCGGTCGTCGGAGTGCACGGACACCGAGCCGTCCGACTTGACGAGCAGCAGGCGCGTGGCCATCGGCAGGTGGGCGGTGAGGCGGCCGGCGTAGTCGACCTGGCAGCGAGCGATCACGAGACGCACCCGCCGAGGGTAGGACAGGCTCGGTGATACTGGGCGAGTGGACCCCATTCAGCGTGTCGCGACCCGTGAGGTGTACCGGAACAACTGGATGACGGTGCGGGAGGACGCCATCCGCCGCCCCGACGGCAGCGAAGGCATCTACGGCGTGGTCGACAAACCGACTTACGCCCTCGTCATCCCCCTCGACGGCGAGCGTGTGCTCCTGGTCGACCAGTTCCGCTACCCCGTCGGCGAGCGCCGCTGGGAGTTCTGCCAGGGCACGGCCCCCGACCTGGCCGAGACGCCGCCGGCCGAGCTCGCCCGCCGCGAGCTGCGCGAGGAGACGGGCCTGCGGGCCGCCACGATGACCGCGATCGGGCTGCTGGACGTCGCTCCCGGCATGTCGAGCCAGCGCGGCCACGTCTACCTCGCCACCGACCTCACCGAGGGAGAGCCGGAGCGCGAGCTCGAGGAACAGGACATGACCACGGCGTGGTTCACCCGCCCGGAGGTCGAGAAGATGATCTCGACCGGCGGCATCACCGACGCGCAGTCGATCGCCGCGTACACGCTCCTGCTGCTGCACGAGCGCGGTTGAGACCAGACCTCATCAGTCCGGCCACTCGGCCTTGCGCTTCTCCAGGAACGCCGCCATCCCTTCACGCGCACCCGGCAGCTGCGACGCCGACGCCATGACCTCCAGAGCGATCGCGTAGGCGTCGGCTTCCGGACGGTCGAGCTGCGCGTAGAGGGTCTGCTTGCCCATCGCCTTGCTCGCCCGGCTGCCGCGGGTGGCGCGCGCGAGCAGGGCGGCCACGGCGTCGTCCAGCTCCTCGTCGGGCACGACGGAGTTGACCAGCCCCCAGTCGAGCGCGGTGGCGGCGTCGACGACGTCGCCCGTCAAAGCCAGCTCCATCAAGCGTTTGCGGCCGACCGAGCGCGCCACCGGCACGGCCGGGGTGTGGCAGAACCAGCCGCCCCTGCCGCCGGGCAGGGCGAAGCCGGCGGACGCCGCGGCGACGGCGAGGTCGCACGAGGCCACGAGCTGGCAGCCCGCCGCCGTCGCCAGGCCGTGCACGCGGGCGACGACCACCTGCGGCAGCGATTGCATCGTGCGCATCAGCTCGGTGCACATCGTCAGCAACGCGCGCACACCCATGAGATCACGCGCGGCGACGTCACCGAAGTCGTGGCCCGCGGAGAACACCGGGCCGGCGCCGGCGAGCACGATGCCCGTCGCGTCGGTGGCACCGGCTTCGCGGAACGCCGCGAGCAGCTCGGTCAGGTGCTCGGCGGACAGCGAGTTGCGCCGCGCGGCGCGGTTCATCGTGATAGTGATCGTGTCGCCGTCACGCTTCACGAGGAGGTGCTCGTACTCGGCCATGACCCGACCGTAACGCCGCCGGGCGCGCAACGGAACGGGCGCCGGTACGAATCGGGCACTCCACCGAGGGATCCTGGGCTAACGACGGTCGATCACCGCGCGGAGGAACTCCTTCGTGCGTTCGTGGGACGGCGCGGTGAAGAGCTTCTCCGGCGCAGCGTCCTCCAGGACCCGGCCGTGGTCGAACATCATCACCCGGTCCGACACGTCCCGCGCGAACTGCATCTCGTGCGTCACGCACAGGATGGTGATGTCCGTGGTGGTCGCGATGTCGCGCAGCACTCGCAGGACGTCGGCGACGAGCTCCGGGTCCAGCGCCGAGGTGACCTCGTCGAGCAGCAGCACGTCGGGCCGCATCGCCAAGGCGCGCGCGATCGCGACCCGCTGCTGCTGGCCACCGGAGAGCCGCGTCGGGTGCGCGTCGGCCTTGTCCTCGAGCCCGACGAGGCCGAGCAGCTCACGCGCCCGCCGCTCGGCCTCGGCCGCCGGCAGCCCGAGCGAACGCACCGGCGCCTCGGTGATGTT
This sequence comes from Amycolatopsis sp. NPDC004368, assembly GCF_053602515.1. Lineage (NCBI taxonomy): Bacteria > Bacillati > Actinomycetota > Actinomycetes > Pseudonocardiales > Pseudonocardiaceae > Amycolatopsis > Amycolatopsis sp. NPDC004368. The sequence continues at coordinate 131,270 of NZ_JBSGDT010000015.1, read as the reverse complement.
GCGCAGCACGTTCATGTTGGGGAACAGGTTGAACTGCTGGAACACCATGCCGATGTGCCGCCGCATCAGCCGCAGGTGCTTCTCGTCGGCGGGCACCAGCCGGTCGCCGCGACGAGTGTGGCTCAGGCACTCGCCGCCGACGTCGATCGTGCCGCCGTCCACCCTCTCCAAGGTCATCAGCAGCCGCAGGATCGTCGTCTTGCCCGAGCCGCTGGGCCCGATCAGGGACACGAACTCCCCCGGTGCCACGGTGAAGTCGAGGTCGTCGAGCACGACGTGGTCCCCGAACTTCTTGACCACACCGGAAAACCGGATCATCGCCTCAGGCTCGTTCGGCACGGCGCTCCCATCGTCGGGCCAGCAGTGAGGAGGGCAGGCTCACCAGCAGGAACAGCACCCCGGCCAGGGTGTAGGGCTCGACGACGCGGAAGGTCTCGGCGCCGACCTCCTTGGCGCGGTTGAGCACGTCCAGCACGCCGATCGCCAGCAACAACGGTGTTTCCTTGAACATCGAGATCGTGTAGTTGCCCAGCGCCGGCACCACCCGCGGGATCGCCTGTGGCAACACGACCGCCGTCCACACCCGCGGCCGCGGCAGGTTCAACGCCACCGCCGCTTCCCACTGCCCTTTCGGGACGGCTTCGATGCCGGCCCGGTAGACCTCGGCCGTGTAGGTCGCGTAGTGCACGCCGAGTGCCACGACACCGGTGACGAACGCCGACATCGTGATCCCCGTCAGCGGCGGAACGAGCCAATACAGCACGAACACCTGGATCAGCAGCGGCGTGCTGCGGATGAACTCGATGAAGAACAGCACCAACCGGGACAGCACCGGGATCCCGGCCCGGCGCAGCAAGGCCAGCACCAGACCGAGCGCGTACGCGACCGCCGAGCCCAACAACGTGAGCTCGACCGTGACCAGCAATCCTTTGAGCAGCAACGGGATCGCGTCGGCGGCGGCCTGCCAGTCCCAGTTCACGCAGTACCTCCGCGATCCGCCGAGAGCACCCGGGGCGTGCTCGCCACCGGTGCGCGGCCGAGCCGGCGCGCCGCCCACCGTTCCAGCGCCCGCATCCCGGTCGTGATCAGCACGGCGAGCACGAGGTAGAGCACCAGCTCGGTGCCGTAGATCCAGCCGATGTCCGCGCCGAACACCGGCCGCAGCAGCTCACCGCGTTCGGTGATCTCACCCGCGGAGATGAAGGACAGCAGCGCCGTGCTCTTGAGCAGCTGGATGAACAGGTTGTTGAACGGTGGCAGCATCTCGGCGAAGGCCTGCGGCAGCAGCACCCGAAACATCCGTTGCGCCGGCGAGAAGTTGAGCGCGACAGCGCCTTCGTACTGCTCCTTCGGCACCGACCGCACGGCGCCGCGCACGATCTCGGCCCCGTACGCGCCGTGGTTCAGACCGAGGACCAGGATGCCGGCGAACAACGGCACCAGCTGGAGCCCGACGAGCACCGGCAGCACGAAGTACAGCCAGAACAGCTGGACGACCTCGGACGTGCCGCGGAAAACCTCGACGTACACCCGTGTGACCGCCCGGACGGGCCACCGTGGCGAGAGCAGTGCGAGTCCGGCGATCAGCGAGACGACGATGGTGACGAGGATCCCGCCGACCGCGGCTTCGATCGTCGTGGCCAGTCCGGCGAGGATGGACGAGATGATGTGCGGCACGTTCGACACGGCGCACCGCCCGTCACGCCGCGCAGAGCTTCTCGGTCGTCACGTCCGGCTTCGGCAGGTTCGCCGCCGTGAAGCCGAAGGGCGTGACGATCCTCGTCCACTCCCCGCTGTCGTGCAGCTTCTTCAGCTCGGCGTTGAACGCGTCGAGCAGCGGTTTGTCACCCTTGCGGAAGACGAACCCGCCCGCCGAGATGACCGGTTGGCCGTTCTCGACCGGGTCGAACCCGGGTGTCACCTCGGCGGGCGCGCCGGGGTTCTTCTTCAGGACGTCCTTCAGCGAGATGTCGGTGAGCGCCGCGGCGTAGACGCGGCCGTCGGTCACGGCGCGCAGCATGTTGTCCTGCGAGTCCAGTGTCTGGATCTGGCTCTCGGGGACGCCGGCGCTGGTCGCGTAGCCCTTCTCGACCGCCGCGGACAGGACCGCGACCTGGACCTTCTTCGCCGCGATGTCGGCGAACGTGAGCACCTGCTGCGGGTTGCCCTTCGGCACCAGCAACGCGGTGAGCGCCGAGTAGTCCGGGATCGAGAACGCGGCCTGGCCGCAGCGTGCCGCCGTGATGTTCATGCCGGCAGCCACCACGTCGTACTGCTTCGCGTTGAGCGCCGGGATCAGCTGGTCGAAGGAAACGGCGCTCGCTTCGACGTTGTCGATCCCCAAGTTCCTGAACACCGCGCGCGCCACTTCAGGCGCTTCCCCGGTGACTTTTCCACTTTGATCGGTGTACCCGTAGGGAGATTCGTTGGCGATTCCGATTTTGATCTTCTTGGCGGACTGAGCCGCCTGCAACGCGTCTCCCGACGACGTCGGCGAGCATGCGGAAAGCAGTACCGGACCACCCAGCACAGCCGCCCCCACCAGCGCGGACCGCCGGAACAGCTGTCGTCTCGACCATTCGTCGTGCTTCATGTCAGCACCCCGTTTCGATCACATTTCCGTGGATCGAACGTAGGTGTCCACCTGGAACAGAGCACGCGGAACAGAGTAATGACCGGAAGCCGTTATCGTAAATTGACCGGGCTCGAACAATGCGTGTCCGAGGGCTTTCGTTCCGTGTCGGATCGGCACACTCCGAAGGCCGGGTTCCCGAAATCCTGCTCAGTGCTCGGGACGCTTGTCCTGATTCACGGGACACACGATCGCCACCCCGCGGTCCAGGTCGACGATGCCCAGTGGCGGCGCGCCCTGCGCGTCCTGGTCGAGGGTCATCTCCACGGAGTCGCGGTGTTCGAGCTCGTTGCGCTTGCTGCCGTAGAGGAACGAGGTGACCTCGTCGAGGTACGTCGAGGACAGCCGTTTCTTCAGCCGCGACGGCTTGCGCCCCGGCCGGACCTCCCACGCGCCCACGATCACGAGCAGCAGCGTCGCGGCGGGCAGCGCGATCGACATGATGACCTGCACGTGTCACCCAACGACCGACTGCTGCGGTGCGTTCCGGGCGATCAGGTCGGCCACCTGCCCCGCGTCCGGGATCGCCATCAGTTCCGGCAGCACCGGAACCATGGTGGGGCGCCGCCACGGATACCGCCCTCGCAGCCACCGCAGTACCGACCGGTCGAAAGTGACGGTGCCGACGCCGTCCTTCAGCTCGCGCACGCGCGGCGTGCCGAGCAGGCCGATCGGAACCCAGCGGTACTCGACGCCGTACGCCCAGTTCAGCACGAAGATCAGCCGCCGGTCGGTCAGGACATACGAGGTCGCGGCGAATTGCCGGGGCCGCTGCTTCTCGACGAGGATCGCCAGCACGACGGCGAAGCCGACCACGTACGGCGCCACGAAGGCGAAGGAGGCGTCGACCAGCAACGTGAACCCCAGGCCCAACCACACGATCACCCATACGACCAGCACCCATGGCAGGAAGTCCCGGAACCGCCGCTCGTACCGCCGCGGCCGGCCCGTCCACAACACCGTCTCACCCTCGGCGATCGGATTCATCGCGTCCCCCCTCTTCCGGTATGAGCACGCCGTCCGACGCGTCCAGGTTGCCCCGCGTCGCGAAGTGCTGTGACCGAAATCCGCGAGACTCCCCCGAGCCGGCCCATTACCGTGGAACAACGTGACTTGGAGTGGGTACGGCAGCTATCTCGTCATCGTGGTCCTCATCGTCCTGGCACCGGGACCGGACACGATGGTGATGCTGAAGAACGCGCTGTCCGGCGGCCCCCGCGGCGGGCTGCTCGCGACGGCCGGCATCTTCGCCGGCAACGCCCTGCAGGGCACGGCCGCGGCGCTCGGCCTCGGCGTGGTCATCGCCCGGTCGCAGCCCGTGTTCATCACGCTCAAGTGGCTCGGGGCGGCCTACCTGGTGTTCCTCGGCTTCCAGGCCCTGCGCGGCGCGTGGCGCGGCGACTACGCCGCCGTGGAGGAGACCCAGCGCAAGCGCGCGAGCAGCTTCCGCCGCTGGCGTGAGGGTTTCCTGTCCAACGTGACCAACCCGAAGGTCCTCGTGCTGTACCTGTCGGTGCTGCCGCAGTTCCTCGACCCCGTGCGCACCACCACCTGGGACGCGCTCGTGCTCGCCTACACCGTGGCGGTGCTGGGCACGATCTGGCTGCTGGTGCTGTTGTTCTTCGTGCACCGCGTGCGTGCGTGGCTCAAGCAGCGCAAGGTGCGTCGCACGCTCGACGGCGTCACGGGCACCGCGCTCGTCGGCTTCGGAGCAGCCCTGGCCCTGGAGTCCTGACCCGCGTTACCGTTCGCCGCATGACGTGGGGTGTGTACGGCGGGTTCCTCGCCATGATGGTGGTGCTCGCCGTGGCACCCGGGCCCGACAGCATGGTCGTGCTCAAGAACGCGCTCTCCGGCGGTGCCCGCGGTGGTGCCTGGGCGTGCTTCGGCATCGCCGTCGCGAACTTCCTGCAGGGCACGCTCGCCGCCCTCGGGCTCGGCGCCGTGATCACGAACTCGCGCCCGATCTTCGAGACCGTGAAGTGGCTCGGCGTCGCCTACCTGTGCTTCCTCGGCTTCCAGGCCCTGCGCGGCGCCTGGCGTGGTGACTACGCGTCGCTCGCCGACGGGGAACGCGCCCGCCGGAGCGCGTTCCGCCGCTGGCGCGAAGGGTTCCTGTCCAACATGACGAACCCGAAGGTGCTCGTGCTGTACCTGTCGGTGCTGCCGCAGTTCCTCACCCCCGGCGTCACCACGACCGGCGACGCACTACTGCTCGCCTACACCGTCGCCGCCGTCGGGGCGGTGTGGCAGATCCTGTTGCTGCTGCTCGTGCACCGCGTGCGGGGCTGGCTCGAACGCCGCCACGTGCGCCGCACCCTCGACGGCGTCACCGGCACGGTGCTGATCGGGTTCGGGGTGGGGCTGGCGCTGGAGGCCTAGATGTGATTTCCGGGGACGTTGTTCTGGTTTGAGGGTGTGACGGCCTGTCGTGAAGACAGGTGAAGGCCTCTGGTTGTGAAGTGGAGCTGTCGAGGAACCGCTTCACATGTCCGGAGGCCTTCGTGTCCCACCCTAACGCGGCGCTGACGCCGCGTGCCCGTCTACGGCTGGCGCGTTTGATCATCGAGCAGAACTGGCGCCCTGCCGACGCAGCGAAGATGTTCATGGTCTCGCCCAGGACTGCACGCAAATGGGCCGAGCGCTGTACCGCCGCTGGCGGTCGAAGGACGAGATGATCTCGGCGGTGGTCGCGGAGTTCAGCGTGAGCCGCGCGAGCGCGCCGGACACGGGCACGCTGCGCGGCGACCTGCTGGAGATGCAGCAGGCCGTGCAGGACTGGCTCACGCACCCCCGATTCGCCCGGATCCTGCCGGACCTCGTCGCCGAAGGGGCCCGCAACCCCGGCCCCGCGGAGAACCTGCGCGCGGCCATCGGCGGACCCCGCCGTGACATCGCGCGGAGCGTGTTCGACCGCGCCATCGCGCGCGGCGAGGTGCCGGCCGGCGCCGACGTCGAGCTGGCCATGGACCTGCTCGCGGGCCCGCTGTACTGGCGCCTGATCGTGCGGCGAGAGCCACCGGGCCCGGAGTTCCTGGAGCGGATCGTCGAGCACGTCCTGCGCGCGCTCGACGCCCGGACGACCTGACACCGACGAGCCCGGCTACGCCCGTTCCGGCTCCCCCGCCACGCGCTCGATGCGGGCGCCGAGGCGGTTGAGGTTCTCGACGAAGTGCGGGTAACCGCGGTCGATGTGGAACACGTCCCACACCTCCGTGACGCCCTCGGCGCACAGGCCGGCGAGCACGAGACCGGCGCCGGCGCGGATGTCCGACGCCCACACCGGGGCGCTGGAGAGCTGCTCGACGCCGCGGACCACGGCGTGGTGACCGTCGGTGCGGGCGTCGCCGGAAAGCCGGATCATCTCCTCGATGAAGCGGAAGCGGGCTTCGTAGACGTTCTCGGTGATCATCGACGTGCCCTCGGACACCGCCGAAAGCGCCACCGCGAACGGCTGCAGGTCCGTGGCGAAGCCGGGGTAGGGCAGCGTGACCCAGTCGACCGCCTTCGGCCGCTCGGGCTGCACGACGCGGAAGCCCTTCTCGTCGAACGTGGTCACGTCCGCGCCCGCGAGCCGCAGCTTGTCGAGCACCAGGTCGAGGTGGTGGGGGTTCACGCCGCGCACGGTCAGGTCGCCGCGGGTCATCGCCGCGGCGAAGGCCCAGGTCGCGCCCACGATCCGGTCGCCGATCACGCGGTGCTCGGTCGGGCGCAGCTGCTCGACGCCGTGCACGGTCAGCGTGGAGGTGCCGGCACCCTCGATCTTCGCGCCCATCTCCACGAGCATCGTGCAGATGTCGGCGATCTCGGGCTCGCGCGCCGCGTTGTCGATCACCGTCGTGCCCTCGGCCAGCACCGCGGCCATCAGGATGTTCTCGGTGGCGCCGACGCTGGGGAAGTCGAGCCAGATCTGGGCGCCGACCAGCGACTCGGCGTTCGCGACCACGCAGCCGTGCTCGATCGTGCTCGTGGCGCCGAGCTTGCGCAGGCCGTTCTGGTGCATGTCCAGCGGCCGTGAGCCGATCGCGTCACCGCCGGGCAGCGCGACCACGGCCTGCTTGAGCCGCCCGACCAGCGGACCCAGCACGCACACGGACGCGCGCAGCTTGCCCATCGCCGCCGAGTCGGCGCGGTGCGACAGCTCGGCCGGCGTGGTGATGCGCGCCGTGTCGCCGTCGATCACGACCTCGCAGCCGACGCTGCGCAGGACATCGCCCATCAGGGGCACGTCGAGGATCTGCGGGCAGTTCGTGATGGTGGTGGTGCCCTCGGCCAGCAGCGCCGCGGCCATCAGCTTCAGCACGCTGTTCTTGGCCCCGACCACGTCGACCTCGCCGACCAGCCGTGCCCCGCCGTGCACGTCGAAGTGCTCGCTCATGGCCGCCAATCATGCCCTCTCGCCCAGTTTCGGCTCGCGCGGGGCCGGTAGAGTCGAAGGCATGGTCGTTCGCATCAACCGCGTCTACACGAAGGTCGGCGACAGCGGCACCACGGCGCTCGGCGACGGCTCACGGATCCCCAAAACCTCGCCCCGCCTGGGCGCCTACGCCGACACCGACGAGGCCAACTCGGTCATCGGACTGGCCATCGCGATGGGCAACTTGGGCGACGAGCTCACCGCGGTGCTGCAGCGCGTGCAGAACGACTTGTTCGACGTCGGCGCGGACCTGTGCCTGCCGATCCAGGAAAATCCCCCGTATGAGCCCCTGCGCATCACCGAGGCCTACCTCGAGCGGGTCGAGGGCTGGTGCGACGAGTTCAACGAGCGGCTGCCCAAGCTCACTTCGTTCATCCTGCCGGGCGGCACCCCGGGCGCGGCCTACCTGCACCAGGCCCGCACCGTCACGCGGCGGGCGGAGCGCTCGGCGTGGGCGCTGGTCGAGGCCGAGCCGGACACCACGAACCCGATCGCCGTGAAGTACCTCAACCGGCTGTCCGACCTGCTGTTCATCCTCGGCCGGCTGGCCAACCCGGACGGCGACGTGCTGTGGAAGCCGGGCGGCTGAGCAGCCGTCACCCAGCGGGTCAGCGCAGCTCTCGCGCGGTCCAGTAGCGCTCGTAGTCGACGTCCCACGTCGAATCGCCCCCGGGCTCGACGTCCTGGGCCGTGATCATGTCCTCGAGCCGCACGTGCTCGGGCAGCTTGGCCCAGCGACGCTTGCGGTCGGCCTGCTCCTCGGGCTCCATCACCCGAGGGTAGCCGCTGATCAGGACGCGTGCGGCAGCATTCGTCCCGGTGGAGCCGACTCCAGCCAGGACAGGAACCCGGTGAGCGCACCGGGCCCCATCGCGATCTCGATCGCTTCCTGCGTGGGCGACTCACACCGCAGGACGGTGGATCCTTCCGGCACCGCGTACGCCTCCGTGCCGGACGGGTCGCGGCGGTCGGCGATCTGCATGCTCTCGCGCTGGAACACGCGGTCCGGACCACTGCGCAGGCTCCACACGCGGTACCAGACGAACTCGTCGCCCTCGTACCGGCCGAGCCCCAGGTGCCAGCTGGCGCGCGGGTTGTCCGGACGCCACCGCAGCGCGACGCTCACGCCACCGCCGCGGCGCATCCGGATCCACCGCTGGCCGTACCAGGCCACCAGCACGGCGAGCACGATCAGGAGCCCCAGCACCACGATGGCGATCTTCACGGCCCGGCTCCTGCTCGTCGTTCGATCAGACCGACTGACCGGCCGCGCGGAGCTGGGCCGTCGCCCTCGTGCGCTCCGCCTCGTCGTCGGCCGTCAGCGCCGCCTTGGCCGCGTCGACGTCGATCTCGTCGGACAGCTCGGCGCTCTCGGCGAGCACGCTCACCCCGGTGGCCGTGACCGACAGGAAACCGCCGTGCACCGCGGCGGTGAGGATCTCGCCGTCGGTCGTGTTCACCTTGACCACACCACCCTCGACGAGCTGGCCCAGCACCGGCTCGTGGCCGGGCATGATGCCGATCTCGCCCTCGGTGGTCTGCGCCACCACGAAGGTGGCGGTACCCGACCAGAGCCGGCGCTCCACGGCCACCAGCTCCACGGACATCTCAGCCACGTAGCACTCCTTCGCTCGGGGTGTCACCACCGAGTGTAATAGGTCCTGCTTCGGTTACGAGAACGGCGGGGGCAGGTGTCCACAGTGGACCCAGCCCCCGCCGCGCTCAGGAGATCACTTCTTGGTGATTTCCTTGTACTTCTTCTCGAGGTCCTCGAGGCCACCGATACCCAGGAACGCCTGCTCCGGGTAGTGGTCGAAGTCGCCCTTGCTGATGCGGTCGAACGACTCGATCGTCTCCGACAGCGGCACGGTCGAGCCCGGGATCTGCGTGAACGCCTCGGCGACCAGCATGTTCTGCGACAGGAACCGCTCGATGCGGCGCGCGCGCTGAACGGTGAGCTTGTCCTCTTCCGAGAGCTCGTCCATACCGAGGATCGCGATGATGTCCTGCAGTTCCTTGTACTTCTGCAGGATCCGGATGACCTCGGACGCCACGCGGTAGTGGTCCTCACCGACGATGGCCGGGTCGAGGATCGTCGACGTCGACGCCAGCGGGTCCACCGCCGGGAAGATGCCCTTCTGGAACACCGACCGCGAAAGCTCGGTGGTGGCGTCCAGGTGGGCGAACGTCGTCGCCGGGGCCGGGTCGGTGTAGTCGTCCGCCGGCACGTAGATCGCCTGCATCGAGGTGATCGAACGACCACGCGTCGAGGTGATCCGCTCCTGCAGCTGACCCATCTCGTCGGCCAGCGTCGGCTGGTAACCCACGGCCGAAGGCATGCGGCCCAGCAGGGTCGACACCTCGGAGCCGGCCTGGGTGAACCGGAAGATGTTGTCGATGAAGAGCAGCACGTCCTGGTTCTGCACGTCGCGGAAGTACTCCGCCATCGTCAGCGCGGACAGGGCGACACGCATACGCGTGCCCGGCGGCTCGTCCATCTGGCCGAAGACGAGGGCGGTGTCGTTGATGACGCCGTCCTCGGACATCTCCAGGAAGAGGTCGTTGCCCTCACGGGTGCGCTCGCCGACACCGGCGAACACCGACGTACCACCGAAGTTCCGGGCGACGCGGGTGATCATCTCCTTGATGAGCACCGTCTTGCCCACGCCGGCACCGCCGAACAGGCCGATCTTGCCACCCTGCACGTACGGGGTCAGCAGATCGACGACCTTGAGGCCGGTCTCCAGCATCTCCGTCTTGCCCTCGAGCTGGTCGAAGGCCGGCGGGTTGCGGTGGATGCCCCAGCGCTCGAGGTCCTCGCCGTAGCCGGGCTCGTCGAGGCACTCGCCGAGGGCGTTGTAGACGTGGCCCTTGACCTTGTCGCCCACCGGCACCGTGATGGGGCCGCCGGTGTTGGTGACCTCGGCACCGCGGACGAGACCGTCCTGCGGCTGCAGCGAGATCGTGCGGACGAGGTTGTCACCGAGGTGGCTGGCGACCTCGAGGGTCACGGTCTTGCGCAGCTGCTCGAACTCGATGTCGACCTTGAGCGCGTTGTACTGGTCGGGAACGGAACCGCGCGGGAACTCGACGTCGACGACCGGCCCGGTCACCGAGACGATGCGCCCCTTGGCGCGCGGGGCTTCAGTACTGGTCATCAGTCATCACTTCCTGCTGCGGTGAGCGCGTTCGCGCCACCGACGATTTCGGAGATCTCCTGGGTGATCTGCGCCTGGCGGGCCTGGTTCGCCTCCCGCGTGAGCGTGTTCACCAGGTCGTTCGCATTGTCCGACGCGGCCTTCATCGCGGTGCGGCGGGCTGCCAGTTCGGACGCCGCCGACTCCAGCAGCGCCGAGTACAGGCGCGTGTTGATGTACTTCGGCAGCAGCGCGCCCAGCAGCTTGTCGGCGCTCGGCTCGAACTCGTAGCTCGGCAGCAGCTCACCCGCGGGCTTCTGCTCCTCGCTCTCGGTGTACTCGACCTCGAGCGGGGCGACCCGCTTGGCGATCGGCCGCTGCGTCAGCATCGAGACGAACTCGGTGTAGACGACGTGGATCTCGTCTACGCCGGCGAGGGCACCCGGGGCGCCCGCTTCGGTGCCGGAGAGGAACGACTCCACCAGCGTCTCGGCCGCCGCGACCGCGTCCGTGTACGCCGGCTGGTCGGAGAAGCCCGTCCAGCTGTCGACGACCTCACGGCCGCGGAACCGGTAGTAGTTCAGGCCCTTGTTGCCGGTGACGTAGACCTCGGGCTCCTTGCCCTCCTCGCGGAGCAGGGCGAGGAGTTCCTCGGTCGCCTTCAGCACGTTGGTGTTGTAGCCACCGCACTGGCCCTTGTCGCTGGTGACGACGAGGACCGCGGCCCGCTTCGGGTTGGGGCGCTCGACCAGGAGCGGGTGGTCGAGGTTCGCCGCCGCACCGGCCAGCGCCGAGAGCACCTTGGTGATCTCGTCCGCGTACGGCCGGGAAGCGGCGACCTTCGCCCGCGCCTTGGTGATGCGCGCGGTGGCGATGAGCTCCATCGCCTTCGTGATCTTGCCGATCGACTTGGTCGCCTTGATGCGCGACCGAAGTTCCCGGAGTTGTGCGGCCATGAGCTATCAGCTCACTTCTTCGGGGCGGGCTTGTTGACCTTGACGGTCTCCTGCCCGACCTTGTCGGCGTCCATCGCGTCGGCGTTCGACTCCAGGGGCTTGCCCTCGGAGGTGGTGAACTCCTTCTTGAACTCGTTCACCGCGGTCACGAGCGCGTCACGCGTGTCGTCCTCGAACTTGCCGCTGTCGCGGATCGCGCCGAGGACCTCGGTGTGCTTGCGGCGCGCCGAGTCCAGGAACTCCTGGTTGAAGCGGCGCACGTCCTCGGTCGGGACCGAGTCGAAGTGGCCGTTGGTGCCGAGCCACACCGTGCAGACCTGCTCCTCGACCGGGATCGGCGAGTACTGCGGCTGCTTGAGCACCTCGTACAGGCGCGCACCGCGCTCGAGCTGCGCCTTCGACGCGTCGTCGAGGTCCGAGGCGAAGGCGGCGAACGCTTCCAGCTCGCGGTACTGCGACAGGTCGATGCGGAGCGAGCCGGAGACCGACTTCATCGCCTTGACCTGCGCGGCACCACCCACGCGGGACACCGAGATGCCCACGTCGATGGCCGGGCGCTGACCGGCGTTGAACAGGTCCGACTGGAAGAAGCACTGGCCGTCGGTGATCGAGATGACGTTCGTCGGGATGTAGGCCGACACGTCGTTGGCCTTCGTCTCGATGATCGGCAGGCCGGTCAGCGAGCCGGCACCCAGCTCGTCCGACAGCTTGGCGCAGCGCTCGAGGAGGCGGGAGTGCAAGTAGAAGACGTCGCCGGGGAAGGCTTCACGGCCCGGCGGGCGGCGCAGCAGCAGCGAGATCGCGCGGTAGGCGTCGGCCTGCTTGGTCAGGTCGTCGAACACGATCAGGACGTGCTTGCCCTCGTACATCCAGTGCTGGCCGATGGCCGAGCCGGTGTAGGGGGCGATCCACTTGAAGCCGGCGGAGTCGGAAGCCGGGGCCGCGACGATGGTCGTGTACTCCATCGCGCCCGCGTCCTCGAGCGACTTCTTGACCGACGCGATCGTGGAGCCCTTCTGGCCGATCGCGACGTAGATGCAGCGGACCTGCTGCTTCGGGTCGCCGGTCTCCCAGTTGGCCTTCTGGTTGATGATCGTGTCCACGGCGACGGCGGTCTTGCCCGTCTTGCGGTCACCGATGATCAGCTGGCGCTGGCCCCGGCCGATCGGCGTCATCGCGTCGATGGCGGTGATGCCGGTCTGCAGCGGCTCGGACACCGGCTGGCGCTCGACCACCGAGGCGGCCTTGAGCTCCAGCGGACGCCGGGTCGTGGTCTCGATCTCGCCGAGGCCGTCGATGGGCGCGCCCAGCGGGTCGACGACCCGGCCGAGGTAGCCGTCGCCGACCGGCACGGACAGGACCTGGCCGGTCCGCTTGACCTGCTGGCCTTCTTCGATCGTCTCGAAGTCGCCGAGGATGGCCGCACCGATGGAACGGGCGTCCAGGTTCAGCGCCACACCGAGGACGCCGCCCGGGAACTCGAGCAGCTCGTTGGCCATGGCCGAGGGGAGGCCCTCGACGTGGGCGATACCGTCACCGGCGTCGGCGACCACGCCGACCTCTTCCCGGTTCACATCCGGGGCGTAACTCGAGACGTAGTTCTCGATCGCACTGCGGATCTCGTCCGAGGAGATCGTCAGCTCCGCCATTTCGTTCCCGCTCTCGCTTCTGTTCTGTCCAGTGTGCAAAGTCTGTGGTGCGGGCGCACCCGTCAGGCCCGGCTGAGCCTGCGGCGCACCGCCGCGAGCTGGCCGGCCGTGCTGCCGTCGATGACCTCGTCGCCGACGCGGACGACGAGCCCGCCGCCCAGCCGGGGGTCCACCTCGACGTGCAGCGCGAGGGTCCGCCCGTAGATGCCGTTGAGCTTCGACCCGAGCTGGGCCTGCTGCTCGTCGGTGAGGGCGTTGGCGCTGGTCACGTACGCGACCGAACGCTCACGCCGTTCCGCGGCCAGCGCGACCAGCTTGTCGAGCCCGTTGCCGACCCCGCGCCCCTTGGCGCGGCGCACGACCTGCTCGACGAGGGTCTCGGTGACCACGTCGACCTTGTCCGCGAACAGCCCGCGGACCAGGGTCCGCTTGGCGTCGGCGGGAGCGGCCAGGTCGGACAGCGCGGCCTCGAGCTCCGAGGAGCTCGAGACGATCCGTGCGACCTGGAACAGCTGGGACTCGACGGTCTCGACGTTCCCGGTCTTCTCGGCGGAGGTGAGCAAGGCCGAGCGCCCGATCGACTCGATCCCGTCCACCAGCTCACGAGGGCTTGACCAGCGGCTGCCCGCCACGGCGTCGAGAACCTTCAGGGCCGGCTCGCTCAGCTTGCCGTCGAACAGGCGGCGGACGAGGCCCTGGCGGCTCTCCGGGCTGGCCGAAGCGTCGCTGACCGCTCGGCGCAGGCCGATTTCGCGGTCAAGGAGGTCGACGACCGAGAGCAGCTCGTCCCCGACCGTCGCGGGGTCGGTACCCGCGTCGGCCAGAACCTCGCCGAGACGGGTCTCGGCGAGGTCGAGCGCTTCACGGCTCGCAGCATGCAGCGTCATCTCTGGTCTACTTCCCCGCTCCGTTGGTGGCGGTCTCCAGCTCCGAGAGGAACCGGTCGACGGTGCCGCGGCGGCGCACCTCGTCCTCGAGCGACTCGCCGACGATGCGGCTCGCCAGCTCCACCGCGTTGCGGCCCATGTCGGCCCGCAGCTCGGCGATGATCTGCGCCTTCTGGGCCTGCAGCTGAGCCTGCCCCTGCGCGACGATCCGCTGGGACTCGGACTCGGCCTCGGCCCGCAGCTCCGCCTTGATCTGCTCGGCTTCGAGCCGGGCGTCGTCACGGATCTTCGCGGCCTCGGACCGGGCCTCGGCCAGCTGCGCCTTGTACTCGGCGAGCGCGTCTTCGGCTTCGGCCTGGGCCTTCTCGGCCTTCTCGATGCCGCCTTCGATCTTCTGCGCCCGCTCCTCGTACGCAGCCTCGAAGCGGGGCACGACGTACTTCTTCAGGATGAACAGCAGGATCAGGAAGGCGACGATGCCGAGGATCAGCTCCGGGATGTCCGGAATGATCGGGTTGGAGCCTTCGGCCGCCAACACCGCTTCGGTCTTCAGCATGACGTCTCCTTAATGGCGAGAGTGGGGTGACTCAGCCCGCGGAGGCGATGAAGTAGATGACAATACCGATCAGCGCGAGGACCTCGGTGAGCACGAAGGTCGAGAAGCCGATGCCCTGCAGCTTGCCCTGGGCCTCCGGCTGACGCGCGGTGCCGTTGATGACCGCGGCGAAGATCAAGCCGATGCCGATGCCCGGGCCGATCGCGCCCAAGCCGTAGCCGATGGCGGCGAGGCCGGGGTTGATGTTGACAGCCTGCTCGGCGGCCTGGGCGAGAACGATGTTGCTCACGTGCGTTTCCCTTCACTTCGGTCCGCGCACTCGCGCGGATCGGGGGCTTGTGTGTTTCTCAGTGCTCCGACGCCAGCGCGGCGCCGATGTACCCGGCCGACAGCAGGGCGAAGATGTAGGCCTGCAGCACCTGGATGAAGGCCTCGAGGAAAGTCATCAGGATCGCCAGGACCCAGCCGAGGATCGACACCGGCTTGAGGGCCCAGCCCGAGGTCTCCGTGAGCAGGAAGGTGCCGCCCAAGGTGAACACGATGATGATCAGGTGCCCGGCGAACATGGCGGCAAAAACACGGATGGCCAGCGTGATCGGGGTGATGAAGAACTTCTGCGCGAACTCGATCAGGCCGTACAGCGGAAGCACGAACTTCGGGATTCCCGCCGGCGCCAGCTGGTTCTTCAGGTACCCGCCCAGGCCGTGCTTCTTGATGCCCACGTAGTGGTACACCGGGTAGACCACCAGCAGCGACATGGCCAGCGGGAAGCCGATCCGCGCCATGGTCGGGAACTGGAAGAAGGGAATGATCCCGAAGAGGTTGTTCACCAGGATGAAGGTGAACAGCGCGAGAACCAGCGGGATGAACGGCTTGAACTCTTTCGAGCCGATCTGGCTTCGCGTGATGTTGTTGCGGCTGAAGTCGTAGAGAGACTCAGCGATGAACTGGCCCTTGGTGGGCACGATCTTCAGCTTGCGCGAAGCCACCAAGAAGTAGGCGGCGACGATGACCAAAGCGATGATCACCAGCAGCTTCGGCTTGTTCAGGCCCCAGTCGCCAGACCCCAAAAACGGCGGCAGCTCGAAGGCATCAGTACCAGGGGGCGTGAAAGTCGCACCCTCGGTCAGTACCAGCGCGATCACTGCGCTCCTCCCGGTTCTCCCGGCCGGCGTTCACTCCGCCGGGGGAATCGTCACGATCTGGACTTAACGTACCCGATACGCACGAGCACGCCGGAGGCGGCCATGGCCACCGCGCAGTGAATGAATTTCAAGCCCTGCACAGAGGTTCGGCTCGCGTGAGCACTGCCCTGCAATCCACTTCGGACCAGCGGCTGAGGGGCGGAACAATCGGATCGCCACACTGCTGGTCGCGGTTCGTCTGAGGGAGTGCGCGGTCGAGGCCGCCACCCTTGACGCGGACCCTACCAGCAGGTCAATCGGTGCCGTACACGCGTACTTCATACCAACCGATCAGCTCAGGACTTAGGTCCCGGGACGGTCCGGGACCCAAGTCCGGGACACTCGCGACCGGTTTCGCAACACCACAGGTGAGGGCCGCGGCGAGGTGCTGCTCACGCCCGAAAGTCGGCCGATGTGTTTCAGGTCACACTCGGATGCAGCAGCCGACTTTCACTGGCAGTAGCGGGCACACTCAGGACGGAATGATCGTCGGGATCTTCGTCTTGCGGAAGGCCGCGAACTCGGCTGCGGCGGACACCAGGATCGCGACGATCATGGTGATTCCCAACGACAACGGGTGCAACGCGGTGACGCCCTTGAGCAGCGTGAGCGCGAGGAACAGCACCACGACCTTGACCACGTACCCACCGAGCGCGATCACCAGGACGAACATCGGATCCTGGCCCGCGCTGAAGCGCATGAGCCCGAGCGTCGACAGGGCTGCCAGCATCGCGAGCACGGCGCCGACCAGCGACCCGAGGAAGCCGTGCAGCCCGAAGACGATGCTGAACACCACAATGCACACGAGCACCGCCGGCGGCGTGACCAGCAGCGAAGCCCTCGTCATCGCGCGAGCTGCCTGCAGCACCACCTTGGCGTGCGGGTTCTCCGTCGCGTCGGACGAGGTTTCTGTTTCGCTCACAGCTGGCTCCCTACTCGGTTCGCCCGTCGAGTGTAGAGAACCTGGTGACCGGTCTCCGGAGCCCCCGCCACGCTCCTTGGTCGCGCCTCACGTTGCCCAGGGCTCGCGGAGATGGGGAACTCGTGTCACCGGCGACCATTTTTCGACGACCGGGTCGCCGCAGGGGAATTGCACAGGATTGTCCCCAGCACTGCGCAGCCGTTGCTCACCTGCGCCGGATCAAACCACTCCGGACTGCTTCACGCGCGCGTGGCCAGCCGAGGACTCCCGTTGCGCCGCAACGATCTTCTCGAGTCGACCGGACCCGCCCCCGCCGGCTCGGCAGCAACGCGGGTTCAAGGAAAGGTGCTTGCCGTCGCGCCGGCCGGCAACAACACGACGCCTCCGCGCATTCCCACTTCGGTTCCCGACTAACGGAAAACCACAAGACGCCGGCGGCAAATCAGGAGAAATGAATTCGCGAAACCCTCAACCGGCTCGGTGCCGTGCCCGCAACCGCGGCACCAACGACACCAGCACGGCCACCACCAGTCCCGCCCCGATACCCCAGAACACCAGAGGGCTGTCGAACAACGTCACCGACACCGCGCCGAACGCGAGGATGCCCGCCCACAAGTAGATGAGCAGCACGGCGCGGCGCTGGGAGTGGCCGATCTCCAACAGGCGGTGGTGGAGGTGCATCTTGTCGGCCGCGAAGGGGCTTTCGCCGCGGCGGGTGCGGCGGATGACGGCCATGACGAGGTCCAGCACGGGGACGAAGAGCACGGCCACGACCACGACCAAGGGCGAGAGCAGCGCCAGCGCGTCGGAAGCGGAGAAGCGGGTGTAGCTGACGCGGCCGCTCGCCGACGTCGTGGCGCCGGCGAGCATGAGGCCGATCATCATGGAACCGGAGTCGCCCATGAAGATCTTGGCCGGTTGGAAGTTGTACGGCAGGAAGCCCAGACAGGCGCCCGCGAGGGTGGCGGCGATGAGGGCCGGCGGGTAGGTGCCGAAGTCGCCGCCCGTGCTGTCGAGCAGGCCGAGCGAGAAGGCGCACGTGGCGGTGGCAGCGATGAAGCCGAGGCCGCCCGCGAGGCCGTCGAGGCCGTCGACGAAGTTCATGGCGTTCACCATCACCACGACCATCACCACGGTGAGCAGCGCGCCCTGGTTCTTGTCCAGCACCAGCACGGACCCGAACGAGTCGCCGGTGCCGCCCCACGGCACCCAGAACGACACCCACTGCACGCCGAAGAGCACGAGGATGCCCGCGCACATGACCTGGCCGGCGAGCTTCGTCCACGCGTCGAGCTCGAACCGGTCGTCCAACGCGCCGATCAGGGAGATGACGCCGGCCGCGAGCAGCACGCCCACGGAGTCGAGCGAGGCGTCGAAACCGTGGCTCAGCGCGGGCAGCTGGTGCGCCAGGCCCATCGCCGCGGCCACGCCCAGGTAGATGCCGACACCGCCCATGCGCGGAATCGGCGTCACGTGGACGTCGCGCGCCCGCGGGTTGGCGATCGCGCCGATGCGGATCGCGACCCGGCGGACGACGCCGGTGAGCAGATACGTCACCGCCGTCGCCGTGAGAGCGACGAGGAGGTACTCCCGGATCGGGAGAAGTCCTTGCACAGGGGGCATGACCGCGTCACGCCTGCCGGGGGGTCCGAGTCACCGCGTCACGCTACCGCGACCGGGTGTCACCCGGTTCAACGGAGCCTCCCGGCGCGCGACCACTGTGGACCGCTCAGGCGAGCGACTCGAGTGGCACGCCCATGACCTCGGCGATCGCCGCGCGCGAGACCGCGCCTTCGCGCAGCACCACCGGGTTCTCACCCGTGAGGTCGACGATCGACGACGCCACGGCCTCGCCGCTCGACCCGCCGTCGAGGTACACCGACACCGAGTCGCCGAGCTGGTCCTTGGCCTCGGCCGCGGTGGATGCGGGCGGGCGGCCGGACACGTTCGCGCTCGACACGGCCATCGGGCCGACGTCGCGCAGCAGCTCCAGTGCCACCGGGTGCAGCGGCATCCGCAGCATCACGGTGCCGCGCGACTGCCCGAGGTCCCACTGCAGGCTCGGCGCGTGCGGCAGCACGATCGACAGGTCGCCCGGCCAGAACGCCTCCACGAGCGCCCGCGCCTGCGGGGGCAGGCCGAGCACGAGACCGTCCACTGTGGACCACGAACCGACGAGCACGCCCACGGGCATGTCCGGGCCGCGGTTCTTCGCGCGCAGCAGCGCCTGCACGGCGCCCGCGTCGAAGGCGTCGGCACCGATGCCGTAGACGGTGTCGGTGGGCAGGACCACCAGCCGGCTCGACCTCACGGCGGTCGCCGCGGCGGCCAGCCCTTCGGCCCGGGTCTCGCGTTTGCTGCAGTCGTACACCGCGCTCATGAGCCGAAGCCTAGCCCTCGTCCCCGGCACCCGAATGCGGTGGTCAGGTGCCGGGGACGCCGGGTCAGAACCCGATGGCCGTGCAGGTGGTGGTGCTCGTCTTCGCCGAATCGCTCACCGACGTGGCCGTGAGCTTCACGCGTGCCGTGTACGGCGCGCCCGGTGCCCGTTTCGCGTACGCGGCGATCTGGGCGGTCTGCCCGAACTTCGCCGTCGCCAGCTCGTTGGGCAGCCGGACCTCCCAGCCCTTCGCGTCCGTGGTCGCGCTCAGCCGGTAGGTGTCGGTGTCGTACGGCGCCTTCGCCCCGCGCGCGGACCCGGTGTTCAGCAGCCGGAAGTCGCACGTGGCCAGGCCGCCCTTGGTGAACGCGGGCAACGCCGGCCACAGGTGCGCGCCGCGGGCCTGCGGGCCCGAGCCGTCGAGCGAGGCGACGGTGACCGTGTAGGACAGGACGCCCGTGCGATCGCGGGCGAGGTCGGTGACGAGGAAGTGCAACCGGTTGGCCTCGTCGGTGTACTCGTACGCCCCCGAAGAGCCCGTGCCGGCCTTGAACGCCGCGTCGTTGAGCTGCCGGTAGTCGCCGACGGTGATCTTGACCGGCGTGCCGTCCGGCTTCACGTAGTCGGTGAGGCCGATGTCCTGCGGGTTCGCGTCCACGACCCACTCGAACGGCGCCGCGTCCTTGTTCTTCGTCTTGGCCAGCAGCACGCCGGAGTCGGGTGCGAACGAGTCCGAGCCCATCCGGTCGACGACCTCGAGCGTGTAGTTGTCGTAGCCGCCGCCGTCGCACAGCGGGTTGGTGTTGCGATCGCACTTCGGGGACTTGTCGCCACCGGTCAACGCGATGTTCAGGCCCGTGTACGCCCCCGGTTGCGGCGCCGCCTCGCGCGCGGTGACGCGAGCGGTCACGGGGCCGGTCTTCGCGAGCTGGTCGCGGTCGAGCTGCAGCACGTCGGCGGGGTCGACGATGCCGAGCTTGAGCTTGTTGCGCAGCATGTGGTGCGCGCCCATCGAGCCGCCCTCGGTGGCCGGGATCTGCCAGCGGGTGTGCGGTCCGCCGGGGCCGTTGAAGCTGCCGCGCGACAGCATTTCCCACGGCCCGGTGTACGCGCGCTGGGGCGGCACTCCGAACGGGTTGTTGTAGTTGTCGCCGATGCCCAGGATGTGGCTGAACTCGTGGGCGTAGGTGCCCTGGCCCGACGATTCGGCCTGCGTCGAGGAGCCGTTGGCGGCGTTGGGCCAGATCGACGACGCCGAGGCCCACGACGTCCACGGCACGTACCGCGTGTCGGCGTAGTTCGGCAGGGCCGGGTCGGGCGGCCCGAACTCGTCCGGCACCGCGTCCTGGCTGCCGAACTTCATCTCGCCGAATTCCTGCCACGTCGAGCTCTCGTCCTGGCCCGCGGAGAGGAAGAAGACGAAGTCGAACTGGTCGGCCAGCGCGCCGACGTCGGCCCGCCACGCGGCGCGCGCGTCGGTGCGCAGGTCGCGGTCGCACGTGTCGCCGGCGGGGCAGGCGCCCTCCTGGAACTCCATGCCGTACTCGTAGGACTTGCCCGGCATGCGGTACGGCCCGAACGCGGTGAGGTCCACGCCGAAGCGGCCGCCCGAGTCCTCCATCCAGTACTCGTTGATGGTGTGGCCGTGGTTGAGCGGCTCGGGTTTGTTGAGGAAGTCCTGGTAGTACTGCGCCACGTCCTCGCGCTTGAGGTTGCTCGCCGACGGTGCGGGGTTGCCGAACACCGTCGAATGCGGTGGCTGCGTGACCACGAAGTCCTCGTTCGGGTAGTCCGCGAGGACGACGGCGCCCTTGAAGGTGCGCTCGGTCGGCTTGAGCGACGGGTCGGCCCAGTTCGTGCCCGGGACCTTGCGGTAGTCGTTCCACGTCATGGCCGCTTGGTCGGCCCAGTGCGCCGAGTCGAGCGCCGCGGGCCAGCCGCTGGTGAACGTGTCGGCGCTCGCCGTGCCGGCCGTCAGCCCGGGCAGCAACGCGACGGCGGCAACCACGGCCGCCGCCTTCGAGATGCGCTGGGCCGGGATCCAGGAGGGTCTCATCCACACTCCCCTTCACGATCGGGCTGCCCCGGGGCGGGCGGCCCGGTGATCGACGGTATTCAGTCGACCGCGAATCGTTAGGGTTGCGAACGAAGTCCGCCCCATTGCCTCACGACGAAAGTCGGACAACGGGGCGGTAACGGGATGACGGGGTGGCCGAAGGGGCACAGGGGGACGAGCCGGGCAGCCTCAGCTCGGCTCGTCGACCGGGTCGACGCGACGGCGGAGCAGGCAGAACTCGTTGCCCTCCGGATCGGCCAGCACGTGCCAGCTCTCCTCGCCCGTCTGACCGACGTCGACTTTGCGCGCGCCGGCCGCGAGCAGCCGCTCGAGCTCCGCGTCCTGGTCGCGGTCGGTCGGGTTCACGTCGAGGTGCAGCGGCAGTTTCCCGCGTTTCGACTCGGTGCTGCGACTCAGGACGAGCGTCGGCTGCGGGCCGCCGAAGCCGCTCGGCGGGCCGATTTCCAGGTCGCCGTCGTCGTCCCGGCCGAGTTCGACGTAGCCGAGGACTTCGCACCAGAAGTCGGCCAGACGTTGCTGGTCGGCGCAATCGAGGACGAGTTCGGTGATCCGGCAGGCCATGGACCGAGCCTAGGTGCGTTTCAGCCCAAACGCCGCGCGGTCACGAACCGGGCCCGGCCCGTGAAGTCCGGGTGGTCCTCCACCCCGGTGAGCACGCGCCGGGCCCGCACCAGGGCCGGGACGGCGGAGCCGTGGGTGTCGTCGTGTTCGATGGCGAGGCCGCCACCGGGACGCAGCAGGCGGGCACCGGCCGCGATGGCGTGGCGGATCACCGCCAGGCCGCTCTCCTCGGCGAACACGGCGCGAGCCGGGTCGTGTTCGGCGACCTCCGGGGGCACGGGGGTGCCCTCGGGCACGTACGGCGGGTTGCAGAGCACCAGGTCGACGAGGCCGTCGAGCTCGGCGAACATCGTCGGGTCGGCGATGTCGCCCGAGTACAGGCGCACGGGGGTGTCACCGGCGTCGGAGTGCACGTCGGCGTTGTGGCGGGCCCACGCGAGCGCCTGCGGGTCGACGTCGACGGCGTAGACCACGGCGTCCGGGCGCTCGTGGGCCACGGCCAGGGCGAGCGCGCCGGAGCCGGTGCACAGGTCGACCACCACGGGGTACTCGCGCCCGTGCAGGAACTTCAGGCCCCAGTCCAGCAGCAGCTCGGTCTCCGGTCGCGGCACGAAGACGCCGGGGCCCACGTTCACGGTGATGTTGCCCAGCGCCGCCCACCCGGTGAGGTACTGCAGCGGGATGCGCTTCGCGCGCTGGGCCACGAGCTGCCCGATCGCCTCGATCACGGGCGGGTCGACCAGCGGCACCATCGGCAGCCGCCCGCGATCGACGCCGAGCACGTGCGCGGCGATCAGGTCCGCGTCCGTCCGCGGCGACTCCACGCCCGCCTCGGTGAGGATCCGGGTGGCCTCCATGATGGCCAGGCGCAGCGGCTGCCGATTCACTAGTCGTCCTTCACGTCGTCGAGCCTGGTGCCCAGCGTATCGACACCGCGACCGCAGCGGGCCGCGCCGGGCCGAACCGAACGGGGCCCGCGCGAACGACGGTCCCGATCCACCACGGAACGCCACAACCTACAATCAGCCGGTGCGTACCAGGGAACTCCGCTTCGGTCTCGCAGTCTTCCTCGCTTCGCTGACTCTTCTCCTGGTCCGGTTCCTGGTCCCCCGGCCGATCGGCATGGCGGACAACGGAGATGGCTGGCGGCTGCTCTGCAAGCTCGGCGGCAAGCAGCTCGACCGCCCGTCCGAAGGGTTCGTCCGGTTCAGCTACGGCGCCGGTGTGCCGTGCACGAGCGACTACGTCTCGAGCCAGAGCTGGCTCGACTGGCTCGCCGCCAAGATCGGCCACGTCTTCGGCTCCGACGCGATCCTCAACCTGTTGATCCTCGGTGTCGGCACCTGCGTGCTCATCGCGATCGGCATCACCGCCGCGGTGCTCGGACTCGACCTTGGCCGTCGCGGCCGGATCGTCGCCACGGCGCTGCTGCTGCTCGTGATGGGTGACTCCGCGTTCTTCGGATACTTCGCATCGAGCCTCAGCGAGGGCGCCGCGTTCCTCGGCATGCTGCTGATCGCCGGTGGCCTCCTGCTCATGCACCGGCGCCGCGAACTGCGCTACGCGGGCGCGACGGTCACCGTCCTCGGTGGACTGATCGGCATCAACGCCAAGTCGCAGACCTTGCTGCTCATCCCCGTTTTCGTGATCGCCGTGCTGCTCGTGAAGCCCCAGGGCGCGCGTGGCAAGGCCCGTTGGGCACTGCCGCTGGCAGTGCTCGTGCTCGTGGGCGGGGGGACGCTCGCCATGCAGTCGCAGGGCGACCCGGCCAACGCAGAATACCGCGAGGCCAACATGTACAACGCGATCTTCGACTCCATTGTGGACGGCAAGCACGACACGAACGCCGACCTGGCGGCGCTCGGCCTGCCACCGTCGTTCGCGAAGTACATCGGCACCGGCTGGTGGAGCCCTGGTGCCGCGTGGACCGACCCGCTCTACCCCCAGTACCGCGACAAGATCAGCCGCCGCAACGTGCTCGCGTACTACGAGTCGCACCCCGTGCGGGTCACGCAGATCCTGCAGCAGGGCGGGGTGAACACGCTCACGGCGCGGCCCGACAACCTCGGCAGCTTCGGTGAGCTATCCGGCCAGCCGCGGTTGTCGAAGGAGTACCGCGTACCGGTGTTCTCCGGCCTCGCGGCGCTGGCCGCGCCCGCGGGCCTGTTCGTGCTGATCCCCGTGTGGCTGCTGCTGGCCTGGGCGGCCATCCGCGCGTTCCGGCGGAAGCGGCGTGAGTACGGCCTGGTCGTGCTGCTGCTGACGGTGTTCGCCGTCGGTCAGCTCGGGCTGTCCGCGCTCGGCGAAGGCGTGGAAGGCGTGAAGCACCAGCTGCTGACGCTCTTCCCGACAGTCCTCGCGGTCGCGTTCGGGGTCCTCAGCCTGCTGTCGAAGGCCGAAGAGCCGCTCAATCCGCTGGAACAGGCGGAGCCGCGTGAAGACGACGAGCCGCTGGCCGAGGAGATCGCGGCCGTCGCCTGAGACCCCGTTGCGGCCGCGCTCAGCCGGACTGGGCGGCGAGGCGCTCCTCGCGGTCGGCCGTCGCCAGGGCGTCGAGCACGCCGTCGAGGTCGCCGTCGAGGACCTGGTCGAGGTTGTAGGCCTTGTAGTTCACGCGGTGGTCCGAGATGCGGTTCTCGGGGAAGTTGTACGTGCGCACGCGCTCGGACCGGTCCACGGTGCGGACCTGCGAACGCCGGGCGTCCGACGCCTTCGCGGCGGCCTCTTCCTCGGCGATGGCCTGCAGGCGCGCCTGCAGGACCAGCAGAGCGCGGGCGCGGTTCTGGATCTGCGACTTCTCGTTCTGGCACGACACTACGATGCCGGTCGGCAGGTGCGTGATGCGCACGGCCGAGTCGGTCGTGTTCACGCTCTGGCCGCCGGGGCCCGACGAGCGGAAGACGTCGATGCGCAGGTCGTTCGGGTCGATCTCGACCTCGACCTCTTCGGGTTCGGGGTAGAGCAGCACGCCGGCGGCGGACGTGTGGATGCGGCCCTGCGACTCGGTCGCCGGCACGCGCTGCACGCGGTGCACCCCGCCCTCGAACTTCAGGCGCGACCAGACGCCGTCGGCGTCGGCGGTCTTGCTCTTCACCGAGAGCGTGACGTCCTTGAAGCCACCGAGGTCGGAGTCGGTCGAGTCGAGCACCTCGGCCTTCCAGCCGTGGCGCTCGGCGTAGCGCAGGTACATGCGCAGCAGGTCGCCGGCGAACAGCGCGGACTCCTCGCCGCCCTCACCGGACTTGATCTCCATGACCACGTCGGAACTGTCGTACGGGTCGCGCGGCAGCAGGAGCTCGGTGAGCTTCGCCTCGAGGTCGGGGATCTTCGCGGCGAGCTCTTCGGCCTCTTCGGCGAACGCGGCGTCCTCCGCGGCGAGCTCCTTGGCCGCGGCGAGGTCGTCGCGGGTCTGGTCGAGCTCACGCACCGCGCGCACGACCGGGCTCAGCTCCGCGTAGCGGCGGCCCAGCTTGCGGGCCTTGGCCTGGTCGGCGTGCACGGCCGGGTCCGCCAGCTGCTCTTCCAGCTGGGCGTGCTCCGCGAGCAACCCCTTGAGCGAACTCGAATCCACTTCCGTGCCTTCTTCCCGACCGAACGACAACTACCGAACCAACCCCGACAGACAGCAAACGGCGCCCACTCGCGCGTGCGAGTGGGCGCCGTGGGCGAAGCTACTTGGCGTCGTTCTTCTGCCGCTTGCCGTAGCGCTTCTCGAAGCGCGCAACCCGGCCACCGGTGTCCATGATCTTCTGCTTACCGGTGTAGAACGGGTGGCAGTTGGAGCAGATCTCGACGTGGATAGCGCCCGAGTCCTTGGTGCTGCGGGTGGTGAAGCTGTTCCCGCAGTTGCAGGTGACCTGAGTGGTCACGTACTCAGGGTGAATACCGCTCTTCATGGTGTCCTCTCTCGTTGGCCCCGGGTCCCCAGGAATGGGGTGAACCGGTGCCGGACTTCAGCGGGTCATTCTGCCAGACGTGCTGACAGTGTCTGTAACAGACCCTCCTGGCCTGGTATTCCACGCCCCCGACGACCGGGGCCGAACGCCGTGAAGGGCCTCGCTCGGGAACGGATTCCCGCGCGAGGCCCTTCACGGAACGTGGTGCCGACCGGGGGGTCAGTCCTCGTCGTTGGCGCCGAGGGCCGTCTTCGAGACCTGCATGAGGAACTCGATGTTGGTCTTCGTCTTGCGCAGGCGCGAGATCAGCAGGTCGATGGCCTGCTGCGAGTCCAGCGCGTGGAGCACGCGGTGCAGCTTGTGCGTGACGGCGAGCTCGTCCGGCGAGAGCAGCAGCTCTTCCTTGCGGGTGCCGGACGGGTTGACGTCGACCGCCGGGAACACGCGGCGCTCGGAGATCTTGCGGTCGAGTTTGAGCTCCGCGTTGCCGGTGCCCTTGAACTCCTCGAAGATCACCGTGTCCATCGTGGAGCCCGTCTCCACCATCGCCGTGGCGAAGATGGTGAGCGAGCCGCCGTTCTCGATGTTGCGCGCGGCACCCAGGAAGCGCTTGGGCGGGTACAGCGCGGTCGAGTCGACACCACCGGACAGGATGCGGCCCGACGCCGGCGCGGCCAGGTTGTAGGCGCGGCCGAGGCGGGTGATCGAGTCGAGCAGCACCACCACGTCGTGGCCCATCTCGACCAGGCGCTTGGCGCGCTCGATCGAGAGCTCCGCGACCGAGGTGTGGTCGGCCGGCGGGCGGTCGAAGGTCGAGGCGATGACCTCGCCCTTCACGGACCGCTGCATGTCCGTGACCTCTTCCGGCCGCTCGTCGACGAGCACGACCATCAGGTGGGCCTCGGGGTTGTTCGTGGTGATCGCGTTGGCGATGTCCTGCATGATCGTGGTCTTACCGGCCTTCGGCGGCGACACGATCAGGGCACGCTGCCCCTTGCCGACCGGCATGATCAGGTCGATCACGCGGGTCGTGAGCTTGTGCGACTCGGTCTCGAGGCGCAGGCGCTCGTTGGGGTAGAGCGGGGTCAGCTTCGTGAAGTCGGGGCGGCGCTTGGCCTCGTCCGGCTCCAGGCCGTTGATCGAGTCGACGCGCACCAGCGGGTTGAACTTCTGCCGCTGCTGCTCGCCGTCGCGCGGCTGGCGCACGACACCGGTGATGGCGTCACCGCGGCGCAGGCCGTACTTGCGCACCAGCGAGAGCGACACGTACACGTCGTTCGGCCCCGCCAGGTAACCCGAGGTGCGCACGAACGCGTAGTTGTCGAGCACGTCGAGGATGCCGGCGACCGGCAGCAGGACGTCGTCCTCGCGGATCTCGGTGTCCGGCGAGCCGCCTTCGCGCTGGCCGCCCCCGCTGCCCCGGCGCCGGCGGTCGCGGAAGCGACGGCCGCGACGGCCGCCCTCTTCGTCGTCCTCCGGGCCCTGCGACCGGTTGTCCTGCTGGCCGCGGTTGCCGCCGTCCTGCTGGTTGTTGCGCTGGCGGTTGTCGCGGTCACCACGGTTGTCGGAGCCGCCGCGGTTGTTGTCGCGGCCGCCCTGGCGCTCGCCACGGTCACCGCGGTCGTTGCGCTCACCACGGTCGTTGCGGTCGTTGCGCTGACCGCCGTCACGCTGCTCGCGCTGACCACCGTCACGCTGGCCACCATCGCGCTGGCCGTCGGGCGCGCCCGCGGCGCGGTTGGAGCCGCGGCGGCGACGGCCGCGGCCGCCTTCCTCCTGCTGCCCCTCGCCGTTCTGCTGGCCACCCTGGTCGTTCTGCGCGGGCTTCTCGGCCGGCGCCTCGGGGGCCGAACCGTTGGTCTCGGCCTTCGGAGCCGGCGCCGCCTCGGCGGCCGGGGTCTCCTCGCGCTTCTTCTCGACCCGAGCCGGCTCTTCGGTCTTCGCGGGCTTCGCGGCCTTGGGAGCCGGAGCGTCGCCGACGCCGTCGAGCGGGAGGGTCTCCGCCGTGGCGGTGCGCTTCTTGGTCTTGCCCTGGCGCTCGCGAATCGCGGCGATCAGGTCACCCTTGCGCATCCCCGTGGTCTCGCCCACACCCAGTTCGCCCGCCAGCTGGCGGAGCTCGGCGATGACCATCCCCGACAAGCCCCCGGTGCGGCGCTTCGGAGCGGCCGCAGCCCCATTCGTCTCAGCGGCCGCGGCGGGGGTCTCCACGTCGCCGCTCAACAGATCGGTGTTGCTCACACATGTCCTTCCTGACCGATCCACGCCTCCAGGTGGATCAGCGGACTGCCGCCGATCGCGTCTGATCGCGAAACGGCATTTGCTTCCGATGCGGGCGAGTCGCGCCTAGCCGTGCGGAACACAGCGAGAGCGTCGCCAGCACAGGGGTGTTTGCCTCCCCCAAACGGAGGAAACGGAATTCGGCACCGCCGAGACCGGAAACCCGCCTGCGTCCCTCCGCTCCCGCAGCTCATGCGGTGCGGACTGGCGGATCGACGAAGGATGCGGACCGGAGGCTCACAAGGAGCGAAAGGACCGGCATCGGGTGCGGAAACGCACGGTGATCGAACGCCCCCGAGGGTAGACCGCCCGGTGGGCCGGTGCAACAACCACCCCCCGCGTGGCGCACGTTCCGCCCGCCACGTGACCGGGGCTTTACTGAGCCGCAACCTGAACACCCGTCAGGTCCACGCCCAGCTCGGCGACGTCGAACCCTTCAACGTCCACCTCCGGCGGCAATATTCCCGTCGTGGTGAGCGCGAGCACTGTGGGACCGGCTCCGGAGATCGTCGCGGCGACGCCCCGGGCACGGAGCGTGCGCACCAGCTCGGAGCTCGCGGGGTACGCGCTCGCCCGGTACTCCTGGTGCAGCCGGTCTTCCGTGGCCGCGAGCAGCAGCTCGGGTTTCGTGGTGATCGCGAGCACGGAAAGCGCGGTGCGGCCCGCGCTGTGCGCCGCGTCGGCGTGCGGAACGTGCTGCGGCAGCAGGCCGCGCGTCGCGTCCGTGGAGGACTTCAGCGCCGGAATCGCCACCACAGGACGGATCTTGGTGCTGGGCTCCACGCGTTCAGCGTGGAACCGGCCATTTTCCGACCACGCCACCACGAACCCGCCGAGCAGACTGGCGGCCGCGTTGTCCGCGTGGCCCTCGAACTCCGCCGCGAGCTGCAACGCCTCGTCGTCGAGCGCAACGCCCGCGATCGCGTAACCCAGCGCCACTCCGGACACCACGGCGGCGGCCGAGGAACCGAGTCCGCGCGCGTGCGGGATGTTGTTGAAACACCGCAGGTGCAGCCCCGGCGGGCGCACGTCGAGGTGCGCGCACGTGCGGCGGATCGCCCGCACCACGAGGTGCGTTTCGTCGGTGGGCACGTCGGCGACGCCGCCGGCGCCGGCGTCGACCACCTCGACCTTGAGCCCGTCCTCGGTCACTTGCAGCTCGACGACGTCGTGGCGCGCCAGCGCCATGCCCAGCGCGTCGAAACCCGGGCCGAGGTTGGCCGTCGAACCCGGCACGGTGGCCCGGAACGACGAGCCCACCGGCAGGCCCGAGGAGCCGGTCATCGCAGGTCCAGCGCCGCGGCGACCGCGGTGGGGTCGACGGCGAGCGGCTCGACCTCGACGTTGCCCTCGAGCGCGGTCGCGGGGTCCTTGAGGCCGTGGCCGGTGACCGTGCACACGACCGTGGTGCCCCTCGGCAGGCGGCCGTCGGCGGCGGTGGCGAGCAGGCCGGCGACGCTGGTGGCCGAGGCCGGCTCCACGAACACGCCCTCACGCTGAGCGAGCAGCCGGTAGGCCTCGAGGATCTTCTCGTCGGTGATGGCCTCGAACAGGCCGTCGGACTCCTCCTTGGCCTTCACGGCGCTCCCCCACGAAGCGGGGCTGCCGATGCGGATCGCGGTGGCGATGGTGTCCGGGTCGGACACCGGTTCGCCCCGCACGAGCGGCGCGGCACCGGCGGCCTGGAAGCCGAACATGCGCGGCGTGTTCTTCACCACACCGTCGGCCGCGTACTCCGAATACCCGGCCCAGTAGGCGGTGATGTTGCCCGCGTTGCCCACCGGCAGGCAGTGGATGTCGGGCGCCTGGCCCAGCGCGTCGCACACCTCGAACGCGGCGGTCTTCTGGCCCGCGATGCGCACCGGGTTCACGGAGTTCACCAGCGTCACCGGGTAGTCGGCCGCGGTCTTGCGCGCGAGCTCGAGGCAGTCGTCGAAGTTGCCGTCGACCTGCAGGATCCGCGCGCCGTGCAGCACGGCCTGCGCGAGCTTGCCCATCGCGATCTTGCCCTGGGGCACCAGTACCGCGCAGGTGAGCCCGGCGCGTGCGGCGTAGGCGGCGGCCGAGGCCGAGGTGTTGCCCGTCGACGCGCAGATCACGGCCTTGAGCCCGCTCGCCAGCGCGTGGGTGATGGCCACGGTCATGCCGCGGTCCTTGAACGAACCGGTGGGGTTCGCGCCCTCCACCTTGAGGTGCACCGTGCAGCCGGTGAGCTCGGACAGGTGCGCGGCCGGCAGCAGCGGGGTGTTGCCCTCGCCGAGCGTCACCACCTGCGCTCCGTCCGGCACGGGGACGCGGTCGCGGTACGCCTCGATGATTCCCGGCCACGCGCTGGTTCCGACTGCACTCATGCCGCCACCTCAATTCGGAGTTCCACGCTCGTCACCGGTGAGGTGGCGCCATGAACAGCGATGATTCGCTTGCAAGCTGCGCTCACTGGTCTTCGCCTTCCACCCGCATGACACTCACGACTTGGTGAACCACATCGAGTTTCGCGATCTCGTCCACAGTGGACTGAAGCGCCGCGTCGGGCGCCAGGTGGGTGACCACCACGAGGCTCGCCGTGTCGTTGGCGTCGCGCTGGCGCACGGCGGCGATGCTCACGCCGTGGCCCGCGAACGCCTGCGCCACCTGGGCGAGCACACCCGCGCGGTCGGCGACGTCGAGGCTCACGTGGTAGCGCGTGGGCGTCTGGCCCATCGGGCGCACCGGCAGCGCGGCGTGCGCGGACTCGCGCGGCCCACGTCCGCCGACCACGCGGTTGCGCGCCACGGCGACGAGGTCGCCGAGCACCGCGCTCGCGGTCGGCGCGCCACCCGCGCCCTGGCCGTAGAACATCAGCTCACCGGCCGCGTCGGCCTCCACGTACACGGCGTTGAACGCGCCGCCGACGCCCGCGAGCTGGTGGCTGCGCGGGATCATCACCGGGTGCACGCGGGCCGAGACGGACTCGGTGCCGTCGTCGGCCGTCACGCGTTCGCAGATGGCCAGCAGCTTCACCGTGCGGCCCAGCACGCGCGCGGCGACCAGGTCGGCCGCCGTGACGTCGGCGATGCCCTCGCGGTGCACGTCCTTCGCGGTCACGCGCGTGTGGAACGCGAGCGAGGCGAGGATCGCGGCCTTCGACGCGGCGTCGTAGCCGTCGACGTCGGCGGTCGGGTCGGCCTCGGCGTACCCGAGGCGGCCGGCCTCGTCGAGCGTCTCGGCGTAGCCCGCGCCCGTGGTGTCCATGGCGGAGAGGATGTAGTTGGTGGTGCCGTTGACGATGCCCATCACGCGCGTGATGCGGTCACCCGCCATCGACTCGCGCAGCGGGCGCAGCAGCGGGATGGCGCCGGCCACGGCGGCCTCGAAGTACAGGTCGACACCCGCGGCGTCGGCGGCCTCGAACAGGTCGGCCGAGTGCTCGGCGAGCAGCGCCTTGTTGGCCGTGACCACGGACTTCCCGGCACCCAGCGCGGCGAGCAGCCAGTCGCGCACGGGCTCGATGCCGCCGACCAGCTCCACGACCACGTCGACGTCGTCGCGCACCACGAGGGCGGCCGCGTCGTCGGTGACCAGGTCCGCCGGCAGCTCGGGGTGCTTGTCCGGGCGGCGCACCGCGATGCCCGCCAGCTCCACGGCGGCACCGGCGCGTGCGGCCAGCTCGTCGGCCTGCTCCGTGAGCAGCCGCACGACCTCGCTGCCCACCGTGCCGCAGCCGAGCAGGGCGACCCTGATGGCCGGCCGGTCTGATGGAGACACTGTGGACACTTCTCAAACCTCCAGGCGCAGCATGTCGTCCGTCGTCTCCCGCCGCAGCAGCACCCGGGCGCTGCCGTTGCGCACGGCCACCACGGCCGGGCGCGGCTGCCGGTTGTACCCACTCGCCATCGAGTAGCAGTAGGCACCGGTCGCCGCGACGGCCAGCAGGTCGCCGGGAGCAAGAGTGTCGGGTAGCCAGCAGTCTCGGACGACGATGTCGCCGGATTCACAGTGTTTTCCCACGACTCGGGACAAGGTGGCGATCACGGGGTCGTCCCCGTCGGCAGTGTCACTGGCGGAGCGCGAAACCACCCGGCAGTCGTACACGGCGTCGTAGAGCGCCGTGCGGATGTTGTCGCTCATGCCGCCGTCGACGCTCACGTAGCGGCGGGTGGTGTTGTCGCCGAGCGCGACGTCCTTGATGGTGCCGACCTCGTACAGCGTGATGGTGCCCGGTCCGGCGATCGCGCGGCCCGGCTCGCCCGCGATGCGCGGCACGGGCAGGTCGGCGTACGCGCATTCCTTGCGCACGATCTCGCGGATCTGGGTGATCATCTGCGCCGGCGGCGGCGGATTGTCCTTTTCGGTGTACGCGATGCCGAACCCGCCGCCGAGGTCCACGAGGTTGAGCTGGTCGAGCAGCTCACGGCCGTGCTCCTTGGCCAGCTCGGCCAGCAGCCCGACCACGCGGCGCGCGGCGACCTCGAAGCCGTCGGCGTCGAAGATCTGCGAGCCGATGTGGCTGTGCAGGCCCACGAGCTTGAGCGAAGCCGTGTTGAGCACGCGGCGCACGGCCTCGGCCGCGTCGCCCGACGCCAGCGAGAAGCCGAACTTCTGGTCCTCGTGCGCGGTGGCGATGAACTCGTGCGTGTGGGCCTCGACGCCGACCGTCACGCGCACGAGCACCGGCTGCACGACCTCGCGGCGCGCGGCGATGTCGGCGAGGCGCGCGATCTCGTGGTAGGAGTCCACCACGACCGTGCCGACGCCGGCCTCCACGGCCATCTCGAGCTCGGCGATCGACTTGTTGTTGCCGTGGAAAGTGATCCGCTCGGCGGGGAAGTTCGCGCGCTGTGCCACGGCGAGCTCGCCGCCGCTGCAGACGTCGAGGCTCAGGCCCTGTTCGGCCACCCACTTGGCGATCTCGATCGAGAGGAACGCCTTCGACGCGTAGTGCACCAGCGCCGGGTCGTCGAACGCCTCGGCGTAGTCGGCGCAGCGGGACTTGAAGTCGGCCTCGTCGACCACGAACAGCGGCGTGCCGTAGGTCTCGGCGAGGTCGCGCACGTCCATCCCGGCGATGCGCACGATGCCGTCGCCGGCCCGGTAGGTGTTGCGCGGCCACACTTTCGCGGGCAGCTTGTCGAGCTCTTCGGCGCTCGCGGGCGGGAACCCGGAGGCGTCGGCATGGGGGTAGACGTCGGCGTGGCGGGGGCCCGCGGGGTGCGCCATTTCTTACATCCGTTCAGGAGCTGAGACACCGAGCAAGGACAGGCCGTTCGCCAGCACCTGGCGAGCGGCCTCGCACAGGGCGAGCCGGGCGAACGTCAGAGGGGTGGCCTCTTCGTCGCCCTGCGGCAGCACCCGGCCCACCGTGTAGAACTTGTGGTACGCGCCGGCCAGCTCCTCGAGGTAGCGGGCGATGCGGTGCGGTTCCCGCATCTCGGCGGCGCGGCGGACGGTGGCGGGGAACTCGCCGATGGTGCGGATGAGGTCACCTTCGGCGGGGAGCGTGAGGAGTCCGAAGTCGACGTCCACTGTGGACTCTTCGGACTTCAGCCCGAGGTCTGCGGCGTTGCGCTGCAGGGAAGACAGCCGGGCGTGCGCATACTGCACGTAGTAGACCGGGTTGTCGTTGCTGTGCTTGCGCAGCAGGTCGAGGTCGACGTCCAAAGTGGAGTCGACGGAGTAGCGGATGAGCTCGTAGCGCGCCGGATCGACGCCCACGGCCTCCACGAGGTCCTCCATCGTGATCACGGTGCCCGCGCGCTTGGACATGCGCACCGGCTTGCCCTCGCTCACGAGGTTCACCATCTGGCCGATGAGGACCTCGACGGTGTCGGGGTCGTCGCCGAACGCGGCCGCGGCGGCCTTGAGGCGCGCGATGTACCCGTGGTGGTCGGCGCCGAGCATGTAGATGCACAGGTCGAAGCCGCGGTTGCGCTTGTCCTTGAAGTAGGCCAGGTCGCCGGCGATGTAGGCCGGGTTGCCGTCCTTCTTGATGACGACGCGGTCCTTGTCGTCGCCGTACTCGCTCGACTTGAGCCACCACGCGCCGTCGGCGAAGTAGAGGTTGCCCGAGTCCTTCAGCTGCTGCACGGCGGCGTCGACGGCGCCGGACTGGTGCAGCGAGTTCTCGTGGAAGTACACGTCGAAGTCGGTGCCGAACTCGTGCAGGCTCTGCTTGATCTCGGTGAACATCAGCTCGATGCCCACCCGGCGGAACGTCTCGTGCCGCTCGGCCTCGGGCAGCGACAGCGCGCTCGGCTCCTGCTTGAGGACCTCGGCGGCGATGTCGTTGATGTAGCCGCCCGCGTAGCCGTCCTCCGGCGCGGGCTCGCCCTTCGCGGCGGCGATGAGGGATCGGACGAACCGGTCGATCTGGGCACCGGCGTCGTTGAAGTAGTACTCGCGCGTGACGTCGCCGCCCTGCGCGGCCAGCACGCGACCGAGCGCGTCGCCGACCGCGGCCCAGCGCGTGCCGCCGAGGTGGATCGGGCCGGTCGGGTTGGCCGACACGAACTCGAGGTTGATCCGGCGGCCCGCGAGCGCGTCGCCGCGGCCGTAGGCCTCCCCCGCGTCGAGGACCTGGCGCACGATGTCGCCCTGCGCGTCGGCGGCGAGGCGGAAGTTGAGGAAACCCGGGCCGGCGACCTCGGCCGCGGCCACGCCGTCGGCCGCCGCCACGACCTCGGCCAGCGCCTCGGCGAACTCCCGCGGCTGCAGCCCGGCCTTCTTGGCGACCTGGAGGGCGAGGTTGGTCGCATAGTCGCCGTGGTCGGGGTTGCGCGGGCGTTCGATGGTCACCTGCTCCGGCAGCACGGCGGCGTCGACGCCTCGGGCGTCGAGCACCTGCACGGCGGAGGCGCGGACCAGGTCGGCGAGAGCGGCGGGAGTCACTCGCCGAATTCTAGGTGTGCCCAGGTAGGCCGCTTACGCCGGTCCGACCTGCGGTTGGCCCGCGTCACACCCGCGGTGATCGCGAGAGGTGTTCACGGTGATCAGACGTCCGGTCTCTACACTGGCCGACGGGCAGGGTCCGTCCGGATCCCTCCATCATCTCACGAGGAGATCGCGGCAGACCATGGCGAAAGGGACAACCAGTAAGAAGGGGACGCCGGGTGGCTCGCGCGGCAAGTCCGCCAACGCGGTGAAGGCCGCGCGCGGCAAGTCCGTCGTCACCAAGAAGGGCACTCCGTGGGGCACCATCATCGGTGTCGTCGTGGTGGTGGCCCTCCTGGCCAGCGTCGTCACCTACTACATGGTGAAATCCGCTCCGCAGCGCGACCAGAAGTCCCGCGAGGAGGCGGCCGCGTCGTTCGCTCCGACGGCGTCCAACCCCGATCCGTCCAAGAAGATCCCGGGCGTGATCACCGCGACCTACACCGGTTCGGTGCACGTGCTGCCCACCGAGCGCGTGGCGTACGACCACAGCCCGCCCTTCGGCGGCCCGCACGACGGCAACTGGGCGGCCTGCAACGGCGTCGTCTACCCGACCGCGGTGCGCACGGAGAACATGGTCCACACGCTCGAGCACGGCGCCATCTGGATCGCCTACAACCCGGACCTCGTCAAGGGTGACCAGGTGGACCTGCTGGCCGCTCGCGTCAAGGGCAAGACCTACATCTCGATGTCGCCCTACCCCGGCCTCGACAAGCCGATCTCGCTGCAGTCGTGGGGCCACCAGCTGAAGCTGGACAAGGCCGACGACCCGCGCATCGACGAGTTCATCGCCGCGCTGCGGACCAACCCCAACGGCGTGTACCCCGAGATCGGCGCCTCGTGCGACGCGCTCGGCCCGGGCCAGTTCGATCCGAGCAACCCGCCGCCGTTCGACCCGAGCAAGCCGGGCCCCGACGCCAAGCCGATGAACTACGGCGGCAGCTCCGGCGCGGTGCCGGAGGGTGGCATGCAGCCGGGTCAGCCGGGTGCCCCCGGCCAGCCCAGCGCGCCCGTCTCGTCGCCGGCGGCTCCGCCGGCGAGCCAGTGACCTCGGTGGTGAGGATTTCGCAGTGAGCACCGAAGCCGACCTCGAACCCGACGTTCACGAGCCCGACGAGCGCCCCACGTGGTCCCGTTGGGTCGTCATCGGCGGGTCGCTGCTCGCCGTGCTGCTCATCGGCGTCGCGATCGGCGTGTTCGCCGCGCGGCTCACCGACGGCGGCGACGCGGCGCCGGCGGTCCCGGGCGCCGGGTCCGTCGAGGTCGGCTTCGCGCAGGACATGTCGACGCACCACCTGCAGGCCGTGACCATGGCCAACTGGGCCCGTGACCACAGCACGGACCCCGAGGTGAGGCAGCTCGCGTTCGACATCGAGTCGTCGCAGACCGAGCAGGTCGGGCGCATGAAGGGCTGGCTCATGCTGTGGGACCAGCCCGAGCAGGCGCCCGGCGCGTACATGACGTGGATGACCGAGCCGATGGGCCACGCGGGCATGCAGATGCCCACCAGCTCCCCGGCCGGTGGCGCGCCGATGCCCGGCATGGCCACCGACGCCGAGATCGCGAAACTGCGCACGCTCACGGGCCGCGCGATGGACGTCGACTTCCTGCAGCTCATGCTGCGCCACCACCAAGGCGGCACGGCGATGGCGGAGTACGCGCAGGACCACTCGAACCTGCCGGCGGTGAAAGCGTTGTGCCGCAGCATCATCGTGTCGCAGGGCGCGGAGATCACCCAGATGAAGCTGATGCTGACCGCACGCGGGGCAGCACCGCTTCCGGGATCCTGAGTTCGTGGTGAAGGAGAGGGCCGCTCCCGGCTGGGGGCGGCCCTCTCTTTCACGTTCGAGGCCAGTCCGCGAAGCGGATGCGCGGGATTTCCTTGATCTCGCCGAGGGTGCCCCACTCGTCGCGCCCGAGGCGGGCCAGCGGGCGCAGCCGCTCGATCAGGGGGTGGTCGCCGTCGAGCACGTCGGCGGACACGGCCGCGTGCACGACCCGGCCGAACACCACCGTCGACGTGCCGAACCCGACCGTGCTGTGCAGCTCGCACTCGAACGCCACCGGCGACTGCGCCACCCGCGGCGGCTTGACCTTCACGCTGGGCTCGCGGGACAGGCCGGTGGCGTCGAACTCGCTGTGGTCGGGCGGGAAGTCGGTGCCGGTGTCGTTGATCTTCTCGAAGAGGTGCTCGGGCGCCAGGTTCACCACGAACTGCCCGGTGGCCTCGATGTTGCGCAGCGTGTCCTTGCGCCCCACCGACGTGAACTGCAGCACGGGCGGCGCCGCCGACGCGACCGTGAAGAACGAGTGCGGCGCCAGGTTGTCCACGCCGTCGGCCGAGGTGCTCGACACCCAGGCGATCGGCCGCGGCACCACGGTCGCGGTCAGCAGACGGTAGAAGGAGAACGGCGCGATGCCGGCGGGGTCGAAGTCCTTGCGCATGGGGCCCGGTCTACCAGGTCGGCGCTAGGCTGCCGAACGCCGATCAATGAGGGGGCCGCGTGGATCCGATCGCCTTGTACTACCCGTACATCCACGTCCGCGACGATCGGTGGCTCAAGTACGCCGCGCTGTACTGGCCCAAGCTCGGCCGGCTGCGTCCGCGCGGTTACCCGACCGACGATTCACCGGTTTCCCGCGCCCTGCGCACGGAAGCCGAATGGCTCGTGGACATCACGCCCCCGCAATGGGCGGCGGACGACGTTGGGCGACCGTTCCTCGATCTCGTCGACGCACACGCCCGCGACCTGCGCAAGCGGTATGCGCTCGACCGGCCCCAGGACCCGTCCACGCCACCGATCCGGCACCGATCCGTCTCGCCCCGGCGGTCGTACCAGCAGGCCGTCTCTGCCAGGTCGGCCGGACGGGATCTCCCGGAGTGGCTCGACTACGTGCACCTCGACAAGGTCTCGGCCGACTTCGCCACCTCCGCGGTTGCCGCCGGGCTGGCCGAGCCGTACAGCGGCCGCGGTGGAATCTGGCTGGGCATGCACCCGGACCTGGCCGCGGTGTACAACTGCGCGCTGGTCGAGCGCATCGCCACCGAAAACCGTCTGCACCCCGTGACCGACCAGGAGCTCTCCCACTCGGCTGCATCCGGCTGGACGCTCGACCGCCTCGCCGAGGCTCTCCTCGGCTCGGCACCCACGTCCACGGGCCACGCGGACGCCGAAGACGCCTTCGTGTTCGCGGCTTTCGAGACCGTCGTGCCCGCCGGCCTCGACAACGTGCCGGTGGAGAAGATCATCGAGGTCCGCGAGAAGTTCGGGACCGAACTCGACGCCTTCCGCCGGTACGTGACCGAGAAGTCGGAGCAGCTCACGCAGCTGGAGGACGTGCGTGATCTCGACGTGTTCCAGCAGTACCTTCGCACCGAGGTCGACCAAGCGGTGACGAAGCAGCTGAAGCAGCTGCGCGATCGCCTGCGCAGCGTCGGCCTGGAGTCCGTGCGCGGGGTGGTCAACGTGAAGTCCGTGGCCCCGCCCGCACTGGTCACGATGGCGGCCGACACCGTCGGGCTGTCGCCGACGATCGCCGGCACCGCCTCGGCTGCCGCCTGTGTGCTGGCCGCCCCGGTGCAGTGGCGCCGGCAGCGGCGAGCCGCCGTCCGCGAATGCCCGGCGGGCTACCTGTTCCGCCTCGAACGGGAGCTCACACCCACCAAGCTGATCGACCGCCTGCGGCGCGCCTGGCCCGGGTGATCACGGCTGTGGTCCCCGATGCGCCCGGGGACCACAGCCGTCAGGACTACTTCTGCGTGACGTTCCACTCGCCCGGCGCGGCCAGCGCCAGGACGTGCTTGAGACCGGCGTCGTCGAAGGCGGGCTCGAAGGTTTCGATGCCCTCGGAGAAGTGGGCCCAGCCCTGGATGTGGGCGGGCAGCACGGTCTTCGCGCCGAGCACCGAGGCCACGGCGGCAGCGCGCTCGGAGGTCAGCGTGAGGGGCCGGCCGTCGAACTTCGCCGCGACGCGGGCGGCGCCGGCGAAGAGGACCGCGAAGTCGATGGGGCCGACCTTGTTCGCGATCTCGGCCGCCACGCGCACCGACGCGTTGTCGCCGCTGATGTACACCGTCGGGAGATCCGTGCCGGAGAGCACGAAGCCGACGACCTGGGAGTTGATGTACCCGGTGTCGTCGCGGTCGCCGTCCGCGGGGCCGTGCTCGGCGGGTACCGCCTGCAGGGTCAGTTCGCCGGCCCCGTCGCCGCGGGGGATGGTCATCGTCTCCCAGGCTTCGAGGCCCTTGGCGTTGGCGCCGAGCAGCTTCGCGGAGTTGACGCCGGTCACGAGCAGCTTGGCGGCCAAGGCGTATGCCTTGCCCTTGACGTCCAGGTTGTCGGGGTGGGCGGCGTGGCTGACGAGCACGAGGTCGACGTCGCCGAGGCCGGCTTCGTCGACGGCCGGGCCGTCGAGCTTGGTCAGGTAGGCGTGCGGGCCCGGCTCGTCGAACGTCGGGTCCACGACGATCCGCAAGCCCGCGATGTCCACGACGGTGGTCGGGCCCCCGATCACGCCGATCCCGAATTCCAGCCTCTGCGAACTGATGCGCTCACTCACGAGCAATCCCCTTGGTGATCGGTCTCCAGGCGCGCCGGTCCATCCCGTGCGCCGAACTGAACACTGCCCCCGAAGCGGGGAACCGGCCAGCGGTGAGCGTCTCAGATCTCACCGGATTCGGCTCAGGGTGACGGGAGGGCCGCCCAACAGGGGCGAAACGCCTCCTACCAGGAGAGTTCCTGACACCGGCGGGCACATGACGAACCCTCGACCTGCAGCGTCGCGTGGTTGATCGAGTACCGGATCGAAAGCAGGTCCTGCGCCTCGGTGAGCACGGCGGACTGCTCGGCCTCCTCGCTCATCGTGAGGTGCGCGGACGCGACCTCCATGCCGGAGGTGAGCGTCCAGACGTGCAGGTCGTGGACGTCGGAGACACCCGGCAGGGCGGCGAGCTCGGTGCTGATCTCCCCGACGTCGACGCCGGTCGGGGCGTGCTGGAACAGGATCCGCAGTGCGCGGCGGGCCAGCGTCCACGTGCGGGGCAGCACGAACAGGCCGATCGCGACACCGATGATCGGGTCGGCGTAGCGCCAGCCCGTGGTGAGGGTGATGGCGCCACTGAGCAGCACGCCCACCGAGCCGATCAGGTCGGCGAGCACCTCGAGGTACGCGCCGCGCACGTTGAGGCTTTCGCGCGCGCCCGAGCGCAGCACGAAGAACGACACGACGTTGGCGATCAGGCCGGCGCCCGCGGCCAGCAGCACCGGCAGGCCCGCCACCTCGGGCGGGTCCGTGATGCGCCCGACGGCCTCCACCAGCACGTACGCGGCCACGCCGAACAGCAGCACCGCGTTGCCGAGCGCGGCCAGCACCTCGGCGCGGTACATCCCGAACGTGCGGCTCGCCGTGGGTCCGCTGCGGCACGCGAGCACGATCGCGGCGAGCGCCATGCCGACCCCGAGGACGTCGGTGAACATGTGGGCGGCGTCGGAGATCAGGGCCAGCGAACCGGTGGTGAACCCCACCACGAACTCGAGCACCATGAAGGCCGCGCCGATCACGAGGGCGATCAGCAGGGCCCGCAGGTACCGGCCGGACGCGCTCGCCGGGGCGGCGGTGTGCCCATGGCCGTGTCCGTGGCCCATGCTCTCGCCTCCCGTCGTTTCCCCAGGTCATCATCGGCGCCGAGCCGGTCTTCCTGCCCTGTCCGAAATATATAGTCGCATGCGCATATGTGCAATACAGGTAAGCCTAAGTTCACTGTAATCGGCGACACTGCCGGATACCCATCCCCCGGTCGAGCACTCTCGCGTACTGGGATCCGCCACGCGCAACAGCAGGGCTCCTGCCGCGGCAGGAGCCCTGCTGGTTTTCGCAGCTCCGGTCAGCGCAGGCCGACCGCCCGGATCACCGTCTGCTCCACCGAGTTGCCCGCCGAGTCGTTCGCGGTCACCCGCAGGGAGGCGAACTTCGCCTTCCGCGGCGCGTCGAGTTCGTAGGAACCGCGGCGGTCGGTGGACAGCCGCGTCCAGGTGGCGCCGTCGTCGTAGGACACCTCGACGCGCGAGGTGCGGGCGGAACCGGCGCCCGCCACCGCCACGTCGGTCAACCCGACCGAGACCGGCGAACGCTGCTCGGCCGTGATGGCGAACTTCGCGTCCCGGGACACGGAACCCGAGCCGTCGGCCTGCAGGCCGTAGCGGATCTGCAGCAGGGGCAACAGATCCTGCTCCCCGGCGACCGTCGGCGCCGCGGACGAGAACGTCCACGCCGTCGTGGTCGACGTCGAGTGCGGGTTCACCGACGACGCGTGCTGGTTGGCCACGACCAGGCGATACTGCCGGCGCTGGGCGGGCACGGTGGCGTACATGATCAGCCCGTTCGACGCGGTGCCCAGCTGCTTGTCGCCCTGGTACAGCGTGGTGGTCTGGTTCGCGAACTGGAAGTCCTGCAGCGAACCGGTGTGGTCGGCGTTGCCGTAGCCGGGCACGTCGACGCGCAGCGAGTTGTCCGTGCGCGTCGGCCCGAGGTAGTTGTTGCTCAGGTACGGGCGCTGCACGGGGGTGAACCAGTCGTCACTCGTGACACTGCCGGGCGTGTAGCTGCGACGGACGCCCCAGGCGTTGAACACGCCGTCGGTGACCTCGTGGCCCCAGCGGTTGGCGCCGTCGGTGGTGACCCAGTCGGTGCGGTGGCTGCTGGGCGCCATCGGGACGTAGTTGCCGATCCCCCACTCCGTGTACGCCGGGAAGTCGTAACGCCATTCTTCGGCACCGGTCTTCGGCACGGACCCCGCGAACGTCTCGTCGATGCGCGCGAGGTTCTTGCCCGTCGCGTGGGCGATCATGTCCCGCGGCAGGTCGTTGTGCCAGGTGTGCACGAGGTCGTACACATAGGACGCCACCGGGTGCGACTCAGTGCGCACCTGCGCGTTGTGCTGACGGGCCTGGTTGATGAGCTTCTCGCCCTCGTCCTGGCCGAGCAGCGCGACGTCGATCGGGCTCGGGTGCAGCGAGTCGGTCGCGAAGGACAGCTGCCGGCGCCCGAGCTGGTCGTTGACCACGAGCAGCAGCTTGGCTCCGGCGGCGGCCGCCGCCTGGGCGAGCTCGACCGGGGCCACCGCGTCACTGAGGCGCGCGACCACGGCCTTGCCACGGGCCCCGGCACCCGTGAAGTCCGCAGGGGCGCCGTCAGCGGCGTAGACGAGCGAGAGGTCGCGAGTTCCGGCGGGCAGCGGGGTGACGCCGTTCTGGCGCAGGACGTCGGTGAAGTCGGTGCCGCGCACGGACAACGTCAGCCCCGGCTGCTCCTTGCGCCAGCGGGCACCGAGGGTGAAGTCGCCGTGGGTCACCTTCTCCTGCGGCTGCACCCAGAGGCTGTCGAAGGTGGCGTCGGCGAGCCCGAAGTCGTGGAAACGGCCGTCCTTGTTGAGCGTGCGGGAGTACTCGAGCCGCAGGTACGTGGGCGCGCCGGGCTGAGGTGTGGTCTCGTCGACCAGCCGCACGTGGCCACCGTCGAGGGTGATCGTGCGGTCGCCGGTGAAGTCGACGTCGGGGTCACCGAGCAGTGCCAGCCCCTGCGAACGCGGGCCGTGCGTGCCGGGCACGTTCAGGTAGCCGAGCACGGAGTACTGGTCGTCGGGCGTGTAGAAGCTCGCGCTGCCGTCGACCGCGAACAGCCCCGGGTTCGGGTCTCCGGCGCGGAGCACGACCACGAGGGCGGACGCGGGCTTGCCGGCGGCGTCCTTGACGTTCACGGTCATCAGGTGCGACAGGGCACCGAGCGACACCGCGGTGTGCGCGGCGAGGCCGCCGTCCGCCGTCTTGGCGAGGACCTGGGCGCTGAAGCCGTCGGACTTGCCGGGCGCGGCGTGCGGGTCGATGGTCACGGTGACGTTGGCGGTGCCGTTCGCGGGTACGGTGACGCGGCCGGCCGAGAGCTTGAACATCCCCGCCGGCACGCCGGGCGCGGAGACCGACAGCGTCAGGGTCACCGGCGTGGCACCGAGATTGGTGTAGGTGACCGGTCGCTGCACGGCGCCGTGCGCGTCCTGCGCGGCGTACGCGGTAGCCGTGGCGAAGACCCCGGCGTGCGTGGCGGCGCCGACGTCCACGCGGCCGCTGCCGGCCTGGAAGGCGGTGTAGCCGGGTGTCTGCTTCGAGGTGCTGGTGAGCAGGTCCTTCAGCTGGGCACCGGTGAGCTCGGGGTGCTTCGCGGCGAGCAGCGCGGCGGCGCCGACCACGTGCGGCGTGGACATCGAAGTACCGCTCATCGTCTGGTAGAAGCCCGAACCTTCGCTGGTGTACTGCGAACGCGCGGCCAGGATGTCGACGCCAGGTGCGGTGATTTCCGGCTTCAGCGCACCGTCGCCCACGCGCGGGCCCTGGCTGGAGAACTCGGCGAGGTGGTCGGTGCCGTCGACCGCGCCGACGGTCAGCGCCGCGTCGGCGGCACCGGGCGAGGCGACCGTGCCGGCGCCCGTGGTGTTGCCCGCCGCGATCACGAACAGGGCACCGGTCTGCGCGCTGAGCCGGTTCACGGCCTGCGACATCGGGTCCGTGCCGTCGGAGGGGTCGAGGGAGCCGAGGCTCATGTTGACGACCTTGGCGTGCTCGTCGACCGCGGCCCACTCCATGCCGGCGAGGATGTCGGAGTCGGCTCCGGAGCCGGCGTTGGAGAGCACCTTGCCGATGTGCAGGCGCGCGCCCGGCGCCACGCCCTTCTCCGTGCCACCGGACGCGGCGCCCGTGCCGGCGATGGTCGAGGCGACGTGGGTGCCGTGTCCGTGGAGGTCCTTGACGTCCTCGCCCGCGACGAAGCTTCGGGTGTCGACGATGCGGCCCGCGAGGTCCGGGTGGGTCTCGTCGACGCCGGTGTCGAGCACCGCGACGTCGACGCCCTCCCCGGTGTCACCGTCGGCCCAGGCGCCGGGGGCGCCGATCTGCGCGACGGACTCGGCCAGGTCCGCGTACACCTTGCCGTCGAGCCAGATCTGCTTGATGCCGTCAGCGAAGCCGCGGGTCGCGGCCCCGAACGACGCGGGCGCGCCGGCGGTGACGCTCGTCCAGAAGTCCTCGGCCTGCGCGTGCTTCTCGGTCACGGCCGCGCCGTCGACGCTTCGGAGCGGCCGGACCAGCGCCGATCCGCGGGGCGAGGTGTTCGCGCGCAGCCCGGCCGTCGGCGTCGAGTAGGAGACGATCAGCGGCAGGTTGTCGCGGTGAGCGTCGTCGTAGCCGTCGGCGATGAGGTCGGTGACGTTGAACAGGCGCCGGTCGA
The DNA here is from genome assembly GCF_053602515.1 of Amycolatopsis sp. NPDC004368. Classification (NCBI taxonomy): domain Bacteria; kingdom Bacillati; phylum Actinomycetota; class Actinomycetes; order Pseudonocardiales; family Pseudonocardiaceae; genus Amycolatopsis; species Amycolatopsis sp. NPDC004368. The sequence goes on along the minus strand of NZ_JBSGDT010000015.1, from coordinate 87,554 downwards.
GCGTGCCCTTCGCGAGGTAGGCCGCGGCCGAGTTCGGGAAGACGTAGACGTCGCCGGCCGATTCGAGGATCCGCGCGTCGGCGGGTCCGCCGTCGGGGCCCTTGACCGAGATCGTGCCGCCGTCGGTGCCGTCGCCGGTCGGGTTCACGGTGACGACGTCACCGGTGATCAGCGTGACCGTGTGGGCGCCCGGCGTGGTGCCGGTCTGTACCACTGCTTCGGCGGCGGACGCCGGACCGACGACCACCAGTGAGGTGAGCAACGGCGCGAGGCACGCGACCGTCGCGGCAGCCCGGCTCTTGCGTGAGGTTCTCAACGCGGGAGTCCTTTCGGCGCAAGGGAAACCGGCACCACTACCTCGCCGGAATGGCCGAACAGTGCCAGGCGGCACCACCCGGCACAAGATCCGCGCCTGTCTGCTCCCTGCCACTTGGCACAATCCCGACACATCCGGTAGACCGTTCGCATGGAACTCGGGGTCCTGGGGTTGTCCGCCGACGAAGAGCGGGTCTACGAAGCACTGGTCGCGCTTCCGGGGTCGACGGTCGACGCGCTCGCCGAGCAGCTCGCGACCCCGGCGGCCTCACTGGAGCCGGCACTCGCTGCGCTCGTCGCGAAGCACCTCGTGAGCGGCAGCGGCACGCCCCCGCGCTACCTGGCGGCGCCGCCGGACATCGCGATCAACCAGCTCGTGCAGCTGCGCGAACGCGAGCTGAGCGCGGCGCGCGCGAAGGTGCACTCGCTGTCCGAGATCCACCGCAGCGCGCACCGCACGAGCCCCGAGCTCGTGATCGAGCAGCTCACCGACCGGGAGACGATCGCCACGGCCGTGGCCCACATGGAGTCCGAAGCGCGCCGCCAGGTCCGCGTGTTCGACACCCCGCCGTACTACGAACGACCCGGCGGCGAGGGCGCGGCCCGCAACACGCAGGCGCAGATCGCCCGCCACCAGAACGACGGCGTGGAACACCGCGTGATCTACAGCCTCGACGCCCTGACCTGGCCGCGGAAGCTGGAAACCGACATCCTCCCGGCCGCCCGCGGCGGTGAGGTCGCCCGCACCCGCCGCAGCCTCCCCATCAAGCTGATCATCCGCGACGACCAGGACGCCCTCATCCCGTTCGACCTGTCCCGCAGCGGCCTTCAGGTGGCCTACCTCGTGCGCCGCTCGCCGCTGCTGACCGCGCTGGAGGCGTTGTTCGAGGGCGAGTGGGCCCAGGCCGTCCCCCTCGATCCGACCGCCCCGACGCCCGCGGACTACACCGGCGCCACCGGCGTTCCCGGCCCGGACGACGAAACGCGCTCCCTGCTGGCCATGATGATGGCGGGCCTCACCGACACGGCCATCGCGCGCGTGAACGGCTGGAGCACCCGCACGACGTACCGCCGGCTGCAACGCTTGATGACGGACCTGGGCGCGTCGAGCCGTTTCCAGGCGGGCTGCCTCGCCGAACGACGCGGCTGGCTCTGACCCCAGCATCCGCGAACCGCAACCACACCGGGGACCCGGGCCCTCACCCCCGGCGGGGCCCCGCGGTCTCACCACGGCGGGGTCCGGGGCCTCACCACGGCGGGGGTCCGGGGGCTCGCCCCCGGCGGGGGTCTGGGGGCTCGGCCCCCAGAAAACACAAAAAGGCGGTCCCCGTTCACGCTTTCCGTGAACAGGAACCACCCAACCGCCTGTGCCCTTGGCAGGATTCGAACCTGCGACACCTGCCTCCGGAGGGCAGTGCTCTATCCCCTGAGCTACAAGGGCGATGCGGAGAGCTTAGCGCATCCGGGTTCGACCGGTGTTCCGCAGGGGGTCACCTACTCGCCCGAAGCTGATAGTTTCGATCTTGCCGACGGAGGGAGCACGGGTGGCAGCGGAACCGTTCGAGGCGCACGTGAGCGAAGCCGACATCGCGGACCTGCGGGAACGGTTGCGGCGCACGCGCTGGCCCGAGGCCGAGCCCGTCGACGACTGGTCGCAGGGCCTGCCGCTCGCCTACGCGCAGGAGCTCTGCCGCAGCTGGGCCGAGGAGTACGACTTCGGGTTCGCCGACCGGTTGAACGCGTTCCCGCAGTTCCGCGACACCGTCGACGGCCTGGGGATCCACTTCCTGCACGTCCGCTCGCCCGAGCCGGACGCGTTCCCGCTGGTCATCACACACGGGTGGCCCGGGTCGGTGCTCGAGTTCCTCGACGTGCTGGGCCCGCTGACCGACCCGCGGGCCCACGGGGGTGACCCGGCGGACGCGTTCCACGTGGTCGCGCCGTCGCTGCCCGGGTACGGGTGGAGCGACAAGCCGACCCGCACCGGTTGGGGCGTGGAGCGCACGGCGCGCGCTTGGGACACCCTGATGGCCTCGCTGGGCTACGAGCGCTACGGCGCGCAGGGCGGCGACTGGGGCTCGGCCGTGTCCGGGGCACTCGGCGAGGTGGCGCCGGGACGGGTGGCGGGCGTCCACGTGAACATGGCGGCGGCGCCGCTGGGGCAGTTCGACGACCCGACGCCCGAGGAGCAGGCCGCGCTCGCCGCGGGGAAGGAGTTCGGGCGCACGGGCCGCGGGTACTCCGGCCAGCAGTCCACCCGCCCGCAGACGCTGGGCTACGGCCTGACCGACTCCCCCGCCGGCCAGGCCGCCTGGATCGCGGAGAAGTTCTGGGCCTGGACCGACAACAACGGTCATCCGGAAGACGCCTTGACGCGCCGGCAGATCCTCGACGCGATCTCGGTGTACTGGTTCACGGCGTCGGCCACGTCGTCGGCGCGGCTGTACTGGGAGAGCTTCGGCAGCGGGTTTCGCGGCAAGGTGACCGCGCCGTCGGGAATCTCCTCGTACCCCAAGGAGATCACACGTCCCTCGCGCCGCGAGGCCGAGCTGCGGTTCACCGATCTGCGCTGGTTCGAACAACTGCCGCACGGCGGGCACTTCGCGGCGATGGAGGAACCGGAGTCGCTGGTGGCACAGGTGCGCGGGTTCTTCCGGCTCGTGTGCTGACTCTCGCGACCCTAGGATTCGCGGGGTGAGGTATGCGATCGCGATTCCGCAGTTCTATTCGGACGGTTCGTTCGACCCGGGCGAGTTCCGCGACTACCTGGTTCGCGCGGAGGAAGCGGGCTACCACAGCGCGTGGACGCAGGAGGCCGTGTTCGGCCGGCGCCCCTCGCTGAGCCCGCTGGAGGCGATGACGTTCGCCGCCGCGTGCACCGACACGTTGCGGCTGGGGTGCACGGTGTTCGTGTCCACCCTGCACATCCCGGCGCAGCTGGCGAAGAGCACCAGCAGCCTCGACCAGCTTTCGTGCGGACGGCTGGAGGTCGGCGTCGGGTCGGGTGGCAAGAACCGGCCGTGGGCGGCGTTCGGCCTGTCGCCCGAGCGGCACCTCTCGCGGTTCGCCGAGGGCGTCGAGCTGGTCAAGAAGCTCTGGACGCAGGACACCGTGGACCACGACGGCGAGTTCTGGCAGCTGTCGGGCGCCACCATCACGCCGCGCCCGTTCCAGAAACCTCACCCGCCGCTGTGGTTCGGCGGCAGCGGCCCGAAGGCGTTGCAGCTCGCCGTCGACCACGGCACCGGTTTCTTCGGCGCGGGCTCCACGCCGACGGCCGCGTTCGCCGAGCAGGTGCGGTTCCTGCGGGCGCAGAACCCACGGCCGGACTTCGAGATCGCGAAGCGCGTGTACCTCGCGATCGACGCCGACGCCGACCGTGCCCGCGAGCGCACCAACGCCGAGCTGACCGCCCTCTACGGCGGCCTGCCGCCGGCCATCGCGGCTGCCGCCATCGCCGGAACACCCGACGACTGCGTGCGCGCGGTGCGCGAGGTGATCGACGCCGGGGCCGAGCTCGTGCTGTTCACCCCGCTCTACGACCAGGCCGAGCACGCCGAGCTGATCGCCCGGGAGATCATTCCCGCGCTGGATTGAGCGGTCGCCAACAGCGCCTCTGAGCTGCGGCAACACGATCTTGAGGGCTGAACGGGCACGATGGTGCCCGTTCAGCTCTGCTGTTGCGTCCGTTTGGCGGTACCGAAATAGGGTATCGGCGTACCGACGGCGAGCGACATGGCCGTCTCCCCGGTAAAGGGTGTCGCCATGTCCCACGAGCTGTCCACTTCGCGCACCCTGGTCAAGGGACCGGTGCTGAGGCCGGCGGACGACGGGTTCGCCGACGAGGTCGCGGTGTTCAACCCGGTCGTGCGCCACGAACCCCACGTGGTCGTCGGCGCGGTCGTCGCCGGCGATCGGCACGGTCGGGGTACACGATGGGTGGCGCGTTCGACCTCTTCCCGTGACCAAGCTGTACGCGGGCGCGCTGCACTACTCCGGCGCCGACGCACGCGCCGTTCTCGAGGCGTACCAGCAGTTCGCGGAGAAGGCGCCGACGAGCTGGCTACCTCGGTGTTCTTCCTGCGCCCGATCTGCCCTTCGTCTCGGAGTTTCTGCGCGGCACGCTCACCGTGTCGGTGCGCTTCACGTTCCAGGGTTGCGCGGCCGAAGGCGCCGACCTCATCGCGCCGCTGCGCGCGGCCGCGCCGGTGCTGGCCGACACCATCGGTGTGCTGGCGGCCGCGAACCTCGCGTCGGTCACGGACGTGTTGGCGGGCTACCGGGCGCCGTTCTCGGCCGCGGTGCGCGACGGCGGGTTCACACTCACGCATCCGGCCGAGGATGTGGTGGGCCTGGTGCTGACGGCCCTGGCCGGGGTGATCGTGTTCGGCGCCCAGCACGCCTCCGGGGCATCGGAGGGGTTTCGCGCGGTGCTGCTCGCACAGCTGGCCGCGGTGCTGGGCGTTCCGGAGAAGGTCCACAGTGGATGACCGCCGGGCCGGGTTCGGTCCCGGCCCGGCGATGTGCCGCTCAGCTGTGGGAAACCGTCAGCCCGTAGAAGGCGACGCGAGCACCCTTCGTCGTGCTGCTCGACGAAGACTGGTTGTACGAACCGGCCTTGAAGTACTGCTTGTACTGCTTGAACGACGACGGGATGCCGTAGTGCGTCGTGCTGCCGTTCACGGTCAGGTCGATGGTGTTGCCGCCGGAGATCCCGATCGTGTAGGACCAGGTCTTGCCCACCGAGACGTGGCCGACAGTGTGCAGGGTCTGGCCGCCGTCGGGCGAGTTCTCCGTGCCGAGCACGATGTCGCCGCTCGAGCGGTAGTACAGCTCCAGCAACGGTTTCGTCGACGAGCCGCCCGAGCCGAGGTGCACCTGGCCGACGCACACGTTCGACGTCACCGACACCACGCGCAGGGTGGCGCTGAGCTTGTGCGACCCGCTCAGCGACCAGTCGGCCGCCGATCCGCTGCGGTTCATCTCCCGCAGCTCGGACCGCGCGTAGTTCGAGTTCGGTGTGGTGACGCCCTTTTCCGGCGCCCAGAACGTCATCGCGCCATCGCGCGTGTCGGTGTAGAAGTAGCTGTCCTGAAAGCCGTTCGGTCCCTGCAGCCGGGACGACGAGATGGTGGTCGGCGAGCCCGGTGAGCCGACCGGCTCCTGCAGCTGCCAGGTGGACAGGTCGAAGTTTCCGCCCGGGGCCACGGACGGATTGCCCAGAACGGACTGCCCGGTGGCCGGTGCGGCTTCCGCCGACAACGCGGTGGCAGCCATAAAAGCGGGAATAGCCAGCACGACGAGCGCGGCGCGCATGCGCATCGCAGTTTCCTTTCGCACGGTGGGGACCTCTGTGCCATTTATTCAGATATGTGAATAATGTTCGGAAACCCGGCGGCGAAAGGAAACGTTAAGGTTGTGGTCGCATCATGTCAAGGATTGACATGATGCGAGAACGCGTGCTGGCGGACGGGTGTTCTGCCCGGTCAGCGGCACACCAGCCGTCGATTGCTTTCCGGTGCGCGTCGAGCGACTTTCCGCGGCGGCCGGGTATCTCGGTCGGTGCAACGGTTCCCGCTCAGGCGAACGTCGAGTCCAGACCGTTCTCCTTCGCGTACTCGATCAGCGCCTTCGGCACACGTTCGATGTGCGCGGCGAGCAGGCCCACGGCGTGGTCCGCGTCGCGGTCGAGGGCGTAGTCCTTGAGGCGGCGGTGTTCGCCGGCGATGTCGCGCTGGTGGTCGTCGGTCAGGGCCCAGTACCAGCGGCGGTAGAGCTCGGCGCTGTCGCGCAGGGAGGTCGCGATGGCCTCGAGCCGCGGGCTGGCGCAGCCGGCCAGCAGGGCGCGGTGGAAGGCGCGGTGGGCGGCGGTCCAGTCCTCGTTGTAGGAGCCGTCTCCGAGGATCACGGGGGTGCGTTCGAGCGCGTGGTGGGTGCCGAGCACCAACGTCTCCCAGCCGAGGTCGCCCAGCTCGAACGACTGCCGCAGCGCCAGCGACTCGATCTGCACGCGCACCTTCGTGAGGTCGGCCAGATCGTCGACTGAGAGGGGCCGCACGGTGAATCCGCGCTGGGGCGTGGCCACCAGCAGCCCCTGCTCGGCCAGCCGCGTCAGCGCCTCGCGCACCACGGACATGCTCACGCCGAACCGCGTGCTCAGCTCCTGGGACTTCATACGCTGCCCCGGCTCGAAGCGGCCACCAAGCAGCTCGGCCCGCAGGGTCTCGAAAACTTCCTCGGTCCGGCTGGCAGTAGGTTTCGTCACCACTCGAACATTCTACCGTAAAATCGATATTTTACGGTCCCGGCCATGATCGGCCGGGATCGCACGTGGCACTCAGGCGATGAGGTCGTTACGGAGCCGGCCGATGCCCTCGATCTCGCTCACCAGCGTGGTGCCGGTGGCGAGGTAGCGCTTCGGGTCGCGGGCCATGCCGACGCCCGCGGGCGTGCCGGTGAAGATCACGTCGCCCGGCAGCAGCGGCAGGATCGACGACAGGTAGGAAACCAGCGCCGGCACCGAGAAGATGAGGTCGCTGGTGCGGCCGTCCTGCAGCACCTCGTCGCCCACGGAACAGCGCAGCGCGAGGTCGTCCCGGTCGGCGAACTCGTCGGGCGTCACGATCGCCGGACCGATCGGACTGAACCCGGGGTAGGACTTGCCGAGCGAGAACTGCGGCACCGAACCGGCCATCTGGACCTCGCGCTCGGACAGGTCCTGCCCCACCGTGAGGCCGGCGACGTAGTCCCAGCCCTGCTCTTTCGCGACGTGCTCGGCCCGCTTGCCGATCACGGCCACGAGCTCCACCTCCCAGTCGACCGATTCACTGGGCAGCCGCACCGCGTCGTAGGGGCCGGTGATGCTCGTGACGAACTTGGTGAACACCGCGGGGCGCGTCGCCGAAGCGGCCAGCCCGGCTTCCGACGCGTGTTCGGCGTAGTTGAGGCCGATGCCGAAGATCTGCGCCGGACGCAGCACCGGCGCGCCGACCTCGGCGTCGGTGAAGGGCACCGCGCCGTCGAACGACTGCTGCCGTGCCCAGTCGGCGAACTCGGTCCAGCTCGCGTAGACGGAGTCGGGGTCCGGGCCGAAGCGGCCGTCGCTGGCCTTCTCGACGTCGAGGGCGCGATCGCCGTCGAGCAGGGCGAGGCGACCGTTGATGTTTCCGTAACGCATGGCGGTTTTCCTTGTCTGGGAGAAGGTCAGCGGGGGCTGTGCGCGCCGGTCATGAGCGCGGCGAGGTCTTCGGGCGTGATGAACGACGGCGGCAGCGGCGGGCCCCAGTTGTAGATGCCACGCGAGCCTTCGACCACGGCGGGCTTCCACAGGGCGTCGTCGACCACGCAGTCGAGGTCGCTGTAGTACTCGGAGAAGTTGCCGGCGGGATCCTTGAGGTACCAGAAGAAGTTCGAGCCGATGTGGTGGCGGCCCAGGCCCCACACGTGCCGTTCGGGGTTGCCTTCGAGCATTTCGGTGGCGCCGCGGCCGACCTCGTCGACGTCGTCGACCTCCCACGCGGTGTGGTGCAGGAAGTCGACGGGCGCCTTCTGGATCAGCAGGTTGTGGTGGTCGGTCGAGCACCGCAGGAAGCTCGCGAGGCTCGGGACGTGGTCGGACGCCTTGAACCCCAGCCCCTCGGTGAAGAACCGCTGCGACGCGTCCTGGTCCTTCGACCCGATCACGACGTGGCCCAGCTTCTTCGGCCGCACCTTGTTCGTCCGCTCGACGCCGGGCGCGCGGGTGTCGGGGCGCGAAATCCGGCCGGGGCCGTTGTAAGGCACCTGCGCCACCGGCGCCTGCCCGAGGTGCGGCGCGATCTCCAGCACCACCTGCGCGTTGGAGTTCGGGTCCAGCACCCGCAGCGACGTCTCGTCGCGCTCGCCCACCACGTCGAGCTTGGCGAGGTTCGCCTCGATGCGGTCGAGGTCGTCCGGGTCGTCGACCCCCACACCCAGCTCGACCAGCCGCCGCAGCCGGGAGTGGGTGATCTTCAGCTGCTCACCACCGTCGACCGTGGCGAAGCGGTTCTCTGCTTTTTCGCCGACCCGGGTGAGGCCGAAGTCCTCGTAGTAACCAGCGGTCTCGGCCACGTTGGGCACCCCCAGCGTGATCGACGTCAAACGATGCAGCGGCATCGGCTCTGCCTTTCTCTCCTGGGTCGTCGGTCCATCGTCAGAGTAACAAAATATCGATACTTTGCCAGGGTGTCGTAGCGCTGCGTGATCTACGACACTGTGCGTTCGGAAAGGTGGACCCCTTGAAGGGACCTGCCGGGGGTTCGCTAAGCTTTGTTTCCGCAGCGCGCGATTAGCTCAGCGGGAGAGCGCTTCCCTGACACGGAAGAGGTCACTGGTTCAATCCCAGTATCGCGCACGCAGTCCGATGTGGACTCACCTGAAGGGCGATTAGCTCAGGGGGAGAGCGCTTCGTTCACACCGAAGAGGTCACTGGTTCGATCCCAGTATCGCCCACGTCACTCGGGGCGAGCCGTGTCAGCGGAAGGCGCTGACCGGCTCGCTCCGTTTGTGTTTTGGGGGTGCAACCCCCAAACCCCGCCCGGAGGGCTTCGCCCCCGGACCCCCGGTGGTGGTTGCGTTGGCAGTGGGGCTTCCCGTTGACCGGATGGTTCCCTCGGGCCCGGGCTGCGGGTGGGGTCCTACCCCACAGGTGGTCCGGACTCTGAGGGAGGCACACGAATCCGGTTGGTGGTCCGGATTGCGAGTGAGGTTCCGAAACCCGGCAGGCGGCCTGGGCTGCCAGCGAGGTCCCGGAACCCGAGAGATGACCTGGGCTGCGAGTGCACGTCCCAAGACCGGACTCGGGCCGAGCTGTGTCAGCGGAAAGTAGTGGTCCGGATTGCGAGTGCGGTCCCGAACCCCGACAGGCGGCCCGGGCTCCCGGTGAGACCCCGAAACCCGACAGGCGGAGCAGGCTGCGAAGTGAGCTCTCCGAAGCCGGCAGGTGGTCCGGGTTCGGGGGAGGTTCCGGTATGTGGTGGCGGATGGGGCGCGGATGAGGGCCCTACCGGGGTGCGATGTTGTGGTTGGCGCGGAACAGGTTCTGCGGGTCGTGGCGGGGTTTGGTCGCGGCGAGGCGGGCGTAGCGCGCCGGGCCGTATGCGGTGCGGACGTCGTCCGGGGTGGTGGCTTCGGTGAAGAGGTTGGCGTTCAGCTCGCGGGGCGACCACGGCGCAAGCGCCTCGACGAGGGCGGCCAGCTGCGCGCACACCTCCGGCACCCGGCTGCCGGACGCGACGAAGGCCCACGGCGCACCACGGCCGGCGACGGCGTTCGGCACCGCGGGTTCGTCGGCGAGCGCCCCGCCGAGCGCACGCAGCTCGATGAAATCCACGTCGGTGGCCGAATCCGCGGCGGCCAGCAGCAAGTCGGCGGCTTCGGCCGGGAACGCGCGCAACGCCGTCGCGCGCTCGGCCCACCCGACCGGCGCCGACGCGGCCAGGTGCAGCCGACGGCCGTCGCAGTAGGCGGTGCGGCCGATGGTGTCGCGTTCCGTCGGAGCGACGCCCCGCAATGGCGCGAGCGCGGCGTCGGCCTCGGCGCGCGAGCCGGTGGCCGCGAACCGCACGTGGACGACGAACCGGGGCTCGCGCAGGAAAGCGATCGAGGACGACATGGCCCGCGGCAGCGCCGGCGCCCACTCGCGCCACGCGTGCAGCACGTGGGCTGCGTGCTCGCCCGCGAAGAACAGGCCGCCTCCGTAGAAGGTCGACACGGGGAACAGCGCGAACTCCATCGACGTGACCACCCCGAAGTTGCCCTTCCCGCCGCGCAGGGCCCAGAACAGCTCGGGTTCGGCTTCGGCGGTCACCTCGCGCAGGGAGCCGTCGGCGGTCACGAGCCGCAACGCGCGGACGTGGTCGGCGGCGTAACCGTGCGTGCGCCCGAGAACCGGGCTGTGGCCGCCACCCAGGTGATACCCGATCACCCCGATCGAGGCCGACGCACCGCTCAGCGCCGCGAAACCGCGTTCGCCGGCCCACTCGTCCACCTCGCCCCAACGTGCTCCACCGGCCACACGCGCGGTCCCCTTGACGGCGTCGACCTCGACGCGGGCCATACGCGACAAGGTGATCAGCACCGCACCCCGCGCTCGGTTCGCAACCTGATGCCCAGTACTCAACACGGCAATCGGCAACGCACGCTCCGCGGCGAACCACACCGCCTCCCGCACATCGGCGACGGTGACCGCTCCGATCGCGACGGCCGGGTGCACGGGCGTGTGCAGGTTGAACGTCGCGCACTCGGCGTCGAACCCCGCGGTCCCGGGCAGCACCACAGGACCGGCCAGCCGCCTCACGAGCCCCGCGACCTCGGCCGGACTCAGCGACTCCGACGCCGCAGACTGGGGAGGACGCATCCGCATCGCCTTTCGCGTTCGACCTCCCCCTCCCAGCCTCACCGGCTTCCCCACCCACGCCCCCAACTTGCGACGCACGTCACGAACAGCGAGGGACAATGGGGCACCTCACCGGCCCGGGCGGCCGCTCCTCACGCTCCGCGGCGCCTGCCCGCGTCGGATCAGCCCTCGCCCGACGACGTGCGAGGCCGACATCGCGTGTCGGAATACGGCCCAGGTCGGCGGCCATTTCAGTCCACAATAGACTCCACCGGCAGCGGAAGGACGCGTCTCGCGCACTCACCCTGCTCTTCGCAGGCGATATCGCCGACCTTCCCTCCCGCGAGCACGGACAATATGGCTTCACCGAATCGGGTTCACAGCCCGGCCGACACAGACCGCGCAACCAGCGCCGCCGCTGTCGCCGCACCTGAGGCAGCGAACTCGAACAACGCCCTCACTAACCGAAACGGATTCAGGGGGGCGACACACGCCCCGAAACCAGCCCCACCACGGCCTCCACACCAGCGCCGCAGACTCGAACAACAGGCCAACCACCAGATCGGGGTCACAGGGGGCTTGCGCATGCCCTCGCAACCAGCGCCGCCACAGTCGTCGCACCGATGGCAGCAAACTCGAACAACGCTCCGCTGCCGAAACGAATCACAACGGCGCCGACGCAGGCCGCGCAACAGCAACCAAACCGGTTTCACAGCAGGCCCCGCGCACGCCTCCAACCAGCGCCGCCCCAGCCCCACTCCGGAGGTCGCGACTGGAACAACACACCCACTACCGAACCAGATTCAAAACGAAGCTGACGCACGCCCGCAATCAGCACCGCCACAACCCCCACACCACAGACCGCAGACTCGGACAACACACCCGCCGCCGAGCCGCATTCACTCCATAGCGGACACAAGCTGGGCAACCAGCGCCGTCAAAGTCTCCGCGTCGAGCGCCGCGAGCGCGGGCAACGCGCCGGACGTCCGGCCGATCAGCACCCCCGCGAACGCGGCCGTGAGCAGTTCGGCGCGGGCCTGGGGCAGGTCGACGCCGTCGGTGGTGAAGCGGCGGGCGAGGGGCGTGACGATGCGGCGGTGCAGCTCTTCGCGTGAGACCGCCGTGGCCTGGGCGTCGGCGTGTGGCTGGAGGGCGACCTGGTGGACCGGGCCGGGGCCCTGGCGCACGGCGCGGCCGACGAGGCCGCTCAGGCGCTCGGCGTCGCCGAGGTCGGCGAGTTCGTCGTCGCCGGTTTCGGCTTGCAGCATGGCGATGTAGAGCTGGGCTTTGCCGCCGAAGTAGCGCGCGATCATGGCCGGATCGGTGCCCGCGCGTTCGCCGATGTCGCGGATCGTGGCCTGGGCGTAGCCGCGTTCGGCGAAGAGTTCGGCCGCGGCGGCGAGCAGCGCGGCCCGCGTGCGCCCGGCGTCGCGGCGGCGGGGGCTGGGCTGGGCGGCGGCGGTCATCCGCGGGCTCCTTCGGTCGTCCTTCCTGGCAGCAGCATGCCGAACACCGCGGCCAGCACCCACACCGCCACCCCGGCGAACGCCGCGACGGTGTAGCCGAGAGCGCTCGGGAAGTGCTCCCCGGCCGGCGTGTGACCCACGAGGATCGTGGCGCTCAGCGCGCTGCCGGTGGAGTAGCCGACGTAGCGCAGCACCTGGTTGAAGCTCATCGCACTGCCGGTCTCGTGCGGGGGCGCGCCACGCGTGATCATGCCGGGCAGCACGGCGAACACCGTGCCGACGGCCAGCCCGGTGGCGGCCATCACGAGCGTGAGCACCACGTAGTCGTGCCGCACGAAGCCGAACACGCCGACGCTCAGCAGCCCGACCACCGATGCCGCCGGAATCAACGCCCGTCCCCACCCTCGCCGGATCACCGGCTGCGCGATCCGGCTCGCCAGCAGGCTCCCGACCGAGAACGGCAGCAACACCAGCCCCGCCGCCACCACGGACCCGCCGAGCCCGCCCCCGTCCGGCGGCGTCTGCACGAACTGCACCATCAACGACGTGAGCAGGTACATCGCCGTGCCGGACAAGAGCGCCGCGACGTCGGCCGCGAGCACGCCCGGCAGCTTGAGCAGGCGCAGCTCCACCAGCGGGTGGTCGCTGCGCCCCTCGTGCCACACCCACAGCGCCAACGCGACCACGGCCGTTGCGATGGTCACCGTCGCTTTCCCCGAACCCCAGCCCCACTCCTCACTCTTGCTGATCCACAACAGCAACGCCCCGAGCCCCGCACCCAGCAGTACCGCCCCCGGCACGTCCAGGCGTTTGGCCCGCGCGTCCTTGTGGCGCGGCAACACCTTGACCGCCGCCACCAGCCCGCCCGCCGCGACCGCCGCCCCGAACCAGTACGCCGCGCCCAACCCGCCCAGCTCCGTGACCAGCCCGGTCACCGGATATCCCAGGCCGACCCCGGCGACCGTCGTGATCGACAGGATGGCCATCGCCGACCGGGCCCGCGCGGGCTCCAGCGCTTCCCGCGCCGTCGCGATCGCCAGCGGCGTGAGCCCGAGGCCCGCGCCTTGAAGCCCCCGCCCCACCAGCAACGCCGGGAACCCGGCCGGCAACGCCGCCAGCACGCACCCCGCCACCACCAGCCCGAGCGCGGCCAGCATGACGCCCCGGCGCGCGGGCCCGTCCCCCAACCGCCCCATCACGGGCGTCACCATGGCGCCGACCACCAACGTCACCGTCAACGACCACTGCGCATCCCCCAGCGACACCCCGTGCACCCGCGCCACCGCCGGAATCAGCGGCGCCCCGAGGCTGCTGATCACCGCGACGACGAGGCCGAGGAAGATCAGCGTGGGGACCAGGCCTCGCAGGGTCTCACGGGGTACACGAAGCACACCGCGCCCCGCCTCACCAGGACTTCCGACGGGAAGGCCGAGCCCGACCACCTCACCCGGACCGCACTGGGTCGTCTCCCGACCGCGCAGCTCCCCCGTCTCACCCACGCCGGACATCGCGTCACACCTCGGTCATCGGTTGATGTCATCGCCTGATGACTTACCCTACGCCCCAGGAGTCCTGGAGGGTGCTGTGATCTCCGTCAGGCGAACAGCGCCACCACGCTTGAGGCCAGGGAGGCACTCGCCGCGGCAAGCTCAGCAGCCACCAAGGCTGCCTCCACAGCGGAGACAGAACCGTCGTAAGTGACGTGGGCATCAGTGACCAACCTGACCGAATGGCCGCGCCGCAAGAGTGCTGTCACATCCGTCAGCCGAACAGCACCACCTCACTCGAGGCCAGAGACGCACCCGCCGCGGCAAGCTCAGCAGCAACCGCCGCGGAAGCCTCCACAGCCGAGACCGAACCGTCGTAAGTGGCGTGGGCATCAGTGACCAACGTGACCGGGTGGCCGCGCCGCAGGGCGGCCAGCGTGGTTTCGCGGACGCAGAAGTCACTTTGCATGCCCGCGATGACCAGCGGCGCGCCCGCGGGCAGGAAGTCGGCCAGCGGGGTGCCGGCGAACGAGTCGGGCGTGGTTTTGTCCACCACGGACTCACCCCGCAGCACGTCGTGCACCAACGCCCAACCCGGGCTGCCGGGAACGTCGGGGTCGTCGCCGGTGCCGTTGTTGCGCACGTGCACCACCGGCGCCCCGGCCGCACGCGCGCGGGCCAGCACCGCAGCGATCGCCGGCGCGACGCGGTCCGCGGCGGGCACCGGTTCGGGCGGCAGGAGCATGTTGTGCTGGACGTCGATCAGGAGCAGTACGGGAACCATGGCGCGAGCATGCCAGCGACCACCGACAAAACGGCTCAGCCGGAGTTCAGCCGGTCATCCCGCCGAACAGACCAGGCCGCCCCGACATAAACGACACAACCCCGCCCATCCCGTCGCCACGGCAACGGCTCAGTCAGGCATCCCCTCGAAACCCAGCTCCGCCAACAACGCGTCCGTGTGCTCCCCCACCTCCGGAATCGCCTCGAACCGCGGCTCGCGCCCCGCAACGGTCACCGGCGGCACCAAAGCCTGCACCGGCCCCACCGGCGACTCCACCGAACCCCACCTCCCCCGTTCGACGAGCTGCGGGTGCGAAGCCAGCTGGGCAACGGATCGCAGCCGCGCGTTGGCGATCCCCGCCGCGTCCAGGCGGGCGAGTACCGTCGCGGAGTCCAGTGGCGCGAAGGCCTCCTCGATCACCACCCGCAACTCGTCACGCCGAGCCGAGCGCTCGTCGTTGGTGGCAAAGGAATCCGCGACCGAGGCCCGGCCCAGCACGTCGGCACAGAGCCGCCGCCATTCGCGGTCGTTCTGCACCGCGAGGAACACCGTCTCGCCGTCGCCGCAGGTGTACGGGCCGTAGGGGGCGATCGCGGCGTGCGAGAGGCCCGTGCGCGCGGGCTGCGTGCCGCCGTAAACCGTGTAGTACAACGGAAAACCCACCCACTCGGTGAGCGCGTCGAACAGCGACACCTCGAACGCCTGCCCGCGACCGGTCCGGTCGCGCTCGTACAGCGCCGACAGCACCCCGCTGTACGCGTACATCCCGCCGGCCAGATCCGCGACGGGGATGCCCGTCTTCGCCGGTTCCTCGGGCGTGCCGGTGAGCGCGGGCACGCCGGTTTCGCACTGCACCAACAGGTCGTAGGCCTTCTTGTCGCGGTACGGTCCGTCGGTGCCGTAGCCGGAGATCCCGCACACGATCAGCCGCGGGTGGCGTGCCAGCAGCTCGTCCGGCCCGAGCCCGAGCCGCGCGGCCGCGCCGGGCGCGAGGTTCTGCACGAACACGTCCGCGCGCTCCAGCATCGCGTCGAGCACCCGCCGCTGCGCCGGCTGCTTCAGGTCCAGCGCAATCGATTCCTTGTTCCGGTTCAGCCACACGAAATGGCTCGACAGCCCGCGCACGGTGGTGTCGTACGA
Organism: Amycolatopsis sp. NPDC004368; assembly: GCF_053602515.1. Classification (NCBI taxonomy): domain Bacteria; kingdom Bacillati; phylum Actinomycetota; class Actinomycetes; order Pseudonocardiales; family Pseudonocardiaceae; genus Amycolatopsis; species Amycolatopsis sp. NPDC004368. The sequence continues at coordinate 72,005 of NZ_JBSGDT010000015.1, read as the reverse complement.
CCGCGCGAAATCCCCCGAACCCGGGCGCTCGACCTTGATCACACGCGCGCCGAGGTCCCCCAGCTGCCGCGTCGCGAACGGTGCCGCCACCGCTTGTTCTAGGGAAACCACCGTGATTCCGGACAGCGGGAGCATCGAATTCCTTTCACCGGCAACCGTCGCGCCAGGCTAACCCCCGGCCGGAACATCAGCCGATCGGCCGGGTTTGTGACCCGTTCGCCCGAGGCGCCACCACGAGAACAACCCCATGATCATGATCATGAAGAAGCTCGTCCCCCTGCTGGCGGTCGCCGTGGCGCTGCCCTCGCTCGTCGCGGCCACACCCGCGCACGCCGCGCTCGCCTGGACCCCGTGCCGCACCCTGATCAAAGAGTGGGACCAGACCGACGCCCGCACCGAGTGCACCAAGGTCTCCGTCCCGGTCGACTACGCCCACCCCGACGGCCGCCGCCTCGACCTGATGGTGAGCCGCCTCAGGGCGACGCAGGCGAAGAAGGGCGTGATCGTGGTGAATCCCGGCGGACCGGGCAACTCCGGCCTTGGCATGCCGCTCACCCTGAGCCAGACCACCGTCGCGGGCATGGGCGCGGACCACGACGTGGTGGGCTTCGACCCGCGCGGCGTCGGCTTCAGCGGCGGCAAGCGGTGCGACCTCGCGCCCGAGGACGGCCCGGACCCCGACCCGCACGCGGCGCCCGCCGAGCAGTACCGGCAGGGCTACGAGCAGACGGCCAAGCAGAACGCCCGCTGCACCGGCTACGACCCCGAGCTCATCGCGAGCTTCTCCACCGACGTCGTCGCGCACGACCTCGATCGGATCCGGATCGCGTTGGGCGAGGAGAAGATCAGCTTCTACGGCGTCTCGTGGGGCACGGCACTCGGTGCGGTGTACCGGAGCCGCTACGACCAGCACGTCGACCGCATGCTGCTCGACTCCGTGATGCCACCCGACTTCAGCCTCCGCACCATGAACGATGGGCCCATCGCCGCCGCCGAAGCCGGCTTCGACCGATTCGCCGCGTGGCTCGCCGCGCGCGACGGCCAGTACCACCTCGGCACCGACGCCCGCGCGATCCGCGCAAACGTCACCGCTCTCGCCGCCGACCTCGACGCCCACCCCCGCCAGGTCACGGCCGGCGGCAAGCCGCTCACCTTCGCCGGCGGCAACCTCCGCACAGTGCTGACCTACCAGCCGGCCCACTGGCCCGCCGTGGCCGACACCCTCACCGCCCTGCGCGACGGCACCGATCCGCCCCTCGTCGGCGACGAACCCGAGTTCACCGGGTTCGGCCTCGAGGACAGCCCGCTTGCCGGCCTGCTCATGCAGATTTCCGTGCTGTGCAACGACCAGGGCGCCGACCCGAGTGAACCCGCGATGTGGCGCGAAGAGCGGCAACGGCAAGCGTCCTCGCCGCTGTTCCACGGCCTGGCCGGCTACCAGCACTGGTGCGCCGGCTGGCCGTTGCCGAAACAACCGTGGCACCTGACGGGCGGCACCAGCCCGTTGCAACTGGTGGGCCACCGCACGGAAACGACGACCCCGCTCGTCTGGGCCCAGGCCATGCAACGCCGGATCGGCGGCTCGCTGCTCACGATCGACAACGGCGCCCACGGCTCGCTCGACCTCGTGGCGTGCGGCTCGAAAGCCGTCGAGTTCTTCGACACCGGCCGCACCACCACGGGCAGCTGCGCCGGGGAGCCGGTGATCACGTCCACATCGGACTGAAGTGCTGGCAGGGCCGGGCCCGGCGGTCTCCCGCGGGGCCCGGCCCGCGCCCGCCGCCGCAGAGGTGGGGGGAGGGACCACAGCGGCGGGCTACTTCTTACGTACCCGACCGCGCCGCCGATCAATCGTCCGGGTGACGGTGATTCCCGCAACCGAGCGGACCCCGGTCCCGTCCGGACGGATCGGGAACCGCCGGGCGGGACCGGGAGATCGGGGAACCCGGCCAGGCCGGTTCGGTGATGATCTTGCCGGGACGCTTCCGACCGCGGCTGGGCGGGGTCGGCCGGAGCGGGGCCGCGGCGGGCCAGGTCTCGTGGCCGGCGTCGCGGCTTCGGGGTTGCGGCAGCGCGAACGGTTGTGTCGGCGTCGAACCCGGACCACCGAGGCGCCGGGCGTTGGGCACCGGACGCTGCCGCGCGACGGGGTAGCGGGCCAAGGGATCGGCGTCGCGCCGCGGATCCGCGCGATGGCGGGCGCGCTCAGGTTCGGGGGACAGCAACCGTCGTGTCGACGGCGCTGAGGCCGGCCGCCCGGTCGCGCGCGGCCGGGCAGCGCGGCGCAGGTACGCCAGGGCGAGCGCCGCGAACACCGCGGCGACCGTCGCGAGGGGCCACCAGGCCTGCATGCGCGCTGCTCCCGTCGTGGAGGGTCCGCAGGCCAGAGTGCCCGCTCCTCGCGGCGGTGAACGGATGACCACACGCGTGGGTGTCACCCGGATCGGGAACGCTCACTCATACACGACATACGCGGGCTTCGGCGTCAGCGCGAGAACCTCGGACGGGGTCATCAACGCGGCGCCGCGGCGGGTGTCCTCTTCGTAGAAGAGCTTGAAGCCCGCCAGCACGTGGTCCGGCTTGGCGGCCATGAGCGTGCGCCAGGTCGCTTTCTTCGCGCCCGCACTGCCGATGCCGTCCACGACCTTCACGATCGACACGCCCGGATGCGCCCGCAACGCCTCCTCGTCGCGCACGATGGAAGCCGCGACCTGGTGGTACGCCAAGATCTTGTTGGGCAGGCGCCGGTCGTTCGCGAGCTGAGCGAGGTACGCGGCGACGCCGTCGAGTTCCGCACCGGTGGTGCGCCCGAACTTCTCGCCGGGCACCACCCCCGGCTCGACGGCCCACTCCGGGTCCAGGGCGATGCCGACATCCGGCTCCGCCAGCCACCGCTCGTACGCCCGCACCTCCGGCAGGAAATCGGCGCGGCCGGGCTGGATGTTGAGCAGCAGCACGCCCTCGAGCGCCCGCGCTTCGGCGAGGTAGCCGGCGATCGTGGCGTCGGACGCGCGGGTGCGGTACATCCCGTCGGGGCCGGGGGTGCGGTGGGCGGCCGTCGCGATGAGCTCGACGACCGGGGTCACCGCCTGCCGATACGCACCCGCCTGCCGCACGAGCGCACGCCCAGCTGCAGCGAGATCACCGGTCATCCGGCCGAGGGCCTCGGCGTGCGGCGCACCGCAGTAGCCGACGAGCAGGCTCGTGGCCAGCGCGTTCGGTGGCGGCTTCGGCGGGGTGGACGACGTCGGGGTCGAGGTGGGCGGCGGTGACGTGGGAAGTACCGCGGGCGCTTGGGCCGGCACTCGTCGCGGTACCGCTCCGCACGCGCTCACCACCCCCGCCAAGGCCACCGTGAGTACCGCTCGACGGGTGAATTTCGCCTCGAACCGCATGCACCCTCCCAGCCCGGCGGCGACGGGATTTCCCCTGCCGGCACGGGAAAAGTACCCCCGTGATCGACTCCCGAACCGGTCTCCGGCCACCCGATTTCCCTTGTTCCACAACGATTCGACCAGCCGGTTTCCCGATCATCGAAACTTGACAGTACTTACATAAGGACTGTTACAATCTCCGCCGTGCCTGACGAGCCGTTTCCCGACCCCACCGAACAGAGCCTCTGGCGCCCGATGCGCCTGCTCCAGCACGCGATGGACGACGACATCGGCCGCCTCTACACCGAGCGCGGCATCGACGGCCTCAAACCGAGCTTCGTCATGGAACTCCTGCGCCTGCACGCGCGTGGGCCGATGACCATCACCGAGCTGGCCGCGTCGGTCGAGCGCACGCACTCGGCGTTGAGCCAGAAGGTCGCCGCCATGCGCAAGGCGGGGCTGGTCACGACCACCGCGGGCGACGACGCACGCAGCAAGAAGGTGGTGCTCACCGCCAAGGCCGAGGAGATCGTCGGCCGCCTCGCCGCGGAATGGCGGGCGACCGAAGCCGCGCTGAACGACCTCGAGGCCGAGATCCCGTACGCATTGAGCAAGGTGGTCGTCGACATCGAGAAAGCTTTGCGGCGCAAGAGCTTCCACGACCGCATCGCCGAGAAGCTCGAAGCCGACCCGGACTGGCGATGAGGGTGCACCTGCTCGACGTGACGCCGCTGCGCACCTCGCCGGGGTTCGGCGACTCTGGGTCGGTCGCACGTGCTCGGTGCTCGGCGGGCAGCTCACGGCCGTCGCCGTGTTGTTCCAGGTGTGGGACCGCACGGGCAGCACCATCTGGACGGGCGCGGTCGGGCTGGCGCAGGCGGTGCCGATCATCGCGATCGGCCTGTTCGCGGGGTCCCTGGTGGACCGGGTCGACCGGCGGCGGTTCTACCTCGTGATGACGGTGGGCCAGGCCGGATGCTCGCTGTTGCTGGTCGCGCAGAGCGTGGTGCCGGGGTTCCCCGTCGGCGGGGTGCTGGCGATCCTCGCGGTGCAATCGTGTTTCGCCGCGGGCAGCGGACCCGCGTCGCGCACGTTCATCCCCCGGCTGCTGCCGCGCGACCAGCTCTCGGCCGGGCTCGCCCTCAACGGGATCTCCTTCCAGGGCGGCCTTCTCATCGGCCCCGCGCTCGGCGGGCTGCTCATCGGCTGGGTCGGCGTGACCGGCTGTTACGCGGTCGACGCCGTCACGTTCGCCTGCGCCTTCTACGGCGCCTTCGGCCTGCCCGCGATGCGGCCCGACGGTGAGTCCGCTCGCCCGGGCTTGCGCGGCATCGCCGACGGCCTCGCGTTCCTCGTGCACCACCCCGCGGTGCGCGGCGCACTGCTCACCGACCTCGCCGCCACCGTGCTGTCGATGCCGACGAGCCTGTTTCCCTTGATCAACGCCGAACGCTTCGGCGACAACCCCCGCACGCTCGGGTTGTTCCTGACCGCGATCGCCGTCGGGGGCGTCACGGCCTCGGTGTTCTCGGGTGCCTTCACCCGCCTGCCACGGCCGGGTCCGGTCATGCTGGCGGGCGCGGGTGCGTGGGGGCTCGCGCTGACGCTGTTCGGGCTCACCGCCAGCGCGTGGGCCGGCCTCGGCTTCCTCGTGCTCGCGGGCGCGGCGGACACCGTGTCCGTGGTGTCGCGCAGCACCGTCGTCCAGCTCAACACACCCGACGAGCTGCTCGGGCGGGTCGCCGCCGCGGAGCAGATCGTCGGGCAGGCCGGCCCGAACCTCGGCAACCTGCGCGCGGGCCTGGTGGCCGCACCGACGTCTGCTTTGGTCGCCCTGGTCAGCGGCGGCCTGCTGTGCGTGGCCGCGGTCGCGGGCGTCGCCGCGTCGAGACCGTTCAGGACAAGCCCTTGCGCAGCACCGAAATCCGATCGACCGACTCACTGAAGCCCGGCAGCGAACCTTCGGCCTTCGCGAGCGCGTCGGCCGCCGCGTCGCCCTGGCTGACGTCCCGGCCCGACGCGAGGATCAGGTCGACGCCCGCCTTCGCCGCGAGCACCGCGCGGTTGCCGGTATCGCCGAAGTCCTGCAGCGCACCCGCTTCGAGGGCGTCGGTGATCGTCACGCCGCCGAACCCGTCCCGCTGCCGCAACTCCTGCACCGCGGCCGGGGAGAGCCCCGCGGGGCGGCTCGCGTCGAGCGCCGGGTAGACGGCCCACGACAGCATCACGAGCTTGGCCGCCGTGCCCGCGTACGGCGCTTCGTCCTTCGCGCGCAACTCCGGCAACGGCACGTCCAACGTCACCGGCGCCACGTCCGTGTTGCTCCCCGCCGGCGCCGCCCCCAGCCCGGGAAAGTGCTTCGCCGTCGAGGCCACACCCGTGGCCTGCTGCGCGGCGACGAAAGCGCGGCCCAGCGCGCCCGCCGTGGCGGCGTCGCTCGAGTACGAACGGCCGTACTCGTCGATGAAGTTCCCGGCCTGCCGGTAGACGTCGAGTACCGGCGACAGGTTCACGTTCATGCCGACGCTCGCGAGGTTGTTCCCCGCACCCGTGCCGGCCGCCTTTGCCGCCGCCTCGGGATCCGCCGTCTGGCCCACTTGCTTCTGCGACAACGTCGGCTCGCCCGGCAGCCGCCGGACCTGCCCGCCTTCCTGGTCGGTCATCAGCAGCAACGGCTCGCGCACGGGGCTCTGCGCCGACGCGTCACGCAGTTGTCTCACCACGCCCGCGATCTGGCTGCTCGAGGAAATGTTCTCGCCGAAGAAGATCACACCCCCGGCCTCACCGGCGCGGATCCGCTGCAGCAACTGCTGCGGCGGTGTCAACCCGGCGTACGAGTAGATGACCCGCTGCCCCGCGAGTTGCCTCGGGCTCAGCTCCCGCCCGCCCGCCGCCCCCGGCACCGCCCCCACCGTCACCACGGCCACCGCGACAGCGGCCACGACCTGCACGACACGCTTCATGGCACTCCCTCCAGTGGCGACCACGGTAACGCCTGGGAGTGAGAGGCGAAAACTTCCGACCGAAGCGTGAGTGATGTCCGGATCTGCTTCGGCCAATTCGCAACCCGGAATCGACCGACCGGACTCACCAAACCCCCGCCCTTCCAAGGCCCTTCCAAAGCCCGTCCAAGGCCCTTCCAAGGGGGGCGTGCCCACGTCCATTCTATCGGCCACCCCGACAAAACCCGTCCGAATCCTCGCCGCAGGCCGAGTTATCCACAACTCGGCCACGGTGTGGACAACCCACCGGCTACCGTGCGCCGAGTGAGCTTCTTCCTGACCCGCGTCCTCGCCATGCTCGACCGAGGCGGCGACGCCGTCCTCTTCCACCACGAAGGGCGCGAAACCACCTACCGCGTGGCGGCCGACATCGTCAGGCGCATCCACTCCGGGCTCGGTGGCACGAAGAACATCGTCGCGATCGAGCACGGCAACCGGCCGGAAGTCGTGCTCGCGCAGGTGGCCGCGCAGGTGCGGGGGCTGGAAGTGCTCCTGGTTCCGACATCGGCGAGCAGGCCGGCGCGGAAACGAGCCCTGGACCAGACCGCGGCCACACTGCTCGACCTCGACGCGCTCATCGAGCACGAACCGTCCACTCCGGACGCTCTCCCAGCGCGGGTCTCCGCGATCTTCCCCACCGGCGGGACCACCGGCACTCCCAAGCTGATCCGCCACCGCGGCATCTACGACGGCATGGCCCACATCTTCACCCCGGACAGCACCCAAACCGTCCTCATCACCGCTCCGCTGACGCACATGACCGGAAACGCCGCCGCCCTCGGCGCCCTGCTGTCCGGCAGCAAGATCGTGCTCCGCTCGCACTTCGACGCCGAAGAGCTGCTGGCCGACGTCGAGACCCACCGCGTCACCAGCTTGTCGCTCACGCCGCCGAGGTTGGCCGCGGTGCTGGACAGCCCGGCCCTGGCCCGCACCGACACCTCGAGCCTGAAGTCACTGTCACTGGGAGCCGCGCCCTTGTCGCCGCGGCGGTTGGCGCAGGCGATCGACGCGTTCGGCCCGAAGGTCGGCCAAGGGTACGGGCTCACCGAGGCCCCGATGGTCGCGAGCATCTCCGCGCAGGAGCTGACCGCCGAGCACCGCCTGGGATCCGTCGGGCGGGTCGTGCCGGGGATGGAGGCGCGCGTCGACGAAGGGGAGATCCTCGTGCGCGGGCTGTCCATGATGGACGGTTACCTCGGCGAGCCCCCGATCGGCGACGGCTGGCTGCGCACCGGCGACCTCGGCCACTTCGACGACGAGGGTTACCTCTACCTCCACGACCGCATCGCCGACGTGATCGTCACCGGCGACCACGGCACCAAGGTCGCTTCGGTCGCCGTCGAGCACGCGCTGCTGGCCCACCCGGGTGTCGCCGCCGCGGCCGTGTTCGCGGTGCCCGGCCCGGGCGGGGAAGGCGAGCGGGTGCACGCGGTGGTCGTGTCCAACACGCGCCTCACGCAAGAACAACTCCGCGCCCACGTCCACCAGGAACTGGGCGGTGCCCACTTCGTACCGGACAAGGTGGACTTCACCGGCGAACTGCCCTTGACCCCGGTGGGCAAAGTGGACAAGCGAAAACTGGCCGAACCGTTCTGGGCCGGCCATCCGCGCCACATCGCCTAGCCGCGCAGAAGGAAGAGCCGGCGTGTGCACCCCCCGTCGGTGCGCACGCCGGCTCTTCGGCTTTCAGTTACTTCACTTGTCGCCGAAGCGGATCGAGGTGACCTGCTTGTCGAACCCGATCGTGCCGAGGTCGTTGACGTTACCCGTGATGATCGTCGACTGGCCGGTGCAGTTCGGGCCCTTCCAGAGCTTCACCGGACCACCGCTGAGCTGGATCGAGCGGACCAGCGTCGGCTGCGGGTTCGCGACACAGCCCGGGCCGGAGACCCCGAACGAACCCTGCGGCTCGGAGAGGTTGAGACCGGTGTCGAGGATCGCGCTGCCGTTGCCCAGAGTCACGGTGCTCGGCGGAGCACTCGTCGTCGAAGCGGGCGGGTTGGTGGAAGAGGACGCGGGCGGGACCGACTGGCCGGTGGTGGCGGAAGCGCCGCCCTTCGGCAGGACCTTGCCACCGGTCGGCGAGATGGCGAACCAGGTGCCCTGCACGCCTTCACCGTTGATGTCGCCCGGCTTCTTGTCGCCGGAGAAGGTGTAGAGCGGCCAGCCGTTGAGCGTCACCTGGCGGCCGCCGTCGGAGCGGGTGATGATGCCGATCTTGGCGGCGGCGACACCGTTGACGAAGATGCGCGAACCCGGCTTCACGAGCACCGGCGGCCACTTCACCTTGCAGTCACCGTTGCAGTTGGACGTCGGCGGCTTCGGGGTGTCCTTGTCGAAGCGGTAGAGCGTCCGGCCCGCACCGTCGTGGACGATCGGGTTCAGGCCACCGGCCGAACCTCGGGTGAGCTGGATCCACTTCATCGCGGGCTCGTCGTTGCGCGGGCCCGGGTAGGCGTCGCCCTGGGTCATGTCGGCGCCGTTTTCCTTGGCGGTGCCGGTCTTGTAGTCGACGCCGGTCGTCGGGTCCGTGCCCTCCTTGGACGCCTGCGCCTTGCCGCCTTCCGGCGTCACGCCGAACCACGTGCCCTGCACGCCCTGGCCCTTGGTGTCGCCGGCCTGCGCGTCGCCGCTGAAGCGGTAGACCGGCCAGTTGCCGATCGTCACCTGCAGCGAGCCGTCCGGGCGCTTGATGAAGCCGACGTCGTTGCGGTCGACCCCGTTGAGGAACACCTTGCCGCCCGGCTTCACCGTGACCGCGGGCCACGTCTTGGCGCACGGGTCCGCGGTGCAGGTGGACGTCGGGGGCTTCGGGCTGTCCTTGTCGAAGCGGTAGAGCAGGAAGCCCTTTCCGTTCAGCACCACCGGGTTCAGGTTGCCGGCCGAGCCGGCGTCGAGCTCCACCCACTGCTCGGCGGCCTGGGTGTCGGACGCGTCCGCGAAGTCGCCGGTGTTGGTCGGCGCGCCGTTCTGCTGAGCGGTTCCGGTGAGGAAGCTGACCGAAGAGGCCGCGTCGGCCCCTCCCGCGGGGGCGGCACTCGGCGTGCCGGTGGTACCGCCACCACACGCCGTCAGGGCCGCCACACCCGTCGCCACGAGGGCGGCGAGCATCGCAACTCGAGTACGCAACATTTCGGGTTTCTCCCTGTCAGAACCGGCCACCGGAATCGGCGAGCCTTTGATGACCGGTACACGGATGTGGTCCCCGTGAGGGTTCACCGAGGTTTCGTGACCCCGATCACAATCAGCGGCGAAGCCGATTCCTTGTCAGGAAAGCAAAAGGGCGCTGCCCGTTCGTCCGGTCCACACCGGACGAACGGGCAGCGCCCTCGCGTTCGCGAGCTACAGCGAAGCCGACACGAACTGGTGCCCGTCGGTGTTCTCCACGAGCACCGACGCGACGTTCGCCGGATCGACGAGCGCCGAACCGTCGAGGTTCACGCCTTCGTTCTCGGCCTTGTCCGACACCAGCCAGTTGCCGGCGATCTCACGGCTGCCGTCCTTGCCGACCACCACGAGCCGGCACTTCTGCCCCGCGGGAATGCCGGTGACGGACGCGTTGAGCTTGACCCAGCCGACTGCCGGGGTCATGGCCACGTTGAGCCTCGCCCCCGAGGCGGATTCGCCGATCGCGACGCGGGTTCCTGGTGCCACAGTGGCCGGCGCGGACACCGGCGGCGCGGCGACGGCCGGGCCGGTCCCGCTCTCACCCGCCTTGCCGACGAGCACGCCCGCACCGAGCGCCGCCGCGGCGACGACAACTGCCGCCGACGCGGCCAGGAACCTGCCCCGGCCACGGGCACTCGACGATTCGCTCCTGATCTGGCGCAACGTGCGCTGCAGCAACAGGTCCGCGTCGTCGGGCGGCCCGTCGAGCAACGCCTCGGGCGGCAGCGCACCCAGGAACGCCTGCATCTCACGCAATGACTCCACCTCCTCCCGGCACTCCGCGCAGGTCGTCAGGTGCTGCTCGACGTCCCGCTGGTCGGTCGTGCCCGCCTCGCCGGCCACGTAGGCCTCGAGGTCGAACCGGTCGCTGTGCGACGTGCTCATCACGCGGCCCCCACTCCCAGTCGCTGCGACCGGAACTGCTCACGCAAAGCGCGCAACCCGTAGTAGGAGCGCGACTTCACCGTGCCCGGTGGTATGCCCAGTCTTTCGGCGGTCTCGCCGACCGTCCGCCCGTGCAGGTACACGTGTTCCAGGACTTCGCGGTGCTCGGCGGACAGGTCGTCCAGCGCGGCCAGCACCACCATCGAGTCCACGACCTGGTCGGAGTGGTCCCGCGCCACCGGCACGGTGGTGGGCGACTCCGCCACCTCCGTGGGCCGTGCGGCCCGGGCCCGGATCTTGTCCGTGACCAGGTTCCGCACCACGGTCAGCAGCCAGCCCCGCACCGAGCCCTTGCCGTTGACCAGGCTGTCGGGGTGTCGCCAAGCGCGCACCAGTGCCTCCTGCACGACGTCTTCCGCCGCCGCCCGATCACCGAGCAGCCTTGTGGCGTACGCCAGCATCGCCTTGCCGTGCTCCTCGAACAGCGAGCGCACGAGCGCCTCGTCGGCGACCTGCTGGCGATGACGGGTTCTCAACCCGGCCATCCGCTACCACCCTCCCGAGTCCCGCAACGTGCGGGATCTCCTCACCTCCACGAGGGGCACACGGATGGCGAGGCGGGTTCAGTTCAGCGGATACCGAACCGTGACGAACGCCACATTCGGTTCTTGATCGTCCGAGCTCAGGCCGAACAGCGGTTTCCGGAGTTCACGCACCCGACGACGGTGTCCATCAGGGCATCCGGCATCACGTCGATGAAGTCCGCGTGGTCGGAGACGGGGTTGTTGAGCTCTTCGGGGAACGAGTCGATCGCGTACTCCGCGCCGGTGGGCACGGTGTAGGAGATCTCCAGGTGCAGGCGCGGCACGGCGAACGTGCCGGCCTGGCACGCGCCGTTCGCGGCGGGGAACACCAGGTGCGACTTGTGGTTGGGGCTGTCGGTGGTGCGCCCGTTCCAGCAGCTCGGGAAGTCGAAGAGCCGCACGACCTGCTGCCCGGCCGGGCAGCGCGGGTACTGGCGCCCGACGTGGTCACGGCTGCCGGAGCACGTCCACTGCACGTGGTCGGTGGCGACGCCGCCCTGGGTGTAGCCGTGCGGGTTTCCGGTGTTGGCGCGCAGGAAGCGCGGCATGGGCACGACGTTGGTGGCCGGGTTGCCCTGGTACTCGATCAGCACCGAGTCGGGCACGAGGATGCGGCCGAACACGGTCTGGCGCGCGTCGCCGCGGGGCAGGCGCAGCACGGGCCAGTAGTAAGTCGACTTGTCGCCCGCCTGGCACGTGGTACCGGCGGCGGCGAGCGACGCGTCGGTGGAGAACGCGGTCGTCGAGTCATTTCCGACGTAGTCGTGCAGGTGGTGGGCGCCGCCGGCGACGCCCGGGCTGATCACGACGTTGTCGGAGTTGTGGCGGCCTTCCTCATCGCGGCCGCAGTCGATGCGCCACGTGCCGGCCGAGCCGCCGGGCTGCACCGCGGGCGCGGGCGGCGCGACGGGCAGCGCCGAGACGTCGGCGAAGTAAGCGGGCGAGACGGTGTGCTCCTCCTCGTGCGCCCCGGCCGTGAGCGTGTTGTACCCGACCACGCTCGCCGGCACGGCGATCAGCACCAGGACGATGGTGAACACGATCCACCCGGGCGACCAGCGCCGCCGCGATTGCGAATCCACGCCTATCATTTTCCCACCGTCAAGATCTGCACGCGCGTGGGGCCGTCAGTCGGGCACCGTGACCTTCATGGGCAGCACGCGCTCTCGGTGGTGCTCCTCGTGCAGGTCACGCCGCCGGGCGTGCAGCAGCTGCGCGAGCGTGACGACGCCGAGCACTTCGTCCGGCTCCTCCCGGCTCACCACGCGGGCGCGGGTGACGTGGCCCAGCGCGAGCTTGTTCGCGACCTCGCGCAGCGTCTCGTCGGGGAATGCGGTGACGGGCCCGGGCGCGGTCTCCCCGGGCGTCATGACCTCGTGGACGAAGAACGTTTCGAGCGGGTCGGTCGTGTACTCGCGGGTGAGGTGCAGGCGCCGCCGCGCGATCTTCTCCGTGAGCACGGAACGCTTGAGCAGCAACACGGACAACGCGTACGCCGACACCGACGCGACCACGAGCGGCAGCAGGTAGCTCCACGCGTGGGTGAGCTCGAGCGTGAAGACGATGCCGGTCAGCGGTGAGCGCATCACGCCACCGACCACCGCCGCGAGCCCGCACGTCGCCCAGAACCCGGCCGCGAAGTGCGGCAGCAGCGCTCCTTCCGCGGCCCCGAGCGCGGCGCCGATCATGAACACCGGCGCGAGCACGCCACCCGAGGTGCCGGAGCCGAGTGACAGCGCCCAGATCAACGTCTTGACCACGAGGATGCCCACGATCAGCTGTGTGGTGGCCTGGCCCGTGAGCAACTGGTCGATCACGTCGTAGCCGACGCCCAGGGCGTGGGGCTCGATCAGGCCGCCGGCGCCGATGATCAGGCCGCCGATCGCGGGCCACCACATCCAGTGCACGGGAACGCGGGCGAAGAGGTCTTCGGCGAAGTAGACCAGCGCGGTCGCGCCGATCGCCAGCAGACCGCCGGTGATACCGGGGATGAGCGCCAGACCGTCGGCCAGCGGGCCCGGGTCCGGCACGGCGGGCACTCCGAAGACGGGCCCGTTGCCGAGCAGGTAACCGCGCAGCACGGTGCTCACCGCGACGGCCGCCACCACCGGCACGAGGCTGCGCGGGCGCCATTCGAACAGCAGCAGTTCCACCGCCAGCAGGATCGCGGCGAGCGGCGCGTTGAACGTCGCCGCCATGCCACCCGCGGATCCCGCGACGAGCAACGTCTTGCGCTCGTCGGCGCTCAGTTTCAGCAGCTGCGCCAGAATCGACCCGACGGCGCCGCCGGTCATGATGATCGGCCCCTCGGCCCCGAACGGTCCGCCCGTCCCGATGCTCACGGCCGCCGACACGGGCTTGAGCACCGCCACCCGCGGCGCCACGCGGCTCTCGCCGGTGAGGATCGCCTCGATGGCCTCGGGCATGCCGTGGCCGCGGATCTTCTCCGAGCCGTACCGCGCCATCACTCCGATCACCAGGCCACCGACCACAGGCGCGACCAGCACGAGCCACCACGGGTGGTGCACCGCGCCCGGCGCCACCAGATCCGTCGCAACGCGTTGGTAGAACACGAGATTCGTGATCAGGCCGATCAGCTTCAGCAACGCGAAGGCCGCGACCGCACTCGCCGCCCCCACGAACAGCGCGAACGCCGTGATCAGCAACATCCGCGGCCGCACACTGAAGTCACCCAGGTGCGCCGCCCGCCCCGGCGCGTTCACAGCCGCCCCGGCCCGGCCGACGGCACCAGCGGCGCCTGCTCCGCCGCCGCCAGCAGATTCTCGACGGCGGTTGCCGCCTGCTGCCGGTTCTCCGGGCTCAGCTGTCCGAGCAGCGCACCCAGCGCCTCGTGCCTGCGCTCGATCACGTCGTCCACCACCGCCTGTCCCGCCCGGGTGACCTCGACCGTCACCACCGTCCGCCGATGCTCGTCCTCCCCGCGGCGCACGTAGCCGTGCGCCTCGAGCTTGTCCGCCAACCGCGTCACCGACGACGCGTTCACACCCATCGCCCCCGCCAACCGCGAACACGGCACACACCCCAGGCTCGCCAACACGACCAACAGGCGCACCTGCGGAAACGTCACCCCTCGCGGCGCCGCGTGGGCGCTGTCCCACGCCACCGCCACGAGCACCCGGGTCAGCCGCTCGAGGCGGTCGAGCTCGGAGTCTTGCACAGGGCAAAACTTGCTATAAGCAAGGTCTTGGGGTCAATGGCTCCGTGGCCGGTGTCACCCGGGGCACCGTTCGAGATGCACAACCGGGCCGACACCGGGTATGTCGTGCCGCCGTCCGGTCGGCCTGAACCCCACTCGCCGGTAGAACGCGAGCGCCCTCTCATTGGCGGCACCCGTCCAGACCTGCACCCGAACTTGGCCGCGGCTCACCGCCTGCCGCCCGATCTCGGCGAGCAGCGCCGTTCCAACGCCGGCGCCCCAGCACTCCGGGCGCACGAAGACCATCGAGAGGTGGCACAGACCAGGCAGCACCGGTCCTCGACCATCGTCCGCACGACCGGCCTCGGCAAGCGCCATCCCGACCACCCGGTCACGGACCACGGCCACCACCAGGAGCGCCCCGGGTTCGGCCAGCTTCACCCCGACCCTGGCCACCCGCTCGGAACCCGGCACTTTGCCCCGCGCCACATTGGCCACACGCCAGCACTCCCGCGCCCCATCGCGATCACCGGCTCCAGTAGCGACACGGACTTCGACCATGCGGCCATCCTCGCCCGTCGCCCCAGCCGCGGCCCAGGTCAGCCATCTTCTCCGCGGCCCGCTTCACCCGCACCCACCACTCACCAACCGCCCACACCACCCAGCCACACATCCAACGCGCCGCGCCCCACCCACCAAACCCTCAGCCGCCCACACCACCCAGCACGGCACCCAACCGGCGCGCCCCACGAACCAACTCCCACCCGGCGAACCAAACGAACCCCGTACCAACCATCCCCGCACCCTTCCCCCGGCCGGCCTCCGATTCTTTTCCCCACCGTCGTCACAATCAACAATCGGGGTGCCCACCCCACACCCCCAAGCGCAATGGTGTGCGCAGCACGCCGAGCCACCAACCCCTTGGACTCACCCCCAGGCGACGCGGAGGTGAGCCCGGTGGAGAACCACCCCTTCCGGGGCAACCCCGGAACGCACCACATCACCCGATCACGGCGCCCCACGCGAGGGCGGCACGCTGCGCGTACAAGACCGCGCGGATGAACGGAGAAAGAGTCACCCCCGCGTCGCCACTCAAGCCGCAACAACCGCGAGACCCAGCCCCGCTCGATCCCCTCCCGCCGGTCTGGCGCTGGCCCGTCCCCCGCTGGGCCACCTTCGAAGCCACCGCTCAAGCCCTCGACCTCACCCCCGGCGAACTCGCCTGGTTCGCTGACGCCCGCCACTGGAACGACCGCGCCCGCCCACCCCTGCGTCACTACGAACACCACTGGATCCCCACCAAATCCGGCAGCATCCGCCTGATCGAACGCCCCAAACCCCGCCTGGCCGAGCTACAACGCAGAATCCGCCGGCACGTCCTCACCGCCCTCCCGGTGCACGACGCCGCCCACGGCTTCCACCCCGGCCGCTCGATCATCACCTGCGCCGAACCCCACCTCGGCCAAAACGTGGTCGTCCGGATGGACCTGCAGCACTTCTTCACGACGATCTCCGCCAGACGCATCGGTTCACTGCTCGAACTGGCGGGCTACCCACCCGCCGTTGCCCAGGCGCTGGCCGGGATTCTCACCACGACGACCCCACCGGACGTCCTCCGCGACGCGCCCCGCGAAATGCGCGAGCAACTGAACAAGCCGCACCTCCCCCAGGGCGCACCGTCGTCACCGGCGATCGCCAACGCGGTCACCAACCGCCTCGACCGGCGCCTCACCGGGCTGGCCGCAAAACTCGGCCTCAACTACACCCGCTACGCCGACGACCTGGCCTTCTCCGGCAACGCGATCCTCCACCGCCTGCTGCCCGGCGTCCGCCGCATCGTCACCGACGAAGGATTCCGCCTGAGGGACAACAAAACCTCCATCGCCGCAAGGCACCAGCAGCAGCGAGTGGCCGGCCTGGTCGTCAACGCCAAAACCGCAGCACCGAGAACGCGCTACGACGACCTGCGCGCCACCCTGCACAACTGCGCCACCACCGGCCCGCGAGCGCAAAACCACGCCGGCCACCCCGATTTCCGGGCGCACCTGCGCGGCCGCATCGCCTGGATCGCCGCGACGAGCGCCCACCGAGGTGCCAAGCTGAAGGAGCTCTTCGACCGCATCGATTGGAGCTGAGCCATGGAAAACGTTTTCGACGTCCTCG
Organism: Amycolatopsis sp. NPDC004368; assembly: GCF_053602515.1. Taxonomy (NCBI): domain Bacteria; kingdom Bacillati; phylum Actinomycetota; class Actinomycetes; order Pseudonocardiales; family Pseudonocardiaceae; genus Amycolatopsis; species Amycolatopsis sp. NPDC004368. The sequence continues at coordinate 55,672 of NZ_JBSGDT010000015.1, read as the reverse complement.
CCGCCCTTGAGCGGCTGCCCGAATCAGCCGACACGATGCTGGTCGACGAGTACTTTGTGGACAAACCCACGGCCAGCGCGCGCATCTTCCGCATCTACCGCGAACTGCCGTTGCACTACCACACGGAGTGCGACGAGCACCTGTACATCCTCAGCGGCCGCGGCACGTTCCACCTCGACGGGGAAGAGTTCGAAGCCCGGCCGGGCCTGCTGTTGCACTTCGAGAAAACGAAGGTCCACGGTTTTCCGCGCATCGGCGAGCACCCGCTCGTGGTGCTGTCGGTGGACGTGCCGCGGCGCCGCCCCGACGACGTGGTCTTCGTGGACCCGGCACAGGGCGACGCCGGCACGTTCATGGCGCGCAACGCGCCGGAAAAGCCGCGCTGAGCAAGAGAAAACGCGTTACGCCAGCAGCGGGCAGAGCGTGCGCTCGAGCTCGGCCCACGAGCCGACCGGTGCGGCGCCGGGGTCGATGTCGCGGGCCTGGATGTCGCCGGCGCGCTGGGCGATGTCGAAGCGGTCCTCGCGCCACGCGTAGGCCAGCAGGTCGTCGTACTGGGCGCGGGGCAGCCACCCCTGCTCACGCCCGACCTCGAGCCGCATCAGGTGGATCACGAGTTCCACGCTGCTCGGGTCCAGGCCACGCAACCGCCGGGCGAAACCCTGCGCCGCGTCGAGGTTGCCCTCGCGAAACGCCGTGTAGGCCAGGAAAAGCGCCGTCGCGGCCAGCACGTCGGAGCGGTGCACCCCACCCTCGGCCGCGAGGTGCTCGGCGATCCGGAAGCTGCGGCCTCCCTCGCCGGCGCCACCGTCGGACTCCACCGCCTCGGCCAGCGCCCGCCGCTGGCTCGTGAGGTAGTCGTTCTGCAAATGAATCGTGTTCACATTCACCGAAACCCCTCCCCTCAGCCGGGTTTTCACCCGACTGCTCCGCTACACAGGATGTTACGACCGAAGGCCAGATACATCGAATGCCCCAACCCCTTCCTCCGTTAGAAGTTTGATAGTCACGAAGTGTGCTCACAGAACGGCAATCTTGCCCGTCCAACCGGCCGAACGGAGTACCTTCGGGCAAGATCGACGACACGCCAGACAGCAGCTCGGACAAAACGTCCACCCTCGCCCATGTGGTCACGGCGCTGGTCAGTTCTCCAGGTCCGTCCACCTTTTGGTAAACGTTGGTTCGGCAGGGCAACGCCGGTTCCCGTAACGACCGGTCGGCACGCAAGCACACACCGATGACCACGATTACCGTTCGGCAATGACGACCACGGTGTTCCACGGAGGCCGCGTCTTCACCGCCGACGCGGCAGGCACGATCTGCTCGGCCCTCGCCGTGTCCGGCGGCCGGATCGCGGCCGTCGGCGGCGATAGGGCGGTGGAGCCGTTCCTGCGCAAAGCCGACGAAGTGGTGGATCTCGCCGGCGCACTTCTGCTGCCCGGGTTCGGCGACGCCCACGTGCACCCCGTGCTGGGCGGGCTCGAACGGATCCGCTGCGACCTCTCCGGCGCCGAGACCGCGGAGGCGTACGCGCGCATCATCGGCGAGTACGCCCGGGCGCACCCCGACCGTGAGTGGATCCTCGGCGGTGGCTGGGCGATGGAAGCCTTCCCCGGCGGACGCCCGCACCGCGCCGCGCTCGACGCCGTCGTCGGTGATCGCCCCGTGCTGCTACCCAACCGCGACCACCACTCCAGCTGGGTCAGCACCGCCGCCCTCACGCTCGCCGGCATCGGCCGCGACACCCCCGACCCGGCCGACGGTCGCATCGAGCGCGACGCCGAGGGCGAGCCCACTGGCCTGCTCCACGAAGGTGCCGCCGATCTCGTGGCCCGCTTCGCCTCGGCGGACACGCAGGAGGACCTCGACGCCGCCCTCGCCGAAGCCCAGCGCCACCTGCACTCCCACGGGATCACGAACTGGCAGGACGCCTGGGTCGCGGTGCCGGGCGCCGGGCCGAACGCCCACACGTCCTACCTGCGCGCCGACCGCGCCGGCACGCTCACCGCGAAAGTCACCGGCGCGTTGTGGTGGGACCGCTCGTGCCCGCCCGAAGGCGTGGCAGACCAGGTCGCGAGCCTGACCGCGATCCGCGCCGCCACCGCCGAGCAGTGCCGCACCTACCGCACACCCTCGGTGAAGGTGATGCAGGACGGCGTGGTCGAGACGTTCACCGCCGCCATGCTCGAGCCCTACCTCGACGCGCACGGCCACCCCACCGGCAACCGCGGCCTCGGCTTCCTCGACCCCGAGCTGCTGCGCGACGTCACCCAGGCCCTCGACGCCGCCGGCTTCCAGATCCACTACCACGCGATCGGCGACCGGGCGGTGCGCGAAGTGCTCGACGCACTCGAAGCCGCCGCCGCCGTGAACGGCGCCTCGGACCACCGCCACCACTTGGCCCACCTGCAGGTGGTGCACCCGGCCGACGTCCCGCGCTTCCACCGCCTCGGCGCCACGGCCAACCTCCAGGCGCTGTGGGCCGCGCACGAACCGCAGATGGACGAGCTCACGCTGCCCTTCCTCGGCTCTCCGCGCGCCGGCTGGCAGTACCCGTTCGGCGATCTGCTGCGGACCGGCGCCGCACTCGCGATGGGCAGCGACTGGCCGGTGAGCAGCCCCGACCCGCTCGCCGCCATCCACGTCGCGGTGAACCGCGTCCTGCCCGGCGCGCGGACGCCGCCGCTCGGGCCGGACCAAGCGCTGCCGCTTGCGACGGCCCTGCGCGCCTACACCGCGGGCAGCGCCGCTGTGAACCACCTCGACGACACCACCGGTTCCCTCACCGTCGGCCTCGCCGCCGACCTGGTCGTGCTCGACCGCGACCCGTTCGACGGCCCGCGCCGGGAAATCGGCGAGACGCGGGTGGTGCGCACCTATGCGGACGGCGTCGAGGTGTATCGGACCTGACACCGACAGCCGAAGGTGCCGACCACCCAGGGTGAAATCTTGTCGGCCGAACGGGTGACATCGGGCGTTGTCAGGACTGAGGTGCGGCCGAACGGGTTAGCCGAACGCCACCCGACTCCGCCAGAGGAGAGCCCGATGCCGATCCGCGTACTGATCAGCCACGAGAGTGCCGCGATCCCGTGCGAGACGTGCGGCTACCCCACGTTGCACGTCGCCCATCTCGTGACCCCCGAAGGCCAGTGCATCGGCCGCAAGCTCGTGTGCACGTTGTGTCGGGACCAGGAAGCCGCCGCCCAGAAGCTGTCCGCTCGCTGAGCTCAGGCCACTCGCCGGCTCTTCGCCTCGTGCAGCCCCAGCATCTCCAGCAGCAGCGCGCAGTCGTCGGTGTCCCGGGCATTCGACGCGACGGCGAGAGCCGCCTTGCGCCGAGTTTCTTCGTGCTGCGCAACGCTTTCGTCGGTCAAGAGGTCTGCCGCCGGGTGCAGTCCGGCGCCGAGATCACGCATGCCTTCCCTCCCAGCCGGGTGAATTTCCCTTCCGGTCCCGATCTACCCGGGTGCGCGCGGGGCCAAACGCCATCACAGCCAATCGCGGCGCTTGAACGAGGCGTAGAGACCCACCGAGAGCAGCACGATGGCCACTGTGGACACCCAGAACCCCGAACTGGTCTGGAACCCCGGGTACGGCACGTTCTGCCCGTAGAACCCGGTCACCGCCGTGGGCACCGCGATGATCGCGGCCCAGCTGGTCACCTTCTTCATGATCGTGTTGAGCCGGTTGCCCTGCAGGTTCAGCTGCGTCTCGCGCACGGTCGCCACCAGATCGCGCAACGACTCGGTCCACTCCGACGCACGCAGCACGTGGTCGTAGACGTCCTGGAAGTACGGCATCATGACACTGTCGACCAGGTGCTGGTCACGCCGCATCACCGTGTTCACGACCTCGCGCATGGGCAGCACCACCCGGCGCAGCGCCGTGAGGCTCTTGCGCAGCAGGAACGAGCGGCGCTGCAGCTCGCGCTGGTCGGGGCGCTCGGCGAACACGAGGTCCTCGAGCGCTTCGATCTGTTCGTCGAGCGCCTGCACGCTGTCGAAGTGCCCGTCGACGATGTAGTCGAGCAGGCCGTGCAGCAGGAACGCGACGCCCGACTTCGCGAGGTCGGCCGAGGAGTCCCAGCGCTGGGCCACGGCATCGATGTCGAACCCGTCGTCCTTGCGCACGGTCACGAGCGCCTGCTTCGTGACGAACGCGGCGAGCTCCGACTTCGTGACGACGCCGGTGTCCACGTCGAAGTGCGCCGAGTACGCGATGAGGAAGGAATGCGTGTCGTAGCGGTCGAACTTGGGCCGCTGGTGCTCCTCGGCCGCGTCCTCCATGGCCAGCGCGTGCAGGCCGAGCTCGTCCCTGATCGCCTCGAGATCGCTTTCGGTCGGCTCGCAGAAGTCGAGCCAGACGGTGGTGGCCGGGTCCCGCAGGTGGTCGGAGATCTCCTCCACCGGGAAGTCCTCGTCGACCAGCACGCCTTCGCGGTAGACCCGCGTGTGCGCCACGTCGTGCCACCTTCCGCCGGGGTTCGAACGTTCCGCCGAAAAGTACCCGCCGCCGTTCCCGGCCGAACCCACCCCGCGTCCGCCGATGGTGTTGTGTGACTGGCCTCACCCCGCGGTCTGCGGCACGGTGCACCCATGCACGCCCACCACCCCGTCCGCACCGCGCTGGTGGGGCTCACGGTGCTGACCCTCGGCGTCGTCACCGCGCTCAACGCCCGGAACCTGCCGGTGCTCGGCGACGGCACCACCTACGCGGCCGAGTTCACCGAGGCCGCCGGGCTGCGCGAGGGCAACGACGTGCGCATCGCCGGCGTCGAGGTCGGTCGCGTGTCGGCGGTGACGCTCGACGGCGCCCGCGTGCGCGTGGCCTTCGAAGTCAGTCACGCTTGGCTCGGCGACGCCACCACCGCGGCCATCAAGCTGAAGACCGTGCTGGGCCAGAAGTACCTCGCGCTCGACCCCGCGGGCACCGGCTCGCTCGACCCGGACGTGCCGATCCCGAGCTCGCGCACCACCGTGCCCTACGACGTGCTCGACGCGTTCCGCGAGCTCTCCGCCACCGTCGACGGCATCAACACGGCGCAGCTGGCGCACAGTTTCGACGCCCTCGCCACCACCTTCGCCGACACCCCCGCCGACGTCCGCGTGGCGCTCAGCGGCCTCTCGCGCCTGTCCGACACCCTCGCCTCTCGCGACGCGCAGCTGACGTCGCTGCTGGCCAACACCCGCACCGTCTCCTCGACCCTGGCCGACCGCGACGCCGAAGTACAACGGCTCTTCGCCGACGGCAACCGCCTGCTCGCCGAGGTGTCCCGACGCGAGTCCGCCATCTCCACCCTGCTCGACGGCTCGCGGCGCCTCGCCACCGAGCTCTCCGGCCTCGTCGCCGACAACGACCGCACACTCGGTCCCACGCTGGCCGACCTCGACCGGCTCACGTCCTTGTTGCAGCGCAACCAGGATTCCCTCGCCCGCGGGGTGAAAGCGCTCGCGCCGCTCCTGCGGCTCGGCACGAACCTCACCGGCAACGGCCACTGGGTCGACGGGTACCTGTGCGGTCTGGTCCTGCCCTCGATCGGGCCCGTGAACGAGGACGGCTGTTTTTCGCGTTAAGGCGCCTGGTACCCCGGCACCCCGGTGATGCGCACGGTCACCTGGTTGTCGTTGTAGGTGTAGGCCTCGTAGGTGAACTCGACGCCCGTCTTCTCGACGTGTTCCATCCACGCGCGGTACTCGTGGCGCTTCCAGCCGGGGAAGTTGAAGAACTCGTCGAAGTGCACGATGCTGCCCGGACGCAGGCGCGGGCCGACGTTTTCGAGCACCGTTTTCGCGGAGCTGTAGAGATCGCCGTCCACGTGCAGGAAATCGACGTGGCCCGGGTGCTTTTCCAGGAATCCCGGCAGGCTGTCGTTGAAGAGGCCGACGACGAGTTCCGCGCCCGGCACGTCGGGCAGGTCGTCGCGGGCGAAGGCGCCGGCGGGCATGCCGTTGAGCCACGCCTCGGGCAGGCCTTCGAACGAGTCGAAGCCGTAGACCTCGACACCGCCGCGGGCGGCCGCGATGGTGCGCAGCGTGTTGCCCGACGCGACGCCGAACTCCAGCGCCATGCCACCGGTCGGAGCCAGCGACAACGCGAATTTGAGCGTCTCGGGCGGGCTGCCGAAATGTCGAGCGCCGATGAGGTTCTCGCGGGCGAACACGTTGCTCTCGAGCGCCGCGTCCTGGTCGCCGGCGTACACGATGTCGCGGCGGCTGCGGATTTCGAATTCCACCACCCGATCGAGCAATCGGTCACCCTGGCGGACGATCTCCTCGCGAAGCTCGTCGCGCATCCGGTTCAGCTGATCGGTGTAGGGGTCGTGCAGACGGGTGGCGACCCGGCGCAGCACCAGAGCGGCTCTCCGCCGCAGAGCCTCGCCCAGAGTCCTTGCCGTGAAACGATCTTCGTGCGGCTGGGTCATCCCGGGACGATATACGTCAACCGGGCACCACAACGACCCGACGGGTTTACCGGCGGGTAACGGCAAGCGTCCACTGTGTACCGATGAGCGGACTGGTGGCTGCCCGTGCTCCGAACGTCACCCGCCGCACCCCGGTTGGCAGCTTGCCCGAAACCCCCGGACCCGACCATGGGATGGTGGCGACCATGACGAACCGAATGTGGTGGGCCTGGCAGACGGTCCGCTCGGCCGCGATCGCGTACCGCACCGGGCGCAGGCGGGCCCACGACTGACCCACCCCGAGGCTCAGCGCTCCGGTGAGTCCCCGCCGCCCTGCTCGGCCAGGAAACGTTCGAACTGCGAGCCGAGCTCCTCGGCCGTCGGCATGTGCTCCTGCGACTCGGCCAGCAGGCTGTCGCGGCCCGAGGCCTCGACGAACGTGTCGTACTGGCGCTCCAGCGCCCGCACGACGTCGGCGACCTCGTCGGACTCGGCGACCTGGCGGTCGATCTCGGCCGTGGCGACCTGGGCGGCCACGCGCAGCTCGCCGTCCGGCAGGTGCAGGCCGGTGGCGCGCTCCACGGACTCGAGCACGAGCAGCGCCGCCGACGGGTAGGCCGACTGCGCGAGGTAGTGCGGCACGTGGGCGGCGAAGCCCATCGCGTCGTGGCCCCATTCGCCGAGGCGGTACTCCAGCAGCGCGGAAACGCTCCCGGGCACCTGCATGCGGTTGGGCAGCGGCTGGTGGTCGCCGCCGATGAGGCTTTCGCGCGTGGCGTGGGCGGTGACGCCGAGCGGGCGTGTGTGCGGGGCGCCCATCGGGATGCCGTGGAAACCGACGGTCAGCCGCACACCCCAGCGCTCGACCAGGCTTTTCACGGCGGTGGCGAAACGCTCCCACTCGTGGTCGGGCTCGGGGCCGGACAGCAGCAGGAACGGGATGCCGTCGGTGTCGTGGAGGAGGCGAACGGCCAGCTCAGGAGCCTCGTAGTCTTCCCAGTGGTCCACCGCGTAGGTCATCGGCGGGCGGCGGGAGCGGTAGTCGATGAGGCGGTCGACGTCGAAGCGCGCGATGACGCGGTTCTCGACCTCGCTGGTCAGGTGGTCGGCGACGAGCCTGCCGGTGGAGCCCGCATCCATGAAACCGTCGAAGAAGTGCAGGAGCACGGCTCCGTCCAGGTCGGGGACGTCCGAGTCCACCTCGTACAGTTCCTCGGGATCGAATCCCACCGGATCCTCCTGCTGATAGCTGTCGTGCACAGGCCTCCTCAGGTGGAACGCGGCACTGCCGTGAATCCATCCCGCCCGCGGCCGAAATAGTACTGTGCCGATCGTTACCAACCGACCACAGCCACGGCCGATTGGCTTCGCGGCAACGGTTACGTGTCGTGTGGGGGCCGGCCTGCTTCTGGCCGGTTGGTAACGCTCCCGCACTCACCGGGGACCCGGATCGGGGCGCAGTGACACCTGTCGTGGCCAGGATCACGGCGGTTCGGGCACGCTGAGCAGGTGACCGCAGAAGAACGGACCGCGCTGAGCCTGAGCCTTCGGCCACCCGAGCACCGGGTGAGCCGCAAGGCCATCGGCCACTGGACGGCGTCGGCCGCGATCGGCTGGCTCGTGGTGATCGGCGTGCACACCGTGGTGGTGGCGACGAGCGACGACCCGCCGTCGTGGCTCTCCGTGACGTTCGTGGTCTGCTGCGTGCTCGGGCCGCTGCACCTGCTCGTGATGCCGCAGTGGCGCTACCGCGTGCACCGGTGGGAGGTCACCGCCGACGCCGTGTACACGCAGGCCGGCTGGCTGAAACAGGAGTGGCGGATCGCGCCGATCTCGCGGATCCAGACCGTGGACATCGAACGCGGCCCGCTGGAGCAGCTGTTCGGGCTGGCCCGGATCACCGTGACCACGGCGTCGGCCGCCGGGCCGCTGCGGATTTCCGGCCTCGACCACGACCGGGCCGTGGCGCTGGCCGACGAGCTCACGCGCACCACGCAGGCCGTGCGTGGTGATGCGACGTGAGCACGGCGTTGCCGCTCACCGAGGACTCCGCGGAGGGCACGGCCGAAGCCCCGTGGCACCGGCTCGACCTGCGGATGCTGCTGATCCGGCCGGTGCTCGACCTGGTGCGGTCGCTGCCCGTGCTCGTCGGCGCGCTCGTGCTGGGCTCGGGCAACAGCTGGCAGTGGATCGGGCTGGGGTTCACCGCTCTGACGATCGCCGCCGGCATCTCGCACTGCCTCACCTCGCGCTATCGCGTCACCGCGACGCAGGTGGAATGGCGCACCGGGCTGCTGCTGCGCAAGCAACGGGCCGTGCCGCGCGACCGGATCCGCACCGTCGACGTGGTCTCGGAACCGAAGCACCGGCTGTTCTCCCTGGCCGCGGTGCGGATCGGCACCGGCCGGCATTCGCAGGGCAAGGGGCCGGGCAAGGACGAGCTGGTGCTCGACGCGGTCCGGCGCGAGGAAGCGCAACGGTTGCGCACACTGTTGCTGCACCGGAAAACGCCCGACGTCGCCGCCCCGCCGGAGCAGCTCGTCGCAGCGGTGGACCGGAAGTGGCTGCGGTACGCGCCGTTCACGCTGTCCGGGATCGCGGTGGTGGGCGCGATGCTCGGCACCGTCTACCACTTCGCGCACGAGCTGAACCTCGACCCGGTGCGCTACGGACCGCTGCGCGACCTCGCCGACCGCGTGGCCCAGGAGCCGCTGTGGCTCACGGTGCTTTCGGCCGCGATCGGGCTGCTGGTGCTCGTGTCGGTGCTGTCAGTCGGCGGTTACGTGCTGTCGTTCTGGAACTTCCGGCTCACCCGTGAACCGGGCGGCACGCTGCACATCCGGCGTGGGCTCGTGACCACGCGGTCGGTGTCGATCGAGGAGGACCGGCTGCGGGGCGTCGAGCTGAAGGAGCCGCTGCCGTTGCGGCTGGCCGGGGGCGCGAAGTGCGTGGCGGTGGCCGCCGGCCTGCGCGAGGGCAAGGGCGCCGACAAGGGTGGCGGGCTGTTGCTGCCGCCCGCGCCGGTGGCCCGCGTGCGTGAGGTCGCGGGTGAGGTGCTGGGCGAGGACGTGGCGGGCGCGGCGCTCGTGCGGCACCCGAGGCAGGCGTTGAACCGACGGGTGACGCGGGCGTTGACGAGCGTGCTGGTGCCGGCGGCGGCGCTGTTCCTGCTGGCGTGGGCCGGGGCGCTGCCGGACTGGCCGTGGCAGCTGGCGCTGGTGCTGGTGCCGTTCGCGGTGCTGGTGGGCTGGGATCGTTACCGCACGCTGGGCCACGCGCTGACCGGCCGCTACCTCGTCACGCGTTCGGGCTCGCTGGCGCGCACGACGGTGGCCGTGCGGCGCGACGGGCTCACCGGGATCGTCGTGTCCCGCTCGTGGTTCCAGCGGCGCGCCGGGCTCGTCACGGTGGTGGCGCCCATCGCGGCGGGCCGCGGGCGCTACCACGTGGTGGACGTCGGCGAGAGCGACGGCCTCGCGCTCGTCGACGCGACCGTGCCGGGACTGCTCACGCCGTTCCTGGTCGCGAAAGGTGCCGATCACCCGCGGTGAATTGAGCGCGGGCGATTGTTGTGGCGCTGTGGTAATTTGCTGACTTGTCGTGTTCGCGAGTCGGGTCGCAGACCACGAAGAGGATTTCGAATGCCGCCGTCGGAAGAAAGCTCGGCCGGGCCTCGCCGAACGGCAGGCACGAGTAGTTCGCGCAAGGTTCTGCAAGTGCTGCTCGCGTTTTCCGAGCACCGGTGGGAAGCGAGCGTCGCCGAACTGGCCGAGGTGATCGGCAGCCCGGTCGCCACCACTTATCGGTACGTGCAGCTCCTCAAGGAACTGCAGCTGCTCGAAGAGGCTCGCTCAGGCCGCTACCACGTCACCAGCCAGGTCATGCCGCTCGCGCGCGCCGCGCGGCTGGCCAACGACGTCGCCCGGATCGCCCGCCCGACCATGGAGGAGGCCTCGCGCGAGCTCGGCGAGACGATCCTGCTGTTCCAGCACTTCGGCGACCTGGCCGTGTGCACCGACCGGGTCGAGTGCGACCGCGCGATGCGCTTCACGTTCCAGCCCGGGCACTCCATCCCCCTCGGCGCGGGCGCGACCGGCAAGATGCTGCTCGCCCTGCTGCCCGACGTCGAACGCGAGCAGCGCGTCGCGGAGATCGCGCGCGAACACGGGATCGAGGTGCGGGAGGAGCTGAAGCTCGCGCTGGCGAACCGCTACACGCAGAGCTGGGGCGAGATCGAAGACGGCGTGTGGGCGTGTTCGGTTCCCGTGGAAACGGGGCGGGCGCGGCCGAGCGTGCTGTCGCTCGTCGGGCCTGCCGCGCGCATCAGCGACGCGGCGCGAGCCGAGGCGATCAGTGCGTTGCAGGTGTATGCGGAGCGTATCCAGAAAGCAGTTTCGTCGTATTCGGTGTAGCGGGTAGGAATGGCGGATGATCAGACTCGCCCGGCCCGAGGATCTGTCCGTGCTCGGTGCGATCGAGGTCGCCGCCGGGGAGCCGTTCCGGGACATCGGGATGGCGCCGGTCGCCGATGACGAACCGTTTTCGGTGGCTGAGCTGGAGCCGTACCAGGCCGACGGGCGGTGCTGGGTGGTCTCGCTCGGCTTCGTGGTGGCGTACCTGATCGCGGACGTCGTGGACGGCAACGCGCACGTCGAGCAGGTGTCGGTGCTGCCGTCCTTCGCGCGGCGCGGGCTGGGTCGGGAGCTGCTGGCGGTGGCCGGGTCGTGGGCCTCGGCGAGGGGCCTGCCGGCGGTCACGTTGACGACCTTCCGCAACGTGCCGTGGAACGCGCCGTACTACGAGCGACTCGGCTTCCGGGAGCTACCGGCGGCGGCGTGGGGACCGTCGTTGCGGGCCATCCGCGCCGCCGAAGCGGCCCGCGGGCTGGACCGCTGGCCGCGCGTCGCGATGATCCGCTGACCAGCGCCGTTACCCCTCCGGGGGACTTGCGTCGCCCAGCAGGGGGACCCGATTTGCGGGCGGCTTCGAACACGTGTTCTACTGGTCGGGCCGGCCCCGGAGGGGGAAGCTCCGCGGGCCGGCACCAGGGGTTTTCTGCGTTATGGAGGCACGCGTGGCAGTCAAGATCACCCACCTCACCAACGGCCAGCAGGTGCGCTTCGCCAACGCCGACGGCGCCCGCCGCTACGCCGAAATCATGGGCGGCGGCGTCGACAAGTGGGCGTTCACCGATGTCACGGGCGAGTCCGGGGTGCCTGGGCTGCCTGGGGTGCCTGGGCTGCCTGGGTTGCCGAAAATGTCGGGGTCGGTGGTTAACGTGCCGGTATGGCGTATGACTTCCAGGTGACCGTGGACTCCGCGGAACCGCACACCCAGGCCGATTGGTGGGCCGAGACCCTCGGCTGGACCGTCGAGCCCAGCGACGAGGCCTTCATCCGCGAGATGATCGCGAAGGGCTACGCGTCGGAGGACGACACCACCGTGCACCGCGGCACCCTGGTCTGGCGCTCGGGCGCCGCGATCTCCCACCCGGAGACTTCGCGGCGCGTGCTGTTCCAGGAGGTGCCGGAGGGGAAGACGGTGAAGAACCGCCTCCACTTCGACGTCCGCGTGGGCGGGGCGGAGAACATGGAGGAGGAGTTCGCCAAACTCCAGGCCCGGGGTGCGACGTTCCTGCACCGGGGGTCGCAGGGACCGAACCGGTGGATCACGCTGGCGGATCCGGAGGGGAACGAGTTCTGCATCGGGTGACGGGGCTGGGCCGGTTGGTTTGCCACCGCGGGCTGACCGTCACCCCCTCGGGGCCGAGGCCGGGGGCAACATCGGGATGGCTGGCGACGCCGAGACTTGCCACTCCGCACCCGACCTTGCCGTCGCGCGACGCGACTTGCCACGCCGAGTGGCGCCTTGCCACTCGGGTCGGCGTCATGCCAGGCACATCGGTGTTACGGCAGGCGAGTTGGCGGTGTGGCCAGGTGCGTTGGGTCTTGCCAGATGCGTTGGGTCTTGCCAGGCACGTTGGGATCCTGCCGGCCAAGAGCTCGGCTTGCCGCTGAAGTCGAAGTCTTGCCACTCGGAACTGAGTCTTGCCCACAAGGGCGGCAAGTTTCATGCGAGGAGTGCGAAAAACCTGCCACTCGTAGCGGGATCTTGCCGGTCACGTTCGGGCCATGCCAGTGAGTGCGGGATCTTGCCAATCGCGTCGGCGTCTTGTCACGTGAGGCCATGCAAGGCGATGGCCCGTCGCGGCGAGAACTCACTTGCCGTCCTGGAGGTGGGTGTGGGGGGATGCGTGAGGTCGGCCGGTGATCGCCGGTGCGATCTGTCCGGTGGTGGGAGGGACCGTACGGCATGACGTCCACGCGAGCGACCCAGCTGAATTCCCGAGCCGGCGAGTTCAGTGCTGTGGCACTGCGCACCATCAAAACCGAGTTCCCCAGCGACATCCGCACCACGATGCGCTTTCCCGGGGACTTCCCGAACCGCCCGAGGGACCTGTACCCCGCCTTCCACGGTTGCTACGACTGGCATTCCTGCGTGGAGATGCACTGGCTCCTGGTCCGCCTGCTCCGCACCACCCCGGACGCCATCCCCGCAGGCGACATCACCGCCGCGCTCGACGAGCACCTCACCGCCGAAGCGCTGGCGGGCGAGGCGGAATCGTTTCGTACCCACGGATCGCGGGCCCGGCCGTACGGTTGGGGCTGGGCCCTGATGCTGCACCACGAAATCGCAACCTGGGACGACCCTGCCGCTCGATCGTGGGCGGCGAACCTCGAACCGTTGTCCGAAGCGGTCACCGAGGCCTTCCTGCGCTGGTTGCCCAACCAGATCTACCCGGTGCGGACCGGCGCGCACAACAACAGTGCCTTCGGCCTCTCGCGCGCGTTGCCTTACGCCAGAAGCCGCGCCGAAGCGGGCGACGGCAAGTTGCTGGCCGCCATCGGGGACGCGGCCGAGCGGTGGTTCAGCAGCGACGCCGACTACCCCGGGCAGTGGGAACCCTCCGGCGCCGATTTCCTGTCGGCCGCCCTCACCGAAGCCGAGCTGCAGGCGGCCCTGCTGCAGCCGGCCGAGTTCGTCGCCTGGTTCGACCGGTTCCTTCCCGATCTCCCCGACGCGCTCCTCACCCCCGCCACCACCTCCGACGACAGCGACGGCCAGCTCGCCCACCTGCACGGCCTCAACCTCAGCCGCGCCTGGTGTTGGCTGCGGCTCGCCGACAGTCTGCCCGCGCAGGACCCACGGGTGCCGCTCATGCGCGCCGCCGCGGAAACCCACGCCACGCCGGAGCTCGACCACGTCAGTGGGAGCGACTACCTGGTCGAGCATTGGCCGGCCTGCTACGCCGTCCTGTACCTGACCGCCCGGCCATGACGGAAGCCGCACCCATCGGCCCGCACGGTCTGGGGCACCTCGACAAGGTGACCGAGACCGCCGCAACCGAACCCTCAGCCCCGCAACCGAGCCAGCGCCGCGGGAACCGCCGCCGCCAGGAGATCGAGTTCCGCCGACTCCGCGACCAACGGCGGAGACACCACGATCCCCTTCGCCACCGGCCGCACCAAGACACCCTCTTCGCGCACCAGCCGCTGCAATCGCCCGGGCGCACCCGGGTCAACAGCCAACAGGTCGGCCGAAAGCTCCACCGCCGCCAGGAACCCGAGGCCGGCTCGGACCTCCCCCACCAACGGGTGCGAAGCCGCCTCCGCCAGCGCGTCCGCCAGGGGCTTCTCCAGTTCCTGCCCGCGCAGGATGAGGGCGTCCTTCTCGTAGATGTCCAAAGTGGCCAGTGCCGCGGCGCACGCGACGGGGTGCCCGGCATACGTGGCTCCGTGCCGAAGCACCGGCGCGCCCGGCGAGCCGGTGAAGAAGGGCGCCGCGACCTCCGGCGAGACCAGCAGCGCGGCCAAGGGAATCGTGCCGCCGGTGAGGCCCTTGGCGGTGGTGACCATGTCCGGCCGGACGTCCCAGCGGTCGATGCCGAACCAGGTGCCGAGGCGGCCGAACGCGGCGATCACGCAATCGGCGACGAAGAGCACGCCGTGGCGCCGGCAGACCTCCGCCGCACCTTCCAGGTAGCCGGGCGGCGGGAGCAGCACGCCGCCCGCGCCGATCACCGGTTCGCAGAAGAAGGCGGCGACCCGATCGGCGCCGACGCGCAGGATCTCGGCTTCCAGGTCAGCGACGCTGTCGTAGGCTACGTGCGAGAAGCCCGGCGCCAGCGGCCCGAAGCCTTCGGCGTTCACGGCGATCCCGCCGACCGCGGTGCCGAAACCGTGCGTGCCGTGGTAGCCCTGCGTGCGGCCGATGATGTGGGTCTTCTCCGGGCGTCCGGTGTGGGCGAAGTGGGCGCGGGCGATCTTCACCGCCGTATCAACGACGTCACCGCCGCCGGAGCCGAGGAAGATCTTCGAGCCGGGCACGGGCGCGAGCGACGACAGCCGGGCCGCGAGCTCCAGCGCCGGCTCGTTCGCGTAGTAGCCGAACAGGTTGTAGGAGTCCAGTTTTTCCAGCTGCGCTGTCACGGCCTGGGTGATCTCGGGCCGCCCGTGGCCGAAGTTCGCGTACCAGAGCGAGGCCGTGGCGTCGAAGTAGCGGCGGCCGGCGTCGTCCCACACGTAGGAGCCCGAGCCGCGCGTGATCACGAAGCGGTCGCCGTCCACGGCGCCCATGTCCGCGAACGGGTGCCACAGCGGGTTTTCCATGCGAATCCTCCTTGTCACGACGAAAATTCCGCGATCTCGGCTTCCGAGTAACCGAGTTCCGCCAGCACCTCGGCGGTGTGCTGGCCGAGCACCGGCGGTGCCGACGTCGGCCGCGGCTGCGTGTCCGAGGCCTTCACCGGGAAGCCGGTGCCGAGGTAGGTGCCGATGGTCGGGTGCGGTAGCCGCACGACCTGGTCGCGCGCGGCGGTCCACGGGTCGGCGTACACGTCGTCGATGTCGTTGATCGGCGCGGCCGGGATGCTCGCCGCGTCGAGCGCTTTCATCCAGTCGTCGACCGTGCGCGTGATCAGCACTTCTTCCAGCAACGCGTTGAGCTCGTCCCGGTGCGCGGCGCGGGCGGCGTTCGTCACGAAGCGCGGGTCCGAAGCGATGTCGAGCCCCACCACACCGCAGAACGCCCGCCACAGCTTCTCGCTGCCGACGGCGATCACGAGCCAGCCGTCCGACACGTGATAGGCCTGGTACGGCACGATGCTCGGGTGCGCCGAACCCATCCGGCGCGGCCGCGGCTTGTCGTAGAAGTGCGCGCCGGCGGCGTAGCTGTGCCAGGCGAGCTGCGCGTCGAGCAGCGAAACGTCGAGGTACTGGCCGCGCCCGGTCGTGTGCCGGGCCTGCAGCGCCATGAGCACGCCGATGATCGCCCACGTGCCGGCGTTCAGATCCGCCACGGGCAGGCCCACCTTGGCGGGCGCGCCGTCCGGCTCGCCGGTCAGCCCCATCACGCCGCCGAGCGCCTGCGCGACGAGGTCGTACCCCGGCCGGTCGCGGTAGGGGCCTGTCTGGCCGAAGCCCGTGATCGACACGTGGATCAGCCGCGGGTTCAGCTCGGACAGCGAGGCGTACGACAGGCCCCACTTCTCCAGCGTGCCCGGGCGGAAGTTCTCGACCAGCACGTCCGCGTTGGCCACCAGCCGGCGCACCGCCTCGCGGCCGCGCTCGGACTTGAGGTCGAGCACGATCCCGCGCTTGTTGCGGTTGGCCGCCAGGAAGTACACGGCCTCGTCGCCGACGAACGGCGGGCCCCACAGGCGCGTGTCGTCACCGTGGCCGGGCGGCTCGACCTTGACGACGTCGGCACCCATCTCGCCGAGGTACTGCGTGCAGTACGGCCCCGCCAGGATCCGGGACAAGTCGACGACCTTGAGACCGTCGAGCGGGCGGACCTCGGGCATGGGCGGCTCCTCGGGGCGTCGTCGCGGACCTACGCCTCCCTTTCTACCTCCCGGCCAATGGATTACCTACCAACGGCCCATTGACGTGAAGCGTTCACTCCTGTTGATTTCTGAGTAAATCTGTGCTGCTTTGAGTAGTTCAGGAGGAATCCATGCGTCGTCTTGTGAGCCTGCTGGCGGCAGCCTGTCTGACCACCGGCCTGGCCACCGTCCTCACCACCGCGAGCGCCGAAGCGGCGCCCAGCCCGTTCGCCGCCCAGCAGGAGTCCGGCACACTGCCGCCGATGGGCTGGAACAGCTGGAACAAGTTCGGCTGCGACATCAACGAAGAGCTCATCCGCGAGACCGCCGACGCGATCGTGGCCACCGGGCTCAAGGACGCCGGCTACCAGTACGTGAACATCGACGACTGCTGGGCCGAGCAGAACCGCAACGCCGAGGGCAAGTTCGAGCCCAACCACGAACGCTTTCCCAGCGGCATCAAGGCACTGGCCGACTACGTGCACGCCAAGGGCCTCAAGCTCGGCATCTACACCAGCGCCGGCACCCAGACCTGCGCGAAGACCATGCCCGGCGCTCTCGATCACGAGGACGTCGACGCGCAGACCTTCGCCGATTGGGGCGTCGACTACCTCAAGTACGACAACTGCAACAACGAGGGCCGCCCCGCCATCGAGCGCTACACGAAGATGGGCGAAGCGATCAAGAAAACCGGCCGTTCGATGATCTACGCGCTGTGCGAGTGGGGCGAGAACCAGCCGTGGCTGTGGGGTAAGACGTCGGGCGCGCAGCTGTGGCGCACCACCGGCGACATCAGCGACAACTGGACCAGCATGACCGGCATCCTCGACCAGCAGGTGGGGCTCGAGAAGTATTCCGGGCCCGGCGGCTGGAACGACCCCGACATGCTCGAGATCGGCAACGGCGGCATGACCGACGCCGAGTACCGCTCGCACTTCGCGCTCTGGTCGCTGATGAACGCGCCGCTGCTGGCGGGCAACGACGTGCGCTCGATGCCGGCCGCGACGAAGCAGATCCTGGCGAACAAGGACATCATCGCCCTCGACCAGGACTGGGCCGGCGTGCAGGGCCACAAGGTCCGCGACGACGGCGACACCGAGGTGTGGACCAAGCCGATGTCCGACGGTTCGGCCGCCGTGGTGCTGTTCAACCGGGGCATCTCCGCGGCGACGATGGCGAGCAGCGCGGCGGAGATCGGGTTGTCCGGACGGGATTTCCGGGTGCGGGACCTGTGGACGGGTGCGGAGACGGAGAGTGCCGGGACGCTGCGCGCGACCGTGCCGAGCCACGGGTCGGCCGTGTTCCGGGTGTGGCCCGCGAAGTTCCCGGCCGCGGCGCCCGCGGCGACGCTGTCGCTCGACGCCGGCTCCTACTTTCCAGCAGGCAAGCCGTTCACGGCGAAGCTGCGCCTGACCAACGACGGAAGCACGCCCCTGGTTGCGGCACACGTCACGGTGTCGGCACCTTCGGGGTGGCAGCTCGAAGGGCGTGGCGACGTGAGTGTGCCTGCGGTCGCACCTGGTAAGGCGTGGGAAAAGTCGGTGACGGTGAAGCCCGTGAAGCCGGGTGCGCAGGTCGCGATGTCGGCGACAGCCACGTACTTCACGGGCTGGGGCCGGCGCACCTTGTCGGCCGGCGCGAGCGGACCGGTCGTGACGCCGTTCGCGCCGGGGGTGACGCCGATGTCGAAGGCACCGTTCCTGCTGACCGAAAACGGCTGGGGGCCGGTGGAGCGCGGCACCAGCAACGGCGAGAACCAGGCGGGTGACGGCAACCCGATCACGATCAACGGGCAGGTGTATGCGGATGGGCTCGGGGCGCACGCGCCGTCGCTGGTCCGGGTGTACCTGGGTGGCGGATGCCAGACGTTCCACGCCGTGGTGGGCCTCGACGACGAATTCGCCACCGGCAGCGTGACGTTCGAGGTGCGCGGTGACGGAAAGACGCTGTCCACTACCGACGTCTTCCGCCACGGCACCGCCGCGCAGCCGCTCGACGTGCCGGTGAACGGGGTACAGGCGCTGGACCTCGTGGTCACCGATGGTGGCGACGGGAACAACACCGACCACGCCGACTGGGCCGACGCGACGGTGACGTGCTGACTCGGTCCGAACCATTCCCCCGCGCCACGCCGTCGCGGGAGAATACGGCATGGCGTCGACGGAGGCCCTGCCGGCCGAACACTGGATGATCACCGCGACCCGCAACGGGAAACCGCTGCCGGAAGTGGTGGTGCGGCGGTGGGTGTGGTTCTGCGACCACGCCCGCCGCAGCCGCATCCACTACGTGACCACGGAGTTCGTCGGCGTGGCCTGCGCCGCGGCGGTGCCGGTGTTCGCGGCGCTGCGGTGGGACGTGGCGTTCAGCGCGATCGCCGGCGCGCTGGTCCTGATCGCGACGACGATCCGCACGGTGCTGGGCTTCCACGACGACTGGATCGAGTACGTGCGCCTGCGCTTCTCCCTGGAACGCGACGCGACGGCGTACCTGTACAAGATCGCGCCCTACGACGTTCCCGACGAGGAGGCTGTGCGGGTGCTGGTAACCCGGCACGAGGAACTCACCGGCGAGCTGCGCGACGGCTGGTTCGCCCGGAGGAAGAAGCTCGGCGACGGAGGACCGGCGATCAAGCCGCCGGCGTGAGGTTCAGCGGATGCCCAGGTGGTTCGACAGCACCGCGCCCGTCGAACCGCCACGGCGTCGAGCTCGCGGCCGTGGCGAGCGCCGTAGGCCTCGCTCCAGTCCGGTGTAGACGGTCCCTTCGGCGTGATCCGCCGGCGGCCCCTCAGCGAGGCTTGCGCGGCCACCGGGGCGAGGTGTTGACCGGCGGTTTCAGCTTCGCGCGCACCACCAGCACGTTGGGCTCGCCGGACTCGATGAACTCGCTCAGCAGCCGCCGGAACGCCCGCCCGAAACCGGACACGCGGTCGGCATGCACCCCGAACGACCGCGCCAGCCCGACGAAATCCGGGCTGTCCCAGTCGACCCCGCGGTGCGGCAGACCTTCCTGGCCCTGGTCGTAGCGCAGCATGCCGTACCCGCCGTCGTCGACGACCACGACCGTCACGGGCAGCTGCTCCTCGGCGAGTGTGGCGAGATCACCCACGCCGTAGAGGAAACCGCCGTCGCCGGTCACGCAGACGATCCGGCCGTTCCCGCCGGCGGCGGCGCCGAGCGACGCGGGGAAGCCGTAGCCGAGCGTGCCCCAGCCCATGGGGTAGGCGAGCTTGCGCGGCGCGCGCACCCGGTGGAACCCGCCGACCCAGTACCCGGCCACGCACATGTCGGTGACCAGCATCGAAGTCTCCGGGAGCACTTCCTCCAAAGTGGACAGGAAATCGGCGGCCTGCGGCTCCTCGGTGCGCACGCGCTGGCGCACGCGGCGGCCGATCGACGCGAGCCGCACGGTCAGCTCGTCGAGGCCGGAACGACTCGCGGGCTTGAGCGACTCGACGACCCGGCGGGCATCACCCACCAACGTGATGTCCGGTTTGTAGTTCTTCGCCGCGTCGAAGGCGTCCACGTTCACGGCGATGAGCTTGCGCGGCGCGGGCATCAGCCAGTTCTGCGTCATCAGGCCGTCGAAGTCGGTGCCGATGGCGAGCACCACGTCGGCCTCGTCCCACAGCTCGCCGACTTCCGGCGCGTGGACGGGATTCGGGGCCAGGCAAGGGTGATCGAGCGGCAGCAGCCCGCGCGCGGCGAACGTGGTGATCACCGGCGCGGCCAGGCGCTCGGCCAGGTTGCCGATGGCCTCGCCCGCCTCCGACCGCAGCGCACCACCACCGGCCCAGATCAGCGGACGCCGGGCGTTGCCCAGCAACTCGGCCGCGCGGGCCAGGTCCGGCAGGTCGAGCACCCGCTCGGCCAGCGGCTTCGGCGGCCCGCTCGGCTCCGAGGTCTCGCGCAGGTAGTCGGTCGGGATGCCGAGGTACACCGGGCCCGTCTGCGGCATCAGCGCGAGCCGCGACGCGCGGTGCACGGTGGTGCCGATCTGGTCGGCGCGGTGCACCGTGAACCCGGCCTTGGTCACGGGCGCGAACATCGCCTGCTGGTCCGAGGTTTCGTGCAGTACACCGCGCACCACACCGGGGCGCTTGAGCGTGGACGGGATGTCGGTGGCGACCACCATGATCGGCGCGGCCGAGGCCATCGCCTCGCCGACGGCGCCGAGTGTGTTGGCCGCGCCCGGCCCGGTCGTGACGAGCGCGACCCCGAGTTTTCCCGTGGCGCGGGCATAACCGTCGGCCGCGTAGCCGGCGGTCTGTTCGTGCCGGACACCGACGATCCGGATTCCCGTTTCCGCCAACGCCTCCCACAGCGGCAGGTTGTGCACACCCGGGAGCCCGAACACGACTTCGGTCCCGAGTGCCTTCAGCGCGTCGCCCAGATGCTGAGCACCAGTCCGTCCTGCCACGGCTGTCACTGTATCCACCGCGCGGAAAGCACCGCACGGTCGTCACCGGACACCGTTTGTCACCAGCAATTATGTGGTGCCGGGCAGAGAACGGCGCATCGTGCGTAGACTCGGGCTCCGGGGAGCGCCGATGCCCCCGGCGTGGCGGAAGGTGGTCGGAAAATGCCGTTGATGCCCGTGACCGACTCGATGTTCCTGATGGTCGAGACCCGCGAACACCCCATGCACGTCGGCGGCCTGCAGCTGTTCCGCAAACCGGAGAGCGCGGGCGAGAACTACCTCAGCGACCTTCGCCAGAAGATGCTCGCCACGGACAACATGCGCAGCGTCTTCCGGCGCCGCCCCAGCCGTCCCGTGAACACCGCCGGGTACGTCCGCTGGGCCACCGAGGGCGAGCTCGAGCTCGACTACCACTTCCGCCACTCGGCGCTACCGCAGCCGGGCCGCATCCGCGAGCTGCTCGAGGTCACGTCGCGCTGGCACAGCACGCTGCTCGACCGCCACCGGCCACTGTGGGAGATCCACCTCATCGAGGGCCTGCAGGACGGCCGGTTCGCGATGTACTCGAAGATCCACCACTCGCTGATGGACGGCGTCTCCGCGCTTCGCCACCTGCAGGGCACGCTGTCCGACGACCCGAACGACCTCGACTGCCCGCCGCCCTGGGGCAGCCGGAGCAACGGCACCAACGGCAACGGCCACGCCCCGCCGTCGCTGTTCAGCCTCGCGGGCAAGACGTTCGACCAGGTCGCGGGCATCGCGCCGGCCGCCGCGAAGGTGGCGCGCGAGGCGTTCCGCGAGCACACGCTGACGCTGCCGATGCAGGCGCCGAAGACGATGCTCAACGTGCCCATCGGCGGCGCCCGCCGCTTCGCCGCGCAGTCGTGGTCGCTCGACCGCGTGCGCGCCGTCGCGACCGCCGCCGGCGTCTCCCGCAACGACGTGGTGCTCGCCATGTGCTCCGGCGCCCTGCGCGACTACCTCATCGAGCAGAGCGCCCTGCCCGACGCGCCCCTGATCGCGATGGTCCCCGTGTCACTGCGGCGCAAGGCCGACGCCGGCGAGGCCAGCGGCAACAACATCGGCGCCCTGCTGTGCAACCTCGGCACCGACCTGCCCGACCCGGCGCTGCGCCTGGCCGCGATCCACACGTCGATGACCAACGGCAAGAAGCTCTTCTCGGAGCTCACGCCGTTGCAGACGCTGCTGCTCTCGGGCGTGAACGTCGCGCAGCTGGGCGCGTCGCCGATCCCCGGCGTCGTGAACAACACGCGCCCGCCGTTCAACCTCGTGATCTCCAACGTCCCGGGGCCGCGCAAACAGATGTACTGGAACGGCGCGGCCCTCGACGGCATCTACCCCGCGTCGGTCCTGCTCGACGGCCAGGCGCTGAACATCACGCTGACCAGCAACGGGGACAACCTCGACTTCGGGATCACCGGGTGCCGCCGCAGTGTGCCGCACCTGCAGCGGATCCTGACGCACCTGGACACGGCGTTGGCGGAACTCGAAGGAGCGACGGGGGTCAAGTAGTCCCGCGATGGGTCCGGGGCTCGGCCGACCTCGATGGCGTCGGCGGTGAGCCGCTCGATCTCAGCCAAGCCCCCGGGCGTCGGCCATCGGTCGGCCGCCGTGCCGGCCTCGATGTTGCGGGATTCGCAGACACCGACACCACGCCTCGCTCACCGAATGACGTAGTTGCGCGGCCCTTTTCCCACCCGCCCGGAACCTCGACCGCAGCTGGCGCCTGACCGCGGTCGAGGTTCACCAACCTCGCGGCTCCCGTCAGGCGATGCCTTCGGGGCTCGCGCCGCCGACCGGGATGGCGTCAGCGGTGAGCCGCTCGATCTCGGCGAGGTCGTCGGGCGTCAGGTCGAGGTCGGCCGCCGCTGTGCTGGACTCGATGTTGCGGGGGTTGCGGGCGCCGACGATGGCGACGTGGACGCCGGGCTGCGCGAGCGTCCACGCGATGGCGAGCTGGCTCACCGACGCGCCGCGCTCGGCGGCGAACTTGGCGAGCCGGTCGACGACCCCCAGGTTGTGCCGCAGGTTCTCGCCCTGGAAGGCCGAGGACTTGGAGCGCCAGTCGGACTCCTCGAACACCGAGTCGGCCGTGAAGGTGCCGGTGAGCAGGCCGCTGCCGAGGGGGCTGTAGGCGAGCACGCCGACGTTGTGCTCACGCGCGTACGGCAGCGGGTCGGTTTCGATGCCCCGGCGGAACAGGTGGTACGGCGGCTGGAGTGTCTCCGCCGGCCGCGTCTCGTCGAACGCCGCGAGCTGGGCAGCGGTGTAGTTCGAGACGCCGACGTGGCGCACCTTGCCTGCGTCGACGAAGCCCTGCAGCGTCTCGGCGACCTCGGCTGCGGGCGTGAGCGGGTCGGGCCAGTGGATCTGGTACAGGTCGAGGTGGTCGACGCCGAGCAGGCGCAGGCTGTCGTCCACGCCCCGGGTGAGCCACTCGCGCCGTGAGTCGCGGGCGCGTTCGGCGCGGGGTTTCGTGCCGCCCTTGGTCGCGATGACGACGCTGTCGCGGTCGTGGTCGAGCGCGCTGCGCAGGGCCTTGCCCAGCAGTGCTTCCGACTTGCCGGCGCCGTAGGCCTGCGCGGTGTCGAAGAGGGTCACGCCGAGTTCCCGCGCGTGGCGGATCGCCGCGATCGCGGTGTCCTCGTCGAAAGCGCCCCACTGCCCGCCGAGCTGCCACGTGCCGAAGGCGATCCTCGACACCTCGAGACCGCTCCTGCCCAGGATCGTCGTCCGCATGAGCCCCAGCAGAACACACGGCCCGCCGCCGCGCAGGTGGGCGTCCCGGCCAGCGGATATCGAGTTGTGCGCGGTGTCCCGATGATCGGATACTCGCTCGCCGTGAGCCTCCTCGAGCCCCTGCGCGGACGCAGTTTCCGCGCCCTCGCCACCGGCCGGACCCTCGCGACCTTCGCCAACGCCCTCGCCCCGGTCGCGCTCGCGTTCGCCGTGCTCGACCTCACCGGCTCGGCCGTCGACCTGGGGCTCGTGGTGGGCGTGCGCTCGATCGCGAACATCGCGCTGCTGCTGTTCGGTGGTGTGCTCGCCGACCGGCTGCCGCGCTCGGTGATCATGCAGGGCACCGAGGTCGCCGCCGGGGTCACGCAGGGTGTGCTCGCGGTGAGTGTCCTTTGTGGATTCGCCTCGATCCCGTTCCTCGTCGGGCTCAGCGCGGTGAACGGCGCCGTCGCCGCCATCTCCCTGCCCGCCGCGGCGGCCATCACGCCGCAGACCGTCGAGCGGACGCAGCTCGGTCAGGCCAACGCCTTGATCCGCCTGTTCACCAACACCGGCCGCATCGCGGGCGCCGGCGTCGCCGGGATCGTGGTCGCGGTGGCCGGCTCGGGCTGGGCGGTCGCGGTGAACGCCCTGCTGTTCCTGGCGGCCGCGGTCGCCTACCGCGGGATCCGGCTGCCTCGCGGCGCCCGGATTTCCGCCGGCCACCCGATCGCCGAGCTGGTGGCCGGCTGGCACGAGTTCCGCTCGCGCGCCTGGGTGTGGATCGTGGTGGTGCAGTTCGCCTTCGTCAACGCCGCCGGCCTCGGCACGCTCACCGTGATCGGCCCGGTCGTCGCCGACGAGACTTTCGGCCGCACCGCCTGGGGCCTTGCCCTCGCCCTCGGCACGGCCGGCTCCGTGCTCGGCGGCGTCATCGCCGCCCACTGGCAGCCGCGGCGCGCGTTGTTCGTCGGCGTGGTGCTGGTGACCATCGAGGCCATGCCGGTGCTCAGCCTCGGTCTCTGGCCCGCCGTCGTGCCGTTCATGGTCGCGATGATCGTGTCGGGAGTGGCGCTGGAGCAGTTCAGCGTGGTGTGGGACGTGTCGTTGCAGGAGAACATCCCGGAGGATCGCCTCGCCCGCGTGTACTCCTACGACATGCTCGGCTCACTGGCCGCGATGCCGATCGGCCAGATCGCCGCGGGCCCGCTGGTCGATCACCTTGGCCGCACCCCGGTCCTGGTGGGGTGCGGCGTGCTCATCGTGGTGGCGACCATGCTCGCGTTGACCAGCCGCCAGATCCGTGGCCTGGTCCGCCGGGAACCGGTGGCCGCTACTTCGGGCGCACTGCCATGAAGTTGACGGCGTGCGCACTCATCACGACCTCGTCATCGGCGTTGATCAGCTCGATGTGCGTGCGCAGCAGCCCGCGGTCCGGCTTGGACTTCGACAGCCGCGCCTCCTCGATGGTCGCGCGCACGCGGAGCTTGTCCCCGGGCCGGACGGGCCGTGGCCAGCGCAGGTCGTCCATGCCGGGGCTGCCCAGGCTGGACACCGAGGACAGGAAGTGGTCCACGAACATCCGCATCATCACGCCGCAGGTGTGCCAGCCGCTGGCGACCAGCCCGCCGAACGGCCCGTGCTCCGCCGCCACCGGGTCGGTGTGGAAGCTCTGCGGATCGAAGCGGCGGGCGTAGTCGATGATCTCCGCTTCGGTGACCACCGCCTCGCCGAACTCGTACACCGCGCCCTGCGGGTAGTCCTCGAACCAGCGGTCGTCGATCGGCGTCGTGAACTCGGTCATGGCTGGCAGCTAACCACAGCAACTGTTCGCTCCGCAGCGAACAGTCAGCGGGCTATTCTCGGCCGATGGCGGCCGAACCGGACATCGCGCTCGTCGCGCAGGCGATCGGCGAACCCGCACGTGCGGCAATGTTGTTGCAGCTCATGGACGGCGACGCCCACACGGCTCGCAGCCTCGCGACCGTCGCGGGCATCGCTCCGTCCACAGCCAGCGCACACCTTCACCGGCTGTGCGACGCGGGTCTGGTGCAAGCGACGGAGTCCGGCCGACGACGGCTGCACCGCCTCGCCGGACCGCAGGTCGCCCAGCTCGTGGAAGCGCTCGCCGCGCTCGCCCCGCCCCGACTGCCGGCGAGGCTGCAGCCCGAACCGCCGACGGACGAGCTGTTGGAGGCCCGCGCCTGCTACGGCCACCTCGGCGGCCGGCTCGGTGTCACCATCGCGACGCGGCTGCGCGAAGACGGTGTTGTCGACACGCTGGACCCCGGCGAGACCGGCGCCGTGCGAACCTTCCGCCATCCGCTGCTCGTCGCGCTTGAGATCACCGGCACCACGGGCGCCCCAGCTGTCCGCGCCTGCCTCGACTGGTCACACGGCAGCGTCCACCTCGCCGGGGCCCTCGGCACAGCGCTGCTGAGCGGACTGCTCGACGCGGGCTGGCTGCGCCGCCGCCCGACCGGACGAGCCCTGCGGATCACCCGAACCGGTCACGACCACTTGGCCCGCTGGGGTTTCCGGTAGCTAGCGGCCGGGTGAGCGCGGCTCGGGCGCGACGTCGCGGTGGCCGTCGAGCTTCCACCAGCTCTCGAGGGTCTGCCGCAGCGCCTTGAGCAGCTCACCGCCCGTTTCCAGTGGGACCAGCGCCGCGGGGCCGTCGTCGATGCGGAGGGCGGCCGAGAGACGGTCGTCGTGCTCGATGAGGCCCACGATCACGCGGGTGGGTTGACCGGTCATGTCGACTGTGGGGATCGCCTGTTCGTAGCGCCAGCCCGTGGAATGCACGCGGGAGACCCTGGCACAGTTTCCGGTGGTCGCGGCCGGAGTTCACCCCAACGTGGGTCGCGTCAGCGCGCCACCCAGGGGCGGACCTCTTCGAGCAGTTTGGCCACGGCCAGCACGAGGTCGTCGGAGTGCCGCGGGCCCACGATCTGGAGCCCCACGGGCAAACCGGACGACGTCCGCCCCGCCGGGACGCTGATCGCCGGCTGCTGCGTCATGTTGAACGGGTAGGTGAACGGCGTCCACTCCGGCCACTCGCTCAGCCCGCTGCCCGGCGGCACGTCGTACCCGGCCTCGAACGGCGGGATCGGGATGGTCGGGGTGATCAGCACGTCGTAGCGCGTATGGAACTCGCCCATGCGGATGCCGAGCGCTGCGCGTTCCGCGGTGGCGTCGAGGTAGTCGCTCGCGCTGAAGGTCTTGCCCTTCTCCCACACCCGGCGCAGGCCCGGGTCCACGCGGTCCTCGCTGCCGGGCGGGAACGAGTCGAGCAGCTTCGCCGCGCCGGTGGACCACAGCACGTCGAACGCCGGCTTCGGGTCCTCGAACCCCGGGTCGGCCTGCTCGATCTGCAGCCCCGCGTCGTCGAGCGCCTTCACGGCGGCCGCGACGATCGCCGCCACCTCCGGGTCGACGTCCACGTAACCGAGCGTCGGCGAGAACGCCGCGATCAGCCCGCGCACGTCGCGCCGCACGGCCTCGCGGAAGGTGGACACGGGCGGCGCCAGCGCGGCCGGGTCGCGCGGGTCGGGGGTGGCGATCACGTCGAGCAGCAGCGCGGTGTCGTCGACACTGCGCGCCATCGGGCCGGCGTGCGAAAGCGGGCCGAACGGGCTCGCCGGGAACAGCGGAATCCGCCCGTGGGTCGGCTTCATCCCCACGATCCCGCAGAACGACGCCGGGATCCGCACCGAACCACCGCCGTCGGTGCCCACGGACAGCGCACCCATGTCCGCCGCGACGGCCGCCGCGCTGCCGCCGCTCGACCCGCCCGCGGTCATCGCCGGGTTCACCGGGTTGCGGGTGATGCCGACGAGCTCGCTGTCGGTCACGCCCTTCCACGCGATCTCGGGCGTGGTGGTCTTGCCCAGCACCACCAGGCCGGCCTCGCGCATCCGCGCCATCACGGGACTGTCCACGTCCCACGGCTGATCCACCGGGATGCTCGTCGAGCCCCGCCGCGTGGGCCAGCCGGCCGTGAGGAACATGTCCTTGATCGACGAGGGCACACCGTCCAGCCACCCGATCGGGTTGCCGTCGCGCCAGCGGAGCTCGGCCGCCTTCGCCTGTGCCAGCGCGCGGTCGGCGTCGACGAGGCAGAACGCGTTGAGGTCGCCGTCGCGTTCCTCGATGGCCTGCAACGCGTCCTCGGTCGCCTCCACCGGCGAGACCTCACCGGTGGCGTAGGCGGCGACCAGCTCGCTGGCGGTCAGTTCCCGGTGGCTCATCCGGCTGCTCCCTGAGATTCCGACTGAGATTCCGACGGCACGTATCCGAGCCGCTTGTCCACGACGTTGTGCAACGGCTCCCCGGCCACCCAGCGGCGGAAGTTCGCCGCGAACACCTCTACCAGAGTGGTGCGCCAGCCCAGGAAGTCCCCCGACATGTGCGGCGACAGCAGCACGTTCGGCATCGTCCAGAGTGGACTGTCGGACGGCAGCGGCTCGGTGTCGAACACGTCGAGGGCCGCACCGGCGATCTCGCCGCCGCGCAACGCCGCCACCAGGTCCGACGTGACCACCAGCTCACCGCGCCCCACGTTCACGAACCGCGCCGACGGCTTCATCGCCGCGAACGCCGCCGCGTCGAACATGCCCTTCGTCTGTTCCGTGAGCGGCGCGACGGCCACCACGTAGTCGAACGCCGGCAGGTGCTTCGCGAGCTGGGCCGAGTCGTGTACCTCTCCGAAGTCGGGGTCGCCCGAGCGTGGACGCCGCCCGGCCCCGGACACGCGCAGCCCGGCCGCCCTCAGCAGCCGCGCGATCGACCGGCCGATCGGACCCGTGCCCACCACGAGCACCTCCCGCCCGGCGACGCGTTCGGTCTCCCGGTGCTGCCACGTGCCGGCGCGCTGCAGGTCGAGCGAACGCGCGAAGTCCTTGGCGAAGGCCAGAACCACGCCCAGTACGTACTCGGCGATGGCGTCGTCGAACACCCCGCGCGAGTTCGTGAGCACCACGTCGCTCTCGATCAGCCCGGGGAACAGCACCGGGTCGACGCCCGCGCTCGCAATGTGCAGCCAGCGCAGGTCACCGGCCGCGTGCCAGGCGCCGGGCACAGCCGTGGAGAGGAAGTCGTAGACGAACAGCCCCTGTGCTCCGGTAAGCGCTTCGGTCAGTCCTCCCGCGTCGGTGTAACGAACCACCGCCGCCTTTTCGATAGCGGCCATGTCCGGTGGTGGAGCCGACCCGCACAGCACCGCCAGTACGGGAAATTCCGAGGCGATCACATTGACACCGTAAAAGTGGCTCGTATGATTGTCAACAATCCGAGGACGACCCCCGGAGCACCGGACGTGTCATCTGCACCGGCGTATTCCGGAGGCTGAACCTTGGATCTGGACATCCTCGCGTTCGAGGGCCCGCTAGCCCAGCGCGGCATCGGCGTGATCGCACCGTTCGACCTCGCCCTCGAACGCGAACTCTGGCGGTGGGTGCCGATGGAGGTCTCCCTCCACCTCGCCCGCACGCCGTACGAGCCCGTGCCCGTGAGCATGGAGATGGCGCAGCTCGTGAGCGACAGCCGCCACCTCGCGGCAGCGACGCGCGACGTGCTGCACGTCGAGCCCGAGGTGGTCGCCTACCTCTGCACGTCGGGCAGCTTCGTGAACGGCATCGACTACGAACGCTCCCTCACCAAGGCGATCTGCGACGCGGGCGCGCCCGACGCCGTGACGACCTCGGGGGCGCTGGCCGAGGTGCTGCAGCAGCTCGACCTGCACCGGATCTCGGTGCTCACCCCCTACGACGCCGACCTCACCGGCAAGCTCCACGACTTCCTCGCCGAGCTCGGCGTGACCACGGTGTCCAGCGACCACCTCGGCCTGGGCGGCGGCATCTGGAAAGTCAGCTACCGCACCATCGCCGAGCGCATCCTCGCCGCCGATCACAGCGACGCCGAAGCGATCTTCGTCAGCTGCACCAACCTCCCCACGTTCGACTTGATCGAGCCTCTCGAGGCCGCGCTGGGCAAGCCCGTGCTCACGGCCAACCAGCTGACCATGTGGGCGTGCCTGCGCCGCATGAACCTGCCGATCGTCGGTCCCGGCAAGTGGCTGCGGGAGGTCTCTTGACGCACCTGGCTAAGATTGTCGACAATCTGCTCATCCCGGAGGTTTCGTGACCACGATCGGCTTCATCTACCCCGACCACGCGGCCGAGGACGACTACCCGCTCGCCGAGCAGCTGCTCGGCGGCTCGGGCACCGACGAAGGCGACATCCGGCTGCCGGTCGAGCACATCTACGGCACTGACCTGCACGCCGTGCCCGAGCTGCTCGACCTCGGCAGCGAGGCCCGCCTCGCCGACGGCGCCGCCCTGCTCGCCAAGCACGAGCCCGACGCGGTGATCTGGGCCTGCACGTCCGGCAGCTTCGTGTACGGCTGGGACGGGGCGCGCGACCAGGCCGACCGCCTCGCCGCGGTGTCCGGGGTCCCGGCATCGAGCACGTCGTTCGCCTTCGTGCACGCGGCGCAGGCCCTCGGCGTGAAGCGGGTTGCGGTGGCCGCGAGCTATCCCGACGACGTGGCGCGCCTGTTCGTGGACTTCCTCGCGGCCGGCGGCATCGAGGTGCTGACGATGGCCAGCGCGGGCATCGACACCGCCGCCGAGGTCGGCCGGCTCGAGCCCGAGGCCGTGGTGCGCCTGGCCGTGGAGAACGACCACCCGGAGGCCGACGCCGTGCTCGTGCCCGACACCGCGATGCGCACGCTCGGCGAGATCAACGCCATCGAGACCGCGCTCGGCAAGCCCGTGCTCACGGCCAACCAGGTGACGATCTGGGAAGGCCTGCGCCTCACCGGCACGACCCGGCTGGTGCGTTCGCTGGGCGCGCTGTTCCGGGTGAGGAGCTGAGCCGTGGTGGTGCTGCCCGACATCGAACCCGTGAGCCGCGAGTCGACCGCCGCCGTGATCGCGCGCCAGCTGCGCGACGCGATCATGACCGGCGCGCTGCCTCCCGGCACCCAGCTCGGTGAAACCGATCTCGCCTCCCGCTTCCAGGTCTCGCGCGGCCCCCTCCGCGAAGCGATGCAGCACCTCGTGTCGGAAGGCCTGCTGCGCAGTGAGCGCCACCGCGGCCTGTTCGTGATCGACCTCGAGCCGAGCGACGTGTTCGACATCTACCTGGCGCGATCCGCCGTCGAGCGCGCCGCCCTGCTGTGCGCCCTGCGCGGCGACCGCGAGCACATCGCGAACGTGCTGGAGCAGGCCGTGGCCGCCATGGCCGCCGCCGCGAACGACGACGACCCGACGGCGCTCTCGACCGCCGACCTCGCCTTCCACGAGGCCCTCATCAACGCCTCCGGCAGCAAACGGCTCGTCCGCATGGCCCGCACGCTCCTCATCGAGACGCGCATGTGCCTGACACTGCTGCAAAGCACGTACCAGGGCGTGGAAGACCGCGTGGACGAACACACGCGCATCATCGACGCGCTGCGCACCGGCGACGCGGAAGCCGCGCTGCGTCTGCTGGACGCCCACATGGACGACGCGATCGGCCGTCTGGTGCCGGGAACCCGCCTGACGGAGGGCGAGGCCGAAGCGCCGGCACCGGCCTGACACCGGCGAGGCGAAGCGCGGGCGCAGGCGGGACGCCACCCGCCGCCACAAGGGTTCAGCCATCGGCCCGCTCCCCCAGCACCGGCTGCCCACCGAGACCGTCGCGATAGGACGGTGACCACGGGAACCGGCCGGCCTCGTCGGCGTGGACCAGCTGGAGCGCGCGGACGTCCGAACCGTAGAGCGACGCCGCGATCGACAGGTGCGTGGCGGGCGAGGTGAGCGCGACCACCTCGATGGAAGGCAAGCCCCGCAAGGAAAAGACCTCACCGGGATGCGGTGGGCCGGAGGCGAAGGACCGGTCGGCGAGCGCGCTCAGCACCAGGACGGCCGGGTGCGGAGGCAGGCCGGTGACCACGAGTTCCGGCAGCCCGTGGGCGGTCAGCCCGACGGTGTACGCCCAGGGCGGCCGGGAACCCGTTCCCAGCACGCCCTGGACGCACCAACCGAACTCCTCGATCCGGTCGATGATCTCCGCCAGGTACCGCGGTCTGTCTTCGCATTGCTCGCACATCGGTGGTCCCCCTCGTGAAGCGGACCGGCGGGTGCCGGTCGGTCGAGGAGAAGTGAAGCGGGGAGCACCGACGAAAAATCAGCGGAGCGCTTCGGCCACCGCCGTGCCGAGGCGAGTTGTGGTAGCGGTGCCGCCGAGGTCGGGGGTGAGCTCGGCGCCCGCGGTGAGAACCTCGTCGACGGACGTGCGGATCGCTTGCGCGGCACCGGGTTCGCCCAGGTGTTCGAGCAGCATCGCGCCCGCCAGGATCTGGGCCACCGGGTTGGCGATGCCCTGGCCGGCGATGTCCGGAGCACTGCCGTGGACCGCTTCGAACATCGACGGAAAGTCACCCGATGGGTTGATGTTTCCGGACGGTGCCATGCCCAGTCCGCCCGTGATGGCGGCCGCCAGGTCGCTCAGGATGTCGCCGAAGAGGTTCGACCCCACGACCACGTCGAGCTTCTCGGGCGCCTGCACCATCCGCGCCGCGAGCGCGTCCACGTGCATCTGTCCACTTTCGACATCCGGGTACTTCGCCGCGACCTCGGCGAAGATCTCGTCCCAGAACGGCATCGAGTGGATCAGCCCGTTGGACTTCGTCGCCGACGTCACGCGCGAAGAACGCGTGCGCGCCAACTCGAAGGCGTACCGGATGATCCGCTCCACACCGACCCGCGTGAACACCGATTCCTGCAGCACGAACTCGTCCGGCCGGCCGGAGTTGTGCCGGCCGCCGATCGACGAGTACTCACCCTCGGAGTTCTCGCGGACGATCACCATCTCCAGCTCGTCGGCCGACCGCCCCGCGAGCACCGACGTGGTGCCCGGCAGCAGCCGCACCGGCCGCAGGTTCACGTACTGCTGGAACGCGCGCCGCAGCGGGATCAGCAAGCCCCACAGGGAAACGTGGTCCGGCACGCCCGGGAACCCGACGGCACCCAGCAGGATGCCGTCGAACGCGGCCAGCTGCGCCACGCCGTCGTCCGGCATCATCGCGCCGGACTGGGTGTAGCGCTCGCAGCTCCAGTCGAACTCGGTCCACGACAGGGAAAAACCGTGCCTCGCCGCGGCCGCGTCCAGGACCTTGCGCGCCTCGATCGTGACGTCGACGCCGATCCCGTCGCCCGGGATGCTCGCGATGCGGTACTCGCTCACAGGCTCACCGCGATGTACTTCGTCTCGAGGAACTCCTCGATGCCCACCGTGCCGCCTTCACGCCCGAGCCCAGACTGCTTGACGCCACCGAACGGCGCCGCCGGGTTCGACACGATCCCCTGGTTGAGCCCGATCATGCCGGCCTCGAGCCGCTCCGACACCCGCAGCGCACGCTTCACATCGTTGGTGAACACGTACGAAACCAGGCCGTACTCCGTGTTGTTGGCCTCCGCGATCACCTCGTCCTCGGTGTCGAACGGCGTGATCGGCGCGACCGGGCCGAAGATCTCCTCCGACGCCATCCGCGCGTCCACGGGCACGTCGGTGAGCACCGTGGCCTGGTAGAAGTGCCCCGGCCCGTCGACGGTCCCGCCGCCGGTGAGCACCCGCGCGCCCCGGTCGGTGGCGTCCTTGACCAGCTCGGTCACCTTGCGCACGGCGGCTTCGTCGATGAGCGGACCGACGACCACGCCGTCCTCGGTGCCCCGGCCCATCGCCAGCGCCTGCATGCGCTCGGTCAGCCGTCGCGAGAACTCCTCGGCCACACCGCGCTGCACGTAGAACCGGTTGGCCGCGGTGCACGCTTCGCCGATGTTGCGCATCTTCGCCTGCATCGCGCCCTCGACGGCGGCGTCGAGGTCCGCGTCTTCGAAGACCAGGAACGGCGCGTTGCCACCCAGCTCCATCGACGTGCGCAGGACCTTCTCCGCGCACTGCTCCAGCAACTTGCGCCCGACCGCGGTCGAGCCGGTGAACGACAGCTTGCGCGCGCGTCCGTCGCGGATCAGCGGCTCCATCACGCCACCCGCGTCGGTGGTCGTGACGACGTTGAGCACCCCTTCGGGCAAGCCCGCTTCGACGAGGATCGCGGCCAGCGCGAGCATCGACAACGGCGTCTGCGCGGCCGGCTTGATCACCATCGTGCAGCCGGCGGCGATGGCCGGGCCGATCTTGCGCGTGCCCATCGCCATCGGGAAGTTCCACGGCGTGATCAGCAGCGTCGGACCCACGGGCTGCTTGGTGATCAGGAACCGGCCGACGCCGTTGGGCGCCACCGCGTAGCCGCCGTCGATGCGCACGGCCTCTTCGGCGAACCAGCGGAAGAACTCGGCGGCGTAGGTGATCTCGCCGGCGGCCTCGGCCAGCGGCTTGCCCATCTCGAGCGTCATCAGCAACGCCAGCTCGTCGCGGCGCTCGATCAGCAGGTCGTAGGCGCGGCGGAGGATCTCGCCGCGCTCGCGGGGCGCGACGGCGGCCCAGCCGGCCTGCGCCGCGACGGCCGCGTCGAGCGCCGCCATGCCGTCCTCGGCGCCGGCGTCGGCCACCTCGCACAGGGTGGTGCCGGTGGACGGGTCCTGCACCTCGAAGGTCTTCCCGCTCTTCGCGGGCACCCACTTACCGCCGATGAAGAGGTCCTTGTCGACCGCGCCGACGACGCCGGCTTCAGTGATCGCGCTCATCCAGCTTGCTCCTCCGTGTTGTCCCGAGGGCCATGCTATGGATATTGTCAACAATCGACAACCGCTGAAGGCGGAACCTCACACCAAGAACCAGGAGCGCCGCATGGCCGAGCTTTCCCCGCTGCTCAAGCAGGCAACTCCCGTCGTGGTCGACCACGGTGAAGGGGTGTACCTCTACGACGTCGACGGGAAACGTCACCTCGACTTCACCGCGGGGATCGGCGTGACCAGTACCGGCCACTGCCACCCGCGCGTCGTCGAGGCCGCGCGCGACCAGATCGGCAAGCTCATCCACGGCCAGTACACGACCGTGATGCACAAGCCGTTGCTGGAGCTCACGAGCCGCCTCGGTGAGGTGCTGCCGACAGGTCTCGACTCGCTGTTCTACGCCAACTCCGGCAGCGAAGCCGTGGAAGCGGCGCTGCGGCTGGCGCGCCAGGCGACCAAGCGCCCGAACGTGATCGTGTTCCAGGGCGGCTTCCATGGCCGCACGGTCGCGGCAGCCACCATGACCACGTCGGGCACCCGCTTCAGCACGGGCATCGGCCCGCTGATGGGCGGCGTGCACGTGGCACCGTTCCCCTACGCCTACCACTACGGCTGGGACGAGCAGACCGCCACGAAGTTCGCGCTGCGCGAGCTCGACTACCTGTTCCAGACCGTCTCCGCGCCGAGCGAGACGGCCGCGATCTTCGTCGAGCCGATCCTCGGCGAGGGCGGTTACGTGCCGGCCAACAGCGAGTTCATGGCCGGTCTGCGCGAGCGCGCCGACCGCCACGGCATCGTGCTCGTGGTCGACGAGATCCAGGCCGGGTTCGGCCGCACGGGCAAGTTCTGGGGCCACGACCACTTCGGCATCACACCCGACGTCGTGCTCATCGCGAAAGGCCTCGCGAGCGGCTTCCCCCTCTCGGGTATCGCCGCTTCGCAGGAGCTGATGGCGAAGGCGTACCCCGGTTCGCAGGGCGGCACGTACGGCGGCAACGCCGTGTCGTGCGCCGCGGCGGTCGCGACGCTCGACGTGATCCGCGACGAGAAGCTCGTGGAGAACGCCGCCGAACGCGGCCGTCAGCTGGTCGAGGGCGCGCGGCTGATCGCGGACAAGACGCCGGGGATCGGTGAGGTCCGCGGCCTCGGCCTGCTCGTGGGCACGGAGTTCACCGCCGCCGACGGCACTCCGGACACCGCGACGGCCGCCGCCGCGCAGCAGACGGCCGCGAAGAACGGCCTGCTGCTGCTCACCTGCGGTGCTTACTCGAACGTGGTGCGCATGGTCCCGCCGCTCGTCGTGAACGCCGAGCAGGTCGACGACGCACTGAAGATCTGGGGCGACGTGGTCGCTTCCGTCACCGCGGGGAGCTGAGGAATGGCGCGCTACATCACGATCACACTCGACAAGCGGGGCGTCTCCTGCCGCGCGCGGCTGCTCGACGCCGAGGCGCCGCGCACCTGCCAGGCCGTGTGGGACGCACTGCCGCAGAGCGGTTCGGCCTACCACGCCAAGTACGCGCGCAACGAGGTCTACACGCTCGTGCCGCCCTTCGCGAACCCCAAGCCGGGGCGCGAAAACCCCACGATCACACCGATCCCGGGTGATGTCGTGTACTTCGGGTTCGAGGCGTGGGAGATCGGCAACCCCGCGTACGGCTACGACGACGACAGCGAAGCCCACGGCGACCAGGGCGCCACGGACCTCGCGATCTTCTACGGGCGCAACAACCTGCTGATCAACGGCGACGCCGGCTGGGTGCCGGGCAACGTGTTCGCCACGATCGAGGAAGGCCTGGCCGACATGGCGGCGGCCGCACAGGACCTGTGGCTGCGGGGCGTCGAAGGCGAGACGCTCACCTACGCTCGGGCCGAGTAAACGCCTTCGGGAGGCCTCCGCGTCCGGCGTCCGCCCGGTCGGGCGCGGAGACCTCCCGTCTTCAGTTGGCGCCGTTGACGTAGTTCTCGTACAGCGCCGTCCACAGTTCGAGGTCGGCCAGCTCGTCGGCCAGGCAACGACCCTCGGTGGTCAGCGCGAACTTCGTGCCGGGCGCGGGCCGCGTGTCCCACGAACCGGTGCCGCGCACGAGCCCCTCGGCGGCGAGCACCCGCAGTACCCGGCCCAGCCATTGACGCGACAGTCGGGTGCGTTTGCGCAGCTCGGTGAACGCGGTTTCACCCTCGGTGAGCACGTCGATCACCTCGACAGCCTTGCGATAACCGGTCACGTGCAGCGGTCCAGGCACGGCACACCTCCTTCGGCCGCGACGCTAAAGCGGTCCGGCGCAGGCAAACCAAGGCGTTGACGAAGTCCTGACGCGACCGTCGCGGGCCTTGACACGGCCTGCCGTCACCCGAGCGTGTGAACCTCGGAAATTCACCATTCGTGGCGACCTCATCACCGGTTCGGGTAGCGGCGCCGCCCGGTTGTCGCAACGGAAGTCTGCTACCGAGAGTGATCAACTTGCCGATCGGCTACCGACCGTGGCCGTCCGTCCACAGTGACACCCCGCCCAAGAACACGAAAGCCTTACACGTTTATGGTGGGAAGATTAGTGACGCCCGCCCGGTCCGGCGAATGGCTTTTTGACACCACGCCAGGGCGATGAAAATCTTCGTTCGCTCCTCGCGAGAGCACAACTGAACACAAATCAGAACAAGGAGCCCCTCCAATGCAGATGTTCACCCAGCACGTGCACCACGGCCACGACCTGATCACGGGTCTGCTCGCCCACCTGGCGCACGTGCTCGGCTGGCTTGTCTGATCTGGCGGCAAGATTTCACCGGGGGCCGGCCTGTTGGCGCGGGCCGGTCCCCTCGCTCAGAATTGCCACCACGTTTTCCTGAACACGGGCCACGGCGTGGCCTTCTTCCATTCTTCGGCCATTTTTCGGCGGCTCGCGGGGCGTCGCCGAAATGGCCGTTTCTTGTTCCGCGACGACGGCGACCTGGCCGCAACGGCCGTCGGTCGCCCCACGGCGCGAACGGTCCTCTCGCGACACCCCTCTCGCGAACGTGAAGAAGATCCATAGCGAGCGCTCCACGCGACGTACTACGCTTCGGTAACCAGACACCGGCGCGTGAGGAAGTGGCAGCTGATGGGTACCGTCGCGGCACGGTTGGCGGAGATCGTGGGGACGGAAAACCTGCTGGTCGGCGAAGCGATCTCCGACGACTACGCCCACGACGAAGCGCTGAGCGTGCAGCAGCAGAAGCCGGCGTACGTCGCGAAGCCGCACAGCGCCGAAGAAGTCGCGCAGCTGCTCAAGGCGGCGTCGGAAGCGAGGCTGCCCGTCACGGCGCGCGGATCCGGCACCGGGTTGTCGGCCGCCGCCCGGCCCGTCGAGGGCGGCCTGCTCGTGTCGTTCGAGCGGATGAACTCCGTGCTCGAGATCGACACCGTCAACCACGTCGCGGTGGTGCAGCCGGGTGTCACGCTGGCGGAGCTGGACCAGCGCACGGCCGAGGCGGGACTCACCTACCCGGTGTACCCCGGTGAGCTGAGCGCGAGCGTCGGCGGCAACGTCGGCACCAACGCGGGTGGCATGCGCGCGATCAAGTACGGCGTCACCCGGAGCAACGTGCTGGGGCTGCAGGCCGTGCTGCCGACCGGCGAGATCATCCGCACGGGCGGGCGCACGTCGAAGATCTCCACCGGGTACGACCTCACGCAGCTGATCGTCGGCTCGGAGGGCACGCTCGCGCTCGCCACCGAGGTCACCGTGAAGCTGCACCCGCGGCTGCCCCACGGCGCCACCGTGCTCGCGCCGTTCGACGACTTCGACCAGGTGATGGCCGCAGTGCCGAAGATCGTCACGAGCGGGCTCGCGCCCCACATCCTCGAGTACATCGACAACCTCACGATGGCCGCGATCGTCTACAACGAGAAGCTCGAGCTCGGTGTGCCCGACGCGATCCGCGACAAGGTGCAGGCCTACCTGGTGGTGGCGCTGGAAAACCGTGACACGGGCCGGCTCGCCGAAGACGTGGAGACGCTCGGCGAACTGCTGGGTGAGCTCGGCGCGATCGACGTGTACGTGCTCGAAGG
Organism: Amycolatopsis sp. NPDC004368; assembly: GCF_053602515.1. Lineage (NCBI taxonomy): Bacteria > Bacillati > Actinomycetota > Actinomycetes > Pseudonocardiales > Pseudonocardiaceae > Amycolatopsis > Amycolatopsis sp. NPDC004368. Next base: position 17,506 of record NZ_JBSGDT010000015.1, on the reverse strand, counting down.
CGGTTCCGCGCGCCGGCTCATCGAGGCGCGGGAAAAGGCGTTCTGGTCGGCGAAATCGGCCGGGGCGGACGACGTGATCGACGTGGTGGTGCCGCGCTCGGCGATGTCGCCCTTCCTCACGAAGGCACGCGAGCTGGCGCAGACCGCGGGTGCCGGTGCGATCGGCTGCGGCCACGCCGGCGACGGCAATGTGCACCTCGCGATCTTCTGCAAGGACTCCGAAGTCCGCACGAAGCTGCTCACCGACATCTTCACCTGCGCCATGGACCTCGGCGGCGCGATCTCGGGCGAGCACGGCCTCGGCCGCACGAAAACCAAGTACCACAAGGAACTCGAAGACCCGGCGAAGCTCGAGCTCCTGCGGCGGATCAAGCAGGGCTTCGATCCCGCCGGAATCCTCAACCCCGGTGTCCTCTTCTCTTGAAGCTTTGAGCCTGAGCCAGAAAGTGAGCAGCATGAACGGCGCCCAGTCCCTGATCCGCACCCTCGTCGACGCCGGGGTGGAGGTCTGCTTCTCGAACCCCGGCACGTCGGAGATGCACTTCGTCGCCGCGCTCGACTCCGTGCCGGAGATGCGCGGGGTGCTCGGGCTGTTCGAGGGCGTGGTGACCGGCGCGGCCGACGGGTACGCGCGGATCGCCGACAAACCCGCCGCCACCCTGCTGCACCTCGGGCCGGGTCTGGGCAACGGCCTGGCCAACCTGCACAACGCGCGCCGCGCGCACACGCCGGTGGTCAACGTCGTCGGTGACCACGCGACCTACCACAAGCAGTACGACGCGCCGCTCGAGTCGGACATCGACGCGATCGCGGGTTCGCTCGAAGGCTGGGTGCGCCGCTCGACGCACACGAAGGACGTCGGTGCCGACGCCGCCGCGGCGGTCGCGGCCGCGCAGGATGCCCCGGGCCGGGTGGCCACGCTGATCCTGCCCGCCGACGCGTCGTGGGGCGAGGGCGGCGAGACCTGCGCGCCGATCCCGCCGCGCGCACCGCAGGCCGTGGACGCGACGACGGTGAAGAACATCGCCGAGGTGCTGCGCGGCGGCGAACCGGTGGCGCTGCTCATCGGCGGCGCCGCGTGCCGCGAGGCCGGGCTGCTGGCCACCAGCCGCATCGCCGCGGCGACGGGTGCGAAGGCACTGATCGAGACCTTCCCGACGCGGCTGGAACGCGGCGCCGGCCTGCCGAACATCGAGCGGCTCGGGTACCTGGCCGAGCAGGCGATGTACCAGCTCGACGGCATCAAGCACGTGATCGTGGCCGGCACGCGCGCGCCGGTGTCGTTCTTCGCCTACCCCGGCAAGCCGAGTGTCCTCGTGCCCGAGGGCGCGAAGGTGCACACGCTCGCCGACGTGGGGCAGGACGTGGTGAAGGCCCTTTCCGACGTGGCCGAGATCGTCGCGACGGACGTCGAGCCCGTGCTGCAGGAAGCGGCGCGCCCCGCGTTGCCGAGCGGTCCGCTCACGGCCCAGAACTGGGTCGAGGTGATCGGCGCGCTGCTGCCCGAGCAGGCCGTCATCGCCGACGAGACCAACACGTCCGGTCTCCTGCTGCCCGGCGCCACGGCCGGCGCCCCGCGCCACGACGTGCTCACCCTCACCGGCGGCGCCATCGGTTACGGTATGCCGGTGGCCACGGGCGCCGCGATCGCCGCGCCGTCGCGCCCGGTGATCAACCTCCAGGCCGACGGCAGCGCGATGTACACGATTTCCGCGCTGTGGACGCAGGCCCGCGAAAACCTCGATGTCACCACCGTCATCCTCAACAACCACGCGTACGCGATCCTGCGGCTCGAACTGCAGCGCGTCGGCGCGGAGGCGGGCGGCCCGAAGGCACAGGACCTGCTCGACCTCAGCCGCCCCGACCTCGACTTCGTGAAGATCTCCGAGGGCATGGGCGTGCCGGCCAGCCGCGCGACGACGGCCGAGGAGCTGGCCGAGCAGTTCTCCCGCGCGCTCGCGGAACCCGGCCCGCACCTGATCGACGCTTCGGTGCCGCCCCTGCTCTAGACCGCGGCGGGCTCCGGCGTGGCCGTCTTCGCGCGGACTCGGGGCACCAGGGCCGTGAGGCCCAGCCCGACCACCGCGGCGAGGGCCGCCACCACGAACGTGGTGCGGAACCCCGTGAGCGAGGGGACCGTGAACGCGCCGACGGTGATGGTCAGGTTGGCGAGCAGCGTGGCCATCACCGCGCTGGACGTCGAGGTGCCGACCGAGCGCATGAGGGAGTTGAGGCCGTTGGCGGACGCGGTTTCCGTCACCGGCACCGAACCCATGATGAGCGCGGGCATGGCGGCGTAGGCGATACCGACGCCCGCGCCGATGATGACCGATGCCGTGATCAGCTCGGCGACGTTGTCCATCAGGACGATCGCGAACAGGTACCCGACCGCGATCACGACTGCGCCGGTCATCAGGGTCACGCGGGCGCCGTAGCGGTTGGTCAGGCGCGCGGAGACGGGTGAGAGCGCCATCATGACAAGGCCGTTGGGCGCCAGGCAGAGGCCGGCCTGGACCATGGTCTGGCCCAGCCCGTAGCCGGTGGCCGACGGCGCCTGCAGCAGCTGCGGGAACGACAAAGCCATGGCGTACATGGAAAACCCGACCAGGATCGACGCCAGGTTGGTGAACAGGACTGGCCGGCGAGCGGAGACGCGGAGGTCGACCAGTGGGTCGTGGCGGCGTAGCTGGTACCAGCCCCACGCCAGCAGCACGACGATCGCCGCCGCTGCGGTGGTCAGGGTGCCTGCGCTGGTCCAGCCCCATTCGGAGCCTTTGACGATGGGCAGCAGCAAGCAGGTGAGGCCCACGACGAGCCCGAGTGCACCGAGGTAGTCGAACGGTGCGGGTGTGTGCAGTGGCGATTCGCTGACGTAGCGGAGGATCAGGGCTGCGCAGATCACGCCGAGGGCCGCCGAACTCCAGAAAAGCACGTGCCAGTCGGCGTTCTCGGCCACCACGGCCGCCAGCGGCAACCCGATCGCCCCGCCGACCCCCAGCGTCGCACTCATCAACGCCACGGCCCCGCTCACCTTCTCCGGCGCCAGCTCGTCGCGCATGATGCTGATGCCCAGCGGGATCACGCCCATCGCGCAGCCCTGCAGCCCCCGGCCGACGACCATGAGGGCGAGCTCGCTGGTCAGAGCCGAGACGACCGAGCCGGCGACCAGCACGCCCAGGCTGGCGAGCAGGACGCGGCGTTTGCCGTAGAGGTCACCGAGCCGCCCCGCGACCGGCGTGATGATCGCGCCCGCGAGCAGGGTGACGGTGACGACCCAGGACGCGTCGGCCGGATTCGCGTGCAGCAGCTGCGGAAACGCCGGGATCAGCGGCACCACCAACGTCTGCATGAACGACGCGACGAGCCCGCACGAGGCGAGCACCACCACGATCGCCCGTCCGCCTGCTTGAGCCACGCTGCGCCCCCGGTTTGTCGTACGCGATACCGGAAGGGACGGTACCGGGTGCGGGGAGCGTTACGGGAGGTTCGTGATTGATCCGACTTTGGGGATTGGGCTGAATGGAGCAGTCATATCGGACAGGGGTGCCGTGCGGGGTTATCCGGTTCCGGCCCGGTGGAGGGGTTCTGTCCTCGCGGGCGAGCTTGGGTTTTGCGCTGCTGTCCTCGCGGGGCGGCGTGGGTTTGATCGAGACGGTCCTCGCAGGGCGGCTTGTGTTGGGCGTGCACCCCGAAGCTGGATTGTGCTGACGGCCGGTGACGTGGGCCGCAAGGAGGCTTCGGATCGGGGTGCCGGGAACGGGCTGGGTGCATGCGGCCTCGGTTGGTAATTCCCGTTGCGATGTCGGGAGGAAGTTCCTCGCGTTGGTCGGTGGTGGTTCCTCGCCGTGGTGCGGGGGGATGAGCACCGCGGTCGCCGGCGTCCTGACTAGGACTGTGTCGCGCGATCGCGTTGGCAGCGCTCGGTCTTGCGAACAATTCTTGTCACGCAAGACGTTCAATCGAGGAGTTCCATATCGTCCGGCGAGAAACGGCGAGGGCCTCGTCGGTGCGGACGCGGTGTACTCGCGCGTCCGTGAACAGCTCTCCCCACGGCTCGGCGGTGCAGGACCAAGCGGGCGACCTCGCCCTTGCAATCCTGCTGGGTCTCCGACCACGTCAAGTCGTCGCGGTGGCCAACGAACCCCACCTCTATACCAAGAAGTTCTTCGATTTCATCCGATGGATGCTGGGCCGCTGACCGGTTCCGGCCACGGCCCCACCGACCGCACGGTACTGTGTCGACGGGCCGGGGAGAGCTCGGAACCGACGGAGGCGACGGGGGCCGGTAGGTGGGGATTTTCGACAAGATCCGCGGCGAGTTCATCGACATCATCGAGTGGACCGATGACAGCCGTGACACGATCGTGTGGCGTTTCCCGCGCTACGAGAACGAGATCAAGATGGGCGCCAAGCTCACGGTCCGTGAGTCGCAGGTTGCGGTGTTCGTCAACGAAGGCCAGGTTGCCGACGCCTACGCGCCGGGCATGCACACGCTGCAGACGCAGAACATGCCGATCATGTCCACGCTCAAGGGCTGGAAGTACGGCTTCAACTCGCCGTTCAAGGCCGAGGTCTACTTCGTCAACACCCGGCAGTTCACCGACCTCAAGTGGGGCACGCAGAACCCGATCATCCTGCGCGACCCGGAGTTCGGCATGGTCCGGCTCCGCGCGTTCGGCGGGTACGCGGTGCGCGTGATCGAGCCGGTCGCGCTGCTCAGGGAGCTCGCGGGCACCGATCCGCAGTTCCGCACGGAGGAGGTCTCCGAGTACCTCCGGCAGATGATCATCGGCAAGCTCGGCCCTGCCATCGCCGCGGCCAAGGTGCCGATGCTCGACCTGGTCACCCAGCAGGACCGCATCGGCGGCGCGATCGCCAACGCGCTCACCCTCGAACTGCACGGCAACGGCATCGAGATCTCGAAGTTCATCATCGAGAACATCTCGGTCCCGCCCGAGGTCGAGGCCGCAATGGACAAGCGGACCCAGATGGGCGTGGTCGGCGACCTCGACCAGTACACCAAGTTCCAGTCCGCCAACGCGATCGAGGCGGCCGCGAACAACCAGGGCGGCGCGGGCGAAGGCCTGGGCATCGGCCTCGGCATGGCGCTCGGCCAGCGGGCCGCGGGGCAGCAAGGCGCGCCGCAGCAGTACCAGCAGCAGTACCAACAACCCCAGTACCAGCAGCAGCCTCAGCAGTACCAGCAGCAGCCGCCGTCCGCGCCGACGCCGCAGATGCCGCCGCCGCTGCCGCAGGCCGAGCAGTGGTTCCTCGGGGCGAACGGTCAGCAGCTGGGCCCGTTCGACCGGGCCCAGCTCGGGCAGCAGATCTCCTCGGGCACGCTGAACCGGGAGACCCTCGTGTGGAAGTCCGGGATGCCGCAATGGACGCCGGCCGCGCAGGTGCCGGAGGTCTCGCCGCTGTTCGGCGCGACCCCGCCGCCGCTGCCGCCGCAGGCCTGAGCCGTCCCGAAACGTCCAGCGGAGGGGGAGCCGCCATGACCAACCCGAACTACCCGCAGCACGGCCCGATGCCGGGGGCACCGATGCCGAACGGCGCCATGCCCGGCGTGCCCATGCCAGGAATGCCCATGCCCGGCGGCGCCATGCCGAACGGCGCCATGCCCGGCGGGCCCATGCCGGGAATGCCCATTCCGGGCGCGCCCATGCCCGGCGGCTCGATGCCGGGCGCGCCCATGCCCGGCGGCCCGATGCCGGGGGCGCCCATGCCCGGCGGTCCCGTCCAGTCCGGCCCGCCACCCGCCTTCGCACCGGCGAACACGGCCGCGACCACCTACCCGTGCGGCGGCTGCGGCGCTCGCCTGGAGTTCGCCCCGGGTTCGACCTCGATGCAGTGCCCGTACTGCGGGTTCCGCCAGGAGATCACGGCCGGCGACCGGCAGATCCACGAGATCGCCTTCGCCGACCTCACCAACCTGGCCCGCAAACCGATCGCCACGATCGGCCGGTACGTCTTCAAGTGCCAGCGCTGCGGCGCCACCACCGAGACGAACGAAACAGCCAGCCTGTGCCAGTTCTGCGGCGCTCCCCTGGTGATCGACGCGCACGCGTCCGGGCAGCTCGTGCCCGAAGGCGTGCTGCCGTTCCAGTTCGACAAGGGCGCGGTGAGCACGCACCTGAAGAAGTGGACGAACTCGCGCTGGTTCGCGCCCAACGCCCTGAAGAAGGTCGGCACGGCCGAGTCCACCAAAGCCACCTACATCCCGCACTGGACCTACGATTCGCAGACGGACACCGTCTACTCAGGACAGCGCGGCGAACACTACTGGGTCACCGAGACCTACTACGACAACGGGCAGCAGAAAACCCGCCGCGTGCGGCACACGCGCTGGTACCCGGCGGGCGGGCGCGTGGGCCGCTTCTTCGACGACGTGCTGGTGCCGGGCAGCACGCAGCTGCCGTCGAAGGAGCTCGACAAGCTCGCCCCGTGGCCGTTGGAGCAGGCGGAGCCGTACCAGCCGCAGTTCCTCGCCGGGCACTTCGCGCTGCGCTACGACATCGAGGCCGAATCCGGCTTCGAGGAGGCCAAACGCCGCATGGCGACGGTCATCGAGGACGACTGCCGCCACGACATCGGCGGCGACGAGCAGCGTGTGCAGTCGATGAACACGCAGCACCGCGACGTCACCTTCAAGCTGATGCTGCTCCCCGTCTGGGTCGCCACCTACGTCTACGCCGGCAAGAACTGGCGGATCCTCGTCAACGGCCGCACCGGCGAAGTCCGGGGCGAACGCCCGTACAGCAAGGCGAAGATCGCCATCGCGGCCCTCCTCGCGCTGATCGTGATCGCCGCGATCGTCTACTTCGTCGCGATCCGCGGGCACAGCACCGGGTCGTCGTCGCATTCGGTGTCGAACACCCACTCGACCAGCCACCACTCCACGACCACGCACCACCGTTGACCCGGGTCGACCGATGAGTTTTCGGGTGCTCGCCCGTCAGTACGAGCACACCGAAAACGATCGGAGACCCCCATGGGCAACGTGCGCTGGCACCTCATGATGTCGCTCGACGGCTTCGCGGCCGGTCCTGGCCATGCGATGGACTGGATGGCCGGGACCAAGGTGAGCCCCGACGTCCACCAGGAAGCCACCGCCACCCTCGGCGCGATCCTGGGCGGCCGCCGCGGCTACGACGCCCTCGCGCAACGCTTCCCCGGCCAGGCCGGACGTCAGCCCTACGGCGGCACCTGGCACGGCCCGGTGTTCGTGCTGACCCACCACCCGGCCGACGCGATCCCGGACGACGGCGTCACCTTCCTCGACTGCGATCTGGCCGAGGCCGTCGAGATCGGCCTGGCCGCCGCGAAGGGCAAGGACCTGGAGATCCACAGCCAGGACATCGCCCGGCAATGCCTGGATCGCGGCCTGCTCGACGAGTTCCGCGTCCACCTGGCCCCCGTGATGCTCGGCTCGGGCATCCGCGTGTTCGACAGCCCGGGCACGGCACCCGTCCGCTGGGCCCGCGTCCACGACGATGATCCGGCGCTGGCCGTGGACCTCGTTTACCGTCCGGTGAGGTGAGCGGGGCAAGTCCGCGAGGTGGTGGCTAGTCTCGGCCCTTGTGCCGGATTGGCTTCGCTACACGCTCATCGCCGTGCTTGCTCTCGTGGGAGCAGCGGTTCTCGCCCGCCGCCGCTCAGTGCGGTCTGCGCTGGTGGAGTTCGCGGAGTTCCTCGTGCCGTCGCTGAGGCGGGGACGTGGCCGGATCGCGCTGTCGGTGGTCGCGTGGCTGGTCATCGGGCTCGCCGTGGCCGCGGCGACGTTCGGCGGTCTGCTGTGGTTTCTCGGCTGGCCGCGGTTGCCGGGCACGTCCGCGTTCGGCGTCGACCAGTTCCTCGACCTCACGAAGATCGCCCTGTCGGTGGTCGCGGGATTCGGTGGCGTGGTGCTGCTGGCGGTCAACTACCGCAAGCAACGCGTGACCGAGGACGAGCACCAGCTCGCTGTGGACAAGGACGAACGCGAGATGGTCCAGCGGTTCAACGAACGCCTCGGCAAAGCGGCCGAGCAGTTGGCCCACGAAAGCCCGGCGGTGCGGCTGACCGGTGTGTACTCGCTCGCCGGCCTGGCGGACGACTGGCTCGACAAACGCCAGGTGTGCGTCGACGTCCTGTGCGGTTACCTCCGGCTGGCCCCGGAGGTGGTCTCGACGGAGGAAGCCGAGGTGCTGCGGGCAATCCTGCGGGTGTTCCGAGAGCGAGTGGGTGCCGCCGGCACGTGGAGGCGGCAAGAACCACTCACTTTCGATTTCACCGACGTCCGATTCCACAACGCCGACTTCTCGGATCTGCACTTCGCAGGCTCGGCGGTGTTCGACCGCGCGAAGTTCACCGGTGAGCTCACCACCTTCGAACGGACCCGCTTCGAGGGCAAGCTCAGCTGCCACGGCACCTTGTTCGAGTCCGACCGTTCGACGTTCAGGTCAGCGAAGTTCGACGGGGGTGCCGAATTCGTCGGCACCGAGTTCACCGGCACGGAGCTGGACTGCTCCGGCTGGGAAGTCGGTGACCGCCCGATCGACTTCTTCCGCTGCCGCTTCCTGGGCAAGCTGGTGAATTTCGACGGGATGCGGCTGAACCCGGGTGACGTCCGGTTCGAGAAGATCGAGTTCACCGACACGCGCTTGGACTTTGCCTCCCTCGAGGATCCATGGTCGGAAAAGGATCGCCGGCCACGGATCGTTTTCGAAGACGTGCGATTCACCCGGTGCCACTGGGAAATATCCTCGTACTGGGCTCACGAGCGGATGATCTGGCTCATCGACTGCGTGCTCGACACGGTCGACCTGGTGACCGAGGGCTATGGACTGAGCAGCACCGTCCTGAACATCCACGATCTCGAACTCCGCGGCGGCACCGCCTTGCCCGAGTCTTCCGTCCGCCGCTGGCCGTCGGGTTGATCCAGCCTCACGAATCCGCCGGGCACCACGCGTCCGACGTCCGCCCCGCCGCCATCCCGCAGAAGCCCTGCAGGCCACGCACCACCTCGCCGCCCTCGACGCGGAGGATCGAGACCGGCTTGGCTTCCGGGACGTGGCGGCCGATGTCGCCGCCGTAGTCGATGGTGCCGCTGACGCCTTCGATGTACTTGTTGGTCTGGCGGTCGTCCGGGCGGGAGGTGTGGATGGCGGTGATCTCGCGCCATACCGCACCCGGCGTGACCGGGATGTTCGCGGATGTCTCGCGCAGGTAGGCGGTGGCCGTGATCATCACGAGGGACGCGTCGTAGGAAAGGGCGGCGTGGCCGTCGAAGGAGCGGCCGCGTTCGGTTTGTTCGAAGGGGAACAGAGTGCGGTCGAGCGTCGTGTAGAAGTCGCGCGCGAGGCCCTGCGGGTCGGTGGCCGGCTCGCTCGCGAAGGACAGGTAGTAGTACGGCAGGGCGCGGTTCTGCTCGCGCGCGACCTGGTCGGCGACGTGGCGGGACACGTCGTCGTCGCCGATGATCGTGGCGGTGCTGCCGCATTGGGCGGCGCCGGTGGCGAAATCGCCGAAGTCGGGCACGCCGCGGCCGGCGAAGAGCACGAAACCGTTGTAGGAACACGTGTCCCGGCCCGCGGCGGCGGCGTTGCCGACCAGGCGCTCGCCGTAGCGGTCGTGCGACGCGGTCGCCTGCTGCCCGCCGTCCGGGGAAAACGCCCGGGCGTCCACCGTGAAACCCTTGTCCGTGAACGACTTCACGACGTCGTCGCGCAGGTTGGTGCTGTAGGTGTCGGAATCGTCGTCGGAGTAGTACACGCGCAGCGCCCGCGGGCCCGGCCGGGTGGCGGCGAAGGCCGCGGCCACGGCCGCCTCGCGCCGGTTCTGCGGCGCCACCTGGAAGTACACGGGGTTCTGGTCGGCCAGGCCGTCGGCCGAGAGCGTGGACGCGACCACAGGCAGGCCGGCGTCGCCGAGCGCGCGGATGGTCTGCTGCGTCGGCAGGCTGCTCATGTCCAGGCCCACCACGCCGACGATGCTGCGGTCCTGCTCGGCCATCCGGCTCAGCTGCCGCGCGACGGCCACGCCCTGGCGCATCCCGAGCCCGCCGTTCGCCACGAGCACGCGCACGATCGGCTCGGCCGACGCCGTCGCGGTGAGCTGCCGCAGCTGCGCCACCGCCACGCCTTCGAGCGACTCGCGTTCCGCGGTGAGGCCGTCGGCGGTGCCGTTGGACGAGGTCAGCGCTTCGAAGTCGACGAGCGTGATGTACGGGCGTTCCGGATGCGCTTCGTGCAGGGCAGCCGCGCGCCGGTTCTGGTCCGTGACCACGGAAAGCACCTGCCGGATCGTGTCGTCGGCGGGCTGATACACCGAGAACGAACCGTCGGACACGCCTACGCACTCCGTACCCGTCCAGGTGAGCCACTCGCTCGTCGTGCCGCAGTGGCTGGTCCGGTAGTCCTGGTACCGCACGCCGACGACACTCGCCACCAGCGCGACGATCACCAGCGGCACCCCCAGCCGCATCCACCGCGTCGCCCACCACGGCGGGCGGGATTGCCGGCGCCGCAACACATACGTCTCCCCCATCGACTGCAAGTGCTTGCGCGCCCTGCTGCGCTGCTCGGGCGAACCCGGTTCGAGGCCGATCGGCAGGTACCAGGCGGCGGCGTCGCGGGCGCGGCGGTCCCTGAGGAGCTCGTGCTGCCACGAGCGGTACGCGTCACCCGCGTCGGCGGCGGTCCACCGTGGACGGTCCGCGCTCGGCCGGTCGTCCGGCGGCGGCGCGTCGCTGGTGCTGACCACCAGCAGCGGGTCGAACAGGCCGGTCTGGTTGCGGACGTCGTTGATCAGTTCGAGCAGGCGGTAGCCGCCGTTGGCGGTGGTGACGTCGTCGAGCAGCAACACCGGGTACGTCATGCGCCGGCGGCGGAAGAACTGCAGCCGGTAGCCGCGGCGCAGGTCCTCGAGGAACGCGTTGACCAGCAGCCGCGCGACGAACTCCGGCGACTCCTGTTGCCACTCGCCGTCGGTCAGGCGCACCGCGAAGCGCACGAAGCTGCCCGACATCTCCGGCGCGAGGTGCGGCTGGCGCAGGAACCACCGGTACCGCCCGGACAGCAGCGGCACGCGCCCGGTGACGGCCAGCCGGAACGTCGCCATCGTCAGCAACCGCAGCACCAGCAACGGGAACTTCCACGCGTCGTTGGACGGCACCAGCTCCTTGCCGACGTTCTCGATCGCCGAGCGGAACCGCACCAGCAGCCCGTTGTCCTGCAGCTTGCGCAGCAACGTCCGCTCCGGCGGATCCGACGCGGGCAGCTTCTCCGCCATCAGCTGCACGACGAGCGTGAAGAGGTTGAACCTGAGGCCGGAACCCCGCGACCGCGGGCTGCGCAGCAGTTCGGTGCGCGCCTCCCAGAGGAGATCACGGATCGTGCGCACACTCGCCTCGGCGCCTTCCGCGGCTTTCTGCCGATCGAGCGGCAGGTAGGCGTAGCGGACGCCCCCGCTGGGCCGCGCGCCGGCCAGCCGGCGCTTGAACGCTTCGAGCACGCCCGCGCCCGCGTCCGGTCCCACCAGGCACACCATCGGCAGACCCTTGCGGCCCGCGCGTTCCTGCTGGTAGCCCGCCTCCCACTCCACGTTCGCCGCGTGCAACGACCGCGGCAGATCCCCCACCCGCGGCCGCTGGTACAACGCCCCGACGAGCTTCACCAGCTTGTCGGACCCCGCGAACGCCAACGGGTCCTGCCGCTCCTCGGCGGACGTGATCGTGGTCATGAACCAGTTTCACATGCGACGGGTCGGAGGGCTCCCGGTATTTCTGACGTCACACCAGGGGATCGTCAGTCGGCGGGCCATCCGTACGGCAACTCGTACCGATCGGCGGCGAGGACCATGTCGTTCATTTCGATGTTTCACTCGGCGACGGCATGCGAGCCGACCTGTTCGGTGAAGGAGCCGAGCACCGCGCGGCAACGTCCGCGAGGAAGCTCAGGTCCTGTTCCCGAGCAGCACGGGACAGCTGCTGACCGCTCGCGCACCTTGACTTGGTCCCCAGCAATGACTCCGTCGCCGAAACGAAAGAGGCCCCTCCCCGAAAAATACGGGAAAGAGCCCCTCTCGATCAGCGTTCAGAACCTATTCGTAGATCTCGCCCTTGGCTGCCTTCGCCACCAACGACTCCGGCGGCAGGAAGTGGTCGCCGTACCGCGCCGCCAGCTCGCGCGACCGGTCGACGAACCCCTGCAGCCCACCCTCGTACTGGTTGATGTACTGGATGACCCCACCCGTCCACGCCGGGAACCCGATCCCGAAGATCGAGCCGATGTTCGCGTCGGCCACCGTGGTCAGCACGCCCTCGTCGAAGCACTTCACCGTTTCGAGCGCCTCGGCGAAGAGCATGCGCTCCTTGAGGTCCTCGAACGGCACCTCGCCGGTGCCGGACTTGAAGGCGTCGCGCAGGCCGGGCCAGAGGCCGGTGCGCTTGCCGTTCTCGTCGTACTCGTAGAAGCCCGCGCCGCTGCTGCGGCCCTTGCGGTCGTACTCGTCGAGCATGCGGTCGATGACAGCTTCCGACGCGTGCGGCGTCCAGGTGCCGCCGGCCGCCTCGACCGCGTTGCGGGTCTCGAGCCGGATCTTGCGCGGCAGCGTCAGCGTGAGCTCGTCCATGAGCTGCAGCGGCGGCGCCGGGTAGCCGGCCTGCGAACCCGCCTGCTCGATCGACGCCGGCTCCACGCCCTCGCCCAGTGCGGCGACGGCCTCGTTGATGAACGTGCCGATCACGCGCGAGGTGAAGAAGCCGCGGCTGTCGTTGACGACGATCGGGGTCTTCTTGATCTGCAGGGTGTAGTCGAAGACCTTCGCGAGGGTCGCGGGCGAAGTCTTCTCGCCGCAGATGATCTCGACGAGCGGCATCTTGTCCACGGGCGAGAAGAAGTGGATGCCGATGAAGTCCTCGGTCCGCTTCACGCCTTCGGCGAGCGTGGTGATCGGCAGGGTCGAGGTGTTGGAGCCCAGCACGGCGTCGGAGTTTACGATGCTCTCGATCTCGCCGAACACCTTGTGCTTGAGCTCCACGCTCTCGAACACGGCCTCGATCACGAAGTCGACGCCCTCGAAGTCGGCGGCGTCGGCCGTGGCCTTGATGCGGCCGAGCAGCTCGTCGGACTTCTCCTGCGTGGTCTTGCCCCGCGAAAGAGCCTTCTCCTCGAGCTTGACCGCGTAGCCCTTGCCCTTGTCGGCGGCTTCCTGCGACACGTCCTTGAGCACGACGTCGATGCCGGCCTTCGCCGACACGTACGCGATCGCCGCGCCCATCATCCCGGCGCCGATCACGCCGACCTTGCGAGCGGTGTACTTCTCGAAGCCGTCCGGACGCGAGCCGCCCGAGTTGATCGACTGCAGGTCGAAGAAGAACGCCTTTGTCATGTTCTTCGAGACCTGACCGGTGGCCAGGCTGACGAAGTAGCGCGTCTCCACCTTGATCGCGGTGTCGAAGTCGACCTGCGCGCCCTCGATGGCCGCGGCCAGGATCGCGCGCGGCGCGGGCATCGGCGCGCCCTTGAGCTGCTTGCGCAGGTTCGCCGGGAACGCGGGCAGGTTCGCCGCGAAGCTCGGGTTCGACGGGGTGCCGCCCGGGATCTTGTAACCCTTGACGTCCCACGGCTGCACGCCGCCCTCGGGGTTGGCCTTGATCCACGCCTTCGCGGCGGGCACCAGCTCCTCGACGGTGTCCACGACCTCGTGCACCAAGCCCAGCTCCAGCGCCTTGCGCGGCTTGTGGCGCGTGCCCTGCAGCAGCACGTTCAGCAGCGCGCTCTGGATGCCGAGCAGCCGCACGGTGCGCACGACGCCGCCACCGCCGGGCAGCAGGCCCAGGGTGACCTCGGGCAGGCCGATCTGGCTGCCCTTGGCGTCGGCCGCGATGCGGTGGTGCGTCGCCAGCGCGATTTCCAGGCCACCGCCCAGCGCGGCGCCGTTGATGGCCGCGACGACCGGCTTGCCGAGCTGCTCGATGCGGCGCATCTGCGACTTCATCAGCGTGCTCGACGCGGTGAACGCCTCAGCCTGCTCCGGCGTCGCCTTGATCAGGTCACGCAGGTCGCCGCCGGCGAAGAAGGTCTTCTTGGCCGACGTGATCACCACGCCCGCGATGTCGTCCTTCTCCGCCTCGAGCCGGTCGACGGTCACGCCGAGCGACTCGCGGAAGTCGGCGTTCATGGTGTTCGCCGACTGGTTCGGGTCGTCGAGCGTCAGGGTGACGATGCCGTCCGCGTCCTTCTCCCAGCGGATGGTCTTGCTTTCAGCCAGTTTTTCGTCAGACACAGGAGGTCCTCACACCCGCTCGATGATGGTGGCGACGCCCATGCCGCCGCCGATGCACAGGGTCACCAGGGCGCGGCGCGCCTGGCGGCGTTCGAGCTCGTCGACCACGGTGCCGACCAGCATCGCGCCGGTGGCGCCGAGCGGGTGGCCCATGGCGATGGCGCCGCCGTTGACGTTGACCTTCTCGTCCGGCAGGTGCAGGTCCTTCTGCCACTTGAGCACGACGGACGCGAACGCCTCGTTGAGCTCCCACAGGTCGATGTCGTCCGGGGTCAGGCCCGCGGTCTTGAGCACCTTCTGCGTGGCCGGCGTGGGGCCGGTGAGCATGATCGTGGGCTCCGAGCCGATGGCGGCGGTGGCGACGATGCGCGCCTTCGGCGTGAGGCCGAACGTCTTGCCGACCTGCTCGCTGCCGACGAGCACGATGGCCGCGCCGTCGACGATGCCCGAGGAGTTGCCCCCCGTGTGGACGTGGTCGATCTTCTCGACCTGGTGGTACTTCTGCAGCGCGACGGCGTCGAAGCCACCCATGTCGCCGATCGTGGTGAACGCCGGCTTGAGCTTCGCCAGGCCCTCGACGGTGGTGCCGGGACGGCGGTGCTCGTCGTGGTCGAGGATCGTCACGCCGTTGATGTCCTTCACCGGCACCACGGACTTCGCGAAGTAACCACCGGACCAGGCCGCCTCGGCCTTCTCCTGCGAACGCACCGCGAAGCGGTCGACGTCTTCGCGGCTGAAGCCCTCCATCGTCGCGATCAAGTCCGCGCCGATGCCCTGGGGCACGATGTACTCGTCGTAGGCCGTGGTCGGGTCCATGAACAGCGCGCCGCCGTCGGAGCCCATCGGCACGCGCGACATCGACTCCACACCACCGGCGATGATCAGCTGGTCCCAGCCCGCGCGGATCTTCTGGGCCGCCGTGTTCGTGGCCTCCAGGCCCGACGCGCAGAAGCGGTTGAGCTGCACGCCCGCGACGGTCTCCGGCAGGCCGGCCACGAGGGCGGCGGTGCGCGCGATGTCGGCGCCCTGCTCACCCACCGGGGACACGACGCCGAGGATGACGTCGTCGATCACCTGCGGGTCGAGGTTCGGGTGGCGGACCTTGAGCTCTTCGATCAGCCCGACCACGAGGTCGAGCGGCTTGGTGCCGTGGAGGGCACCGCCCTTGTTCTTGCCCCGAGGCGTGCGCATCGCCTCGTAGATGTAGGCCTCGCTAGTCACTGAACACTCCTCCGCGAAGCGGCATGGTTGGACACTTCGGTGTATCTCGTCTTCGATCGTACGACGCTCGTGATGCTAATGCCCATTAACATAATCCCCCAGAACCCGATGGTGTCAATGGGTTGCCCCGGTTCCCATTGGCGCTATCGTCGGTTCACCATGAGTACTCCAGCCCGCGGGTCGCGCCCCCGCGACCGCAAGGCCCAGCTCGCCGCGGTCGCGGCCGGGCTGTTCCGCGCGCGAGGCTTCCACGGCGTCGGCATCAACGACATCGCCGCCGCGGCGGGCGTCACCGGACCCGCGCTGTACCGGCACTTCGCGGACAAGCAGGCGATCCTGGCCTACGTCGTGCTCGCCGGGATCGACGACATGGAAGCCGTGACCGCGGCGGCGCTGTCAGGCGACCCCGACCAGCTGGAAGTGCTGCTCACGGGCCTGGCCACGCAGGCCGTGGAGCGGCGCGAGATCGCCGCGCTGTGGCGGTGGGAAGGCCCCCACCTGCCCCGCGACGAGCGCCGCGAGATCCGCCGCCGCTCGGGCGCCGTGCTCGACGCGTGGACGAAGGCCCTGCTGGAACTCCGCCCGTCCCTGACCTTCGACGAAGCCGAGTTCCTGTGCTGGGGCGCGCTGTCGGTGTTCGGCAGTGTGGCCGTGCACCACACGACGGTGGCGCGCCGCCGGTTCGTCCCGCTGCTCGTCGAACTGGCGCTGGCTGTGCTGAACACCACACTGCCGTCGGCCGGCGTCGCGGAGCCGATGCCCGACGGTCTGGGCACGCCTTCCCGCCGTGAGCAGGTATTGGCGGCGGCCACGGCGCTGTTCGCCAAACGCGGCTTCCACGCGGTCAGCATGGAGGACATCGGCGCGGCGGCCGGCATCGCGGGCCCCAGCGTCTACCGGCACTTCCCCAGCAAGGCGGCGCTGATGGTCGCCATCGGCCACCGCGCGGCGGACCGGCTCGCGCTGGCCGCCGAGCAGGCCCTGCGGGCTCCGGACGAACTCTCCGCCCTGCGCCGGCTGGCGGCGTCGTATGTCCACACGCTGCTGCACACGCCCGAGCTGCTGGTCTCCTTCACCGCCGACCGCGTCACCATGCCGGAGCGCGACAAGGCCGACCTGCTGCGCGTGCAGCGCGACTACGTGGACTCGTGGGTAGCCCTGCTGGCGACGATCTCGCCTGGCCTGCCCGCGCGCGAGGCGAAGATCCGGGTGCACGCGGCGCTGACGATCGCCAACGACCTCACGCGGACGCGGCGGGTGAGCGGGCGGCCGAATTTCGAGGCGGAGCTGACGGTGCTGCTGCACGCGGTGCTGGAGTGCCCGGTTCGCTGAAGGTTCCTCAGCGCACGCCGAACCACTGCTCAGCGCCGAACTCCTCGAACCGCGCCACCTCGATGAAGCCCAGCTTCGCGGCGAGGCGCATCGAGGGTGCGTTGGCGGTCTGGGTGCAGAGCGCGACCGGCTCGCCGGGCAAGGCGTCGGCGGCCCAGTCGAGAGCTGCGGTGCACGCTTCGGTGCCGTAGCCGCGCCCCCAGGCGTGCGGGAGGAGCAGGTAGCCGAGTTCGATCCCGGGGGCGTCGGGGCCGAGGTGGCCCGGGCGGTTTGCGTCGCGCCGGTCAAAGGTGATGGTGCCGATCATCGCGGCGTCGAGTTCGACCACGAAGACCCCCGGGCGCCGGCCGGGCACCGTGGGGGCGGTGTGTTCGAGTTCGTCCCGTGACTGCGGTCCGCCGAGGTAGGTGTGCACCTCCGGTGAACTGAACAACTCGATGAATGCCGCCCGGTCGCCGGCCTCGGCGGCGCGGAGCACGAGGCGCTCGGTCTCGATCCGACGTGGCGGCCAGGCAACCGGCCCCAGTCCAGTCATGAAGCGCACCCCAAACCGACGGCGCGGCGGCAGGTGCACCTGCCGCCGCGCCGGAACGTCAGGGAACCCAGGGGTTTGAGGCGGGAAAACGGGTTGTGGGGGGGGTGTGATCGACCAAGAACGAGAGCCCAAAAAAGGAGGGGGGGA
>NZ_JBSGDT010000014.1:0-183211 GCF_053602515.1 Amycolatopsis sp. NPDC004368 | reverse complement strand
CCGCCCAGTACGAGGCACTACACGCAATGACCCACCCGGTCACCCCAACCCTGGAAACCAGCTAATCCAGTCTCCACCAAACCCGGGGCTTGACACCGCCATCGACGGCTACTCCCGCCTGGCCTACACCGAAGCCCTGCCCGACGAAACCGCCCGGACCGCGATCGGGTTCACCCACCGCGCTCGGGCGTTCTTCGCCCGCCACGGCATCACCCACATCCACCGCCTGGTCACCGACAACGGCTCCTGCTACCGCGCGAACGACTTCGCCACCGCCCTCCGCGGAGCCCGCCATCAGCGGATCACGCCCTACACCCCACGCCACAACGGAAAAGTCGAGCGCTACAACCGGATCCTGGCCGAAGAATTCCTCTACGCCTCCGTCTGGACCAGCGAAGACCACCGCACCGCAGCCCTGGCCGTCTGGAACATCCACTACAACTACCATCGACCACACACTGCCGCCGGAGATCAGCCACCAGCGTCGAGGCTCCGCACCGGCGTCACGAACGTCATGGCCTCATACAACTAGCCCACTGCGGCGATTGCCCGGTCGGCGGGGCTTCGTCAGCGAACGTCCGTCCGCGGCTGCGTGGGTGGATGGCGGTGGGGTGGGTGGATGGCGGTGGGGTGGTCGAAGGGTGCCTCCGGTGAGTGGACGGCGCCGGATCGCGTAAGCCGAATTCGGCAGGCGGCGTCGGCCGGGTGGGTCGGCCGGGTGGGTCGGGTGGGTGGGTCGGGTGGTGCGAGCTGCCGGCTCGCGCGGCTGGGGTTGCCGACTGCGGGACAAACCGGGGCGGCTTGGTTTGCCCGGGCGTGACCGGCGGGACCGTCCGCAGCTCGGCGTCGCAGATCCCCGCGTGTGACGTCAGGCGGTGGCGTCAAGTCGGCTGTGCATGCGTGATCGCCGGGCGGTGGCGGCGGTCGTTGCGGGGAAAGGGTGTGTCTCGGGCGGACGCTTCTCCTTTCGTTCGCCTAGACTTCGGGTGTGAGTGAGTCTTGCGATGCCGTCGACGAGGTCATCGCGCAGTGGCGGCGGGAGCGGCCCGACCTGGATCTGTCGGCCATGGACGTGTTCGGGCGGCTCGCCCAGTTGACCCGCGTGGTCGAGACGGCCGTGGAGCGCGTGTTCACCGAGCACGGGCTGCGGCCCGGCGAGTTCGACGTGCTCGCAGCGCTGCGGCGGACCGGCCCGCCCTTCACTCTCACGCCGTCGGAGCTGTCGGCGGCGCTGATGACGTCGCGCGCGGGCATGACGAACCGGCTCGACCGCCTCGAGACAGCCGGGTACGTCGAGCGCAGCCTCGACCCGGCCGACCGCCGCAGCTTCCGCATCACCCTCACGTCCGCGGGCCGCGACGTGATCGACGCGACGCTCACCGACCACGCGGCCGGCCTCGCGCAACTCCTTTCCACGGCGGCCGGTCCGGAGGACGCGGCGACGTTGAGTCGCATCCTGAAGGCGATGCTCGCCGAGCTTTCCTGACGTTCAGCGGTTGAGCCACCGTCCTGTGTGGATGGATACCCACAGCGTGGCAGGTGAGGCATCCCCGAGTAGGTCGACCAGGCGAAGGCCGGGCGAGAGGAATCAGAACGGCGGATCGCCCACCCCTGCCGCGACCGGTGTTCCCGCCGCGGCCGGGACCACGAGCCGTCGGAGCTCTGTGTCGGAACCGACGGTCCGCCGGAAGACGGGCCGGACCGTGTGGCCGGTCTCGCACATCTCCTTTCCACGGCGGCCGGTCCGGAGGACGCGGCGACGTTGAGTCGCATCCTGAAGGCGATGCTCGCCGAGCTTTCCTGAAGTTCAGCGATCGACCCAGCGTCCTGTGTGGACGGATACCACAGCGTGGCAGGTGAGGCATCCCCGAGTAGGTCGACCAGGCGAAGGCCGGGCGAGATGGCTCAGAACGGCGGATCGCCCACCCCTGCCGCGACCGGTGTTCCCGCCGCGGCCGGGGACCACGGGCTGTCGGAACTCTGTGCCGGAACCGACGGCCCACCGGAAGACGGGCCGGACCGGCTGACGCGGTTGACTTTCGCGGTGGCGTAACGCAAAGACGCACCGATCTCGTCGACCAGGAGCTCCACGGAGGTGCGCCGCTCGCCCTCCTTGGTTTCGTAGGAGTGCTGCGTGAGGCGGCCCTGGACGATGACACGCGTGCCCCGGGTGAGGGATTCAGCGGCGTTTTCCGCCGCCTGGCGCCAGAGCGTGCAGCGAAGGAACAGGGATTCGCCGTCTTTCCATTCGCCCGTGGCGCGGTCCAAGAGGCGCGGGGTCGACGCCACGGTGAAGGTGACGAGTGCAGCTCCGGACGAGGTGAAGCGAAGCTCGGGATCGGACGTAAGGTTGCCGACGACGGTGAGAACGGTTTCTCCGGACACGGTGTGCTCCTGCGGGTTGCGGCGGCGCCCGGGGTGGGGCCGCTGTGAGATCAGGAGACCATCCGGGTACGACAGTTTCCGGTCGTGTGGTGTCACTCCATCGGGTGGTGTGGGGGAACCCTTCCTTCGGCCGTGGTGTCGCGGGGATCAGCAGCGGCGGCGGGCTTACTACGTCGCGGCGATGGCGTTGCACGCGGCCGAGGACAAGAGAGCAGTACGGCCGCTCGCCGTCGTCGATCGCGGCGGAGATCGCGGGGCTGGTCACGGCGGGGCGATCGCGCGGGCGAACGGTGACACCGCGAGCGCGGTGAGGCGGGAGTCCACTGCGGACTCATGGCGGGCGTCGTCGGATTCGCGGACGGTGACAAAGTCGGGTTTCTGGGGCGGGCACACGTATTTCGAACGGCTCGCCAAGGGCACCGACCCGAACGACGGCGGTCAGATCTGCTTCGACGAAGGCTGCTTCTTCGAGCACAACGTGGTCGACTTCGGCTTCCTCGACCTCGTGCGGCTCGGCGTGCGGGCGCCGGCCGACCCGACGATCGCCGCCTCGATCGCGCCGACGGCCGCCGCGCTCGACGGGAACGCGCCGAGGCAGGTGGTGCTGCGCAACGGCGATGTGTACTTCCACCGCTACCCGCATGACAACTACGGCGAAAGCAGCTTCGCCTGCACCGGCTGGCCCGCCGGCAGCCCGCAGCGCTTCGGCCGGCTGGGGCCGGTCCTCTCGGGCGAACGCAGCGAGTACGAGCTTGCCAACGGCCGCCCGGCGACGGTCCACCTCAAGTTCATGGCCGACGCCGCCAACACCGGGTACTTCATCCCGGAGCAGGTGTGGGACCGGTCGAGCGGGTGTTTCGCGCTGGGCCGTCCGACGGGCAGCGCCGCGCCGCTGATGTGGGCCGAGAGGCAGTACTTGAGGTTGGCGCAGAGTATGGATGCAGGGCACAACGTGGACACGCCTTCGGTGGTGAAGCAACGGTACGGCAGCTGAGCCGCGGGCTCGGCCGGCCGCATAAAGGTGCCGAAGCTGTGAGAAACGCCCCCTCGGCGCCAATTGCCGTGGGACGCCACCTCAGCCGACGCGAAGACGTACCGTTGGCCGGGCTGCTCCGCCCCAAGACCCCGATGGTGATCCACCCTGCGCACCCGGGCACATGGTCGGCCGAAACGCCGGCGGAGCTCAGCGCACGAGGTGAAACGCCCGTGCTGCCGGGGCGAACGTGACCGACTGCCCGCGCGTGACGGTGACCGCGTCGTTCTCCAGCCCGTCGCCGAACGCGGTGAGGTGATCGGACTCCACGTCGACCGTCAGCGCCGACGTGGTGAGCTCGCCTTCGGTGAGCGACGTGCCGGTCGTGGGCGAAGGCCACGCCTCGCGCACGAACCACACGAGCCGGCGCTCGTCGACGGCCGGCAGGCGCAGCGGGCTGTGGCGTTCCAGCCAGACCGAGCGGCACCAGCCCGTGGCGCCGGTGCCCGTGCCGACGAGCAGCCCCGACGACGCCTGCCGTTCCGCGCCGAGGCGGTAGCGCGCGGTCTGGTGGCTCGGGTGGCCGAGGTAGATCTCGTTGAGCGCCAGCAGAGTCTGGCCGTCGTCCGCGGTCAGCTCGACCATCGTGCGGCGCTCGACGGAATCGAGGGATCGCAGCAGATCCGCGGTCGCCTCGGCCGGGTGCCGTACCAGGATTCCCGGGACGCCGGGCGTGATGCCGACGACGGGCTGGCCCGTGAGGTACTTCGCGACGTTCGCGACCAGCCCGTCCTGCCCGACGACCAGCACCACGTCCTCGGGTGTGAACAGGAACCGCGACAGGTCCGCGCGCTCGACGCTGCCGCGGCGCCAGTCGAGCGGCACGGCGGCGGACACCTCGACCAGCGTCCGCCGCAGTGCCGCGTCGGCGGTCACCACGTCGTCGAGTGAACGGCCGCGCGTGGCCAGGAAGAACTCGGCCTGGCCGAGCGTGCCGTGCCGGGCGAGCAGCTCGTCGAGCTCGGTGCGCCGGTGCACCACCACGGCACGCGGGGCGAGGCTCACGACCCGAGTCCCAGCCGGGCGAGCAGCGGCGCGACCAGGTCCGGCGTGAGCACGAGGCTGTCGATGTTCGGCAGGTTCGCCGCGAGTTCCTTCACCGCCAACGCGCGCAGCACCGGTTCGGGCAGGTCGCGGTAGGCGGCCAGCCGCGCCGCCTCGCCCGCGGCCTCCGCCTCGCCGAGCGTGCGCGTGGCCTCGGCCTTCACCTGCGCCAACCGGGCTTCCCGGCTCGCCCGCGCCTCCGTCTCGATGTGGTCAGCCGCGGCGGCTTCCTCGGCCTGGCGCCGGGCGTTGGCGCCGCGCTGGGCGAGCAGCTGCTCCTCGCGCCGGGCCAGCTCGATCTTGTTCTGCAGCTCGTTCTCGCCGATCGCGCGCTCGCGCTCCACGGCCAGCGCACGCCGCTCGTAGGTCGCCCGGTCGGCTTCCTGCTGCACCTTCTCGCGTGCGGTCGTCTGCAGTGCCTTCTCCACCTCCGGCTCGGCGCGGATCGCGACCACGCGCACGTCGAGCACGGCCGACCCGGTTTGCGCGAGCCGTGTGTCCTCCTCGGCCAGCCCCGCGCGGATGCGGTCGCGCACGGCACCGACACCGTCGACGAGCGCCTCCGCCAGCGGCGTGCGGGTGAGCACGTCGAGGGCGTACTGCTGCACGTTCTCGGTCAGCAGCCCGCTGATCTGCGCGAGGGGGTCGCCGCGCCAGCGGCCGGTGTCCGGGTCGACGGAGAAGTCGATGCGCTGCGCGGCGAGCGCGGGGTCGACCACGCGGAAGGTGAGCGCGAGCTGCACCGTCACGTCCTGGAAGTCGGCGGTGCGCGCGTGGAAGAGCAGCGGCAGCTCGCGGTCGTCCACCGGGATCTCCGACAGCGCCGCCGACAGCGGCCGGTACCAGAACGACAGCCCGGTGCCGTCGTGCACGAGCTTGCCGCCCCGCAGGTGCCGGACGTGTGCGGTCGGCACGCCCCGCAGGTGCCGGAACCCGAACCGGCGCTTGATGTCCACCATGGGGACCTCCTTATCGTCGCCATGACGATATTGGCCGGGCGTTCTTTCCGTCAAGCTGACGATTAGAGGTGTACTGTGGCGCACATGGCCAAGTTCCCGCCCGTCGCCGTCACCGTGGACCTCGTCGTGCTCACGATCACGGGTGAGCAGCTGTGCGTGCTGCTGATCCGGCGGGGGATCGAGCCCTTCCGCGACGCCTGGGCGTTGCCGGGCGGCTTCGTGCTCGCCGACGAGGACCTCGACACGGCGGCGCGGCGCGAGCTGGCGGAGGAGACGGGCCTGGCGCCCGGCACCGTCCACATCGAACAGCTCGCCGGTTACGGCGACCCGGGCCGCGATCCGCGCCTGCGCGTGGTGACCATCGCCTACCTCGCGCTCGCCCCGGACCTGCCGGTGCCCCAGGCCGGCACGGACGCGGCCGAGGCCCGCTGGACACCCGTCGCGACCCTCGACCCGGCGACGCTCGCCTTCGACCACGCGAAGATCCTCGCCGACGGCCTCGAACGCGCCCGCGCGAAACTCGAGTACACCTCGCTCGCCACGGCGTTCTGTCCACCCGAGTTCACCGTCGCGCAGCTGCGCCGTGTGTACGAGCTGGTGTGGGGCACGCGGCTGGACCCGCGCAACTTCCACCGCAAGGTGACGGGTGCCGAGGGGCTGCTGGAACCCGTCGGCACCACGACGACCCGAGACGGCGGGCGGCCGGCGCGGCTTTATCGGCGGGGACCGGCCGAGCTGCTGTCGCCGCCGATGCTGCGCACGCGCGGCTGAGCTTCCGAGGGGAACGCTCAGGCGGCCGGGGGCGGCTCAAGTCAGCTGCAGCGTCGCGATTTCCCACGGCCGCAGGGCAAGCCGCAGTTCGCCGTCGCTCACCGGCACGGCCGCACCCGGGCGACCCAGCAGATCCACCCGCCTGGCCGAGCCGAACGGGCCTCGCACGCGCACGGTTGTCGCTTCCGGAGACTGGGCGACGAGGCGGATCTCCAGCGAGCCGTCGCGGCGGCGGACGCTGGTGAGGACCGCGCCGGTCACCGAGAGGCCGAAGCGGGACGCCGGGGGAGCGTCGAGTGGGCCGGTGCCGAGGGTGGCGTGCAGGGGATGGCGGTAGCGTTCGGCCGCGTCGAGGAGGCCGGCGGCGAGCCAGTCGCCGGTGTGGGGCAGCACGGCGAGCTGCACGGTGGTGATGCCGAGCTGCTGCGCGAGCGGCGTCGGGATCTGCGGGCCCGCGGGTTCTTGGCGGTACGGGTGCACGTTGCGGCTGAGCTGCCCGCTTGTGCGCAGCACGGTCAGCGCGAGAGCGTCGTCCAGCAGTTCGTACTCGCAGGCCTGCGTGAGGAGGAGCCCGGCCCCGCCCGCGTCGGCGAAGCCGTGGGCCGGGAAGGTCGGGATCGGGTGCTCGCTGAAGCCGCCCTCGGCGGTGCGGCCGCGTTCGACCACGGCGAACTGGCCCTCGGCGTGAGACGTCGAAGCCGGCCGGGCCAGTGGCACGTGGAAGCGCACCCGGTGGTCGAGCGAGGCGTTGTCGATGGACAGGTCGAGGCGTACGAACGGCTCGCCCGCGCGCACCTCGACCGCCATGGTCACGGTGCCGCGCGAGGTTTCCGGCGTGCGCCGGTCGGCCGCCCAGTCCATCGCCGCGGGCCAGGCGTAGGTGCGTTCGACGGTGAACGTGCTGCGCAGTGGTCCCTGCACACCGGGCACCACCCGCACCGATTCGGGTTCCGCCACGACGGTGTCCGTGCCCGGCGGTGCGTAGTTGTAGGAGTCACCGCGGTCGCCACCGTCGACGAGCCGGCCCACGCCGTCGAGCACGGTGCCGTCGACGCCCGTGATGCGCAAGGCGCCATCGGGCAGGGCCTCGACCGCCACGAGGTCGTTGGCGACCGCGATCGCTCCGGGCACCACGCGCACCGAGGTCCAACCGAGGGCGGGGACGTCGACGAGCCCGCTCACCGTGCGCCGTTCGGCCTGGCGGATGCGGATCGTCCACGCGCCGGTCGCGCCGGTCACCGCCGCGCGCACGGCCTCGACGTCGAACGGCTCCTCGCCGCCGTGGCGCGCCACCGAAAACTCCAGCACCCGCTCGCCGATGTCGCAACGCCAGCCCGTGATCTCCAGGCCGAACAGCTCACGCCCGTGGATGCGGGGCAGGAAAAGCACCAGGTCGGCACCCGCAGCCGCTTCCTCGTGCAGCAGTTCGCGGGCCACCGCCTCGACCTGCGCGGGCAGGCGGGTGCCATCGGGCAGCTCGAACGCGACCTCGTCCCACGGCACTTCCACGTCCACCGTCACGAGGTCGCGGCGCGGCGCGGGCGTCGGGTTGAGCACCAGCAGCGCGTCGCGCGCGACGGACCGCGCGAGCCGCCCGGCCACGCGGTCGCGCACCGCCTGGCCGAGGTGGCCGGCCTCGCTGATCCGCGCGAACACCTGCGTGGCCGTCTCGTCGACGCCGCAGCCGGTCACGGAGTCGTGGCCCGAAGCGTCGACCAGCCGCCACCACGCCAGGTCCAGGAACCGCTGCGGCCACTCGGCGGAGAACAGTGCGGCGAACGGCTCGGCGTAGCGCTCCACGAGCCGCTCGGCCCGCGCCATCGCCTGCTTGAGCTGCGGCCGCACGGACAGGACCCCGGGCAGGATGTTGGCCGTCGCGTGGCTGCGCAGCTCGCCCCGCACCTCCGGCAGCGCCGGGTCCGCGGCGTTGCGCGCACCGACGTACTCGGCGAGCGTGCTGATCCGCACGGCGACCGACGCCGGGTCGAGGCCCGCGACGAGCTTCACCAGCGAGCCGATGGGCGCGGAGTGGTCGGTGCCGTACATCGCGAGGACCGGGTCGGCGCCGAACTCCGGTCGCAGCCGCCGGCCGAGCTCGGCCATGCGGGAGGCGAAGAACCCCGGGTCCGAGAACACGTACGCCGCGTTCCCGTAACCGCGCGCGAGGTACTCGACGCGCACGGAACTGCCGTCCGGCGCGGTCCAGCGGAACGCGTGTCCGGGCATACCCGAGGGCACCCCGCGCCACACGCACGCGTGCTCGAACCCCGCCGCGGCCAGGATCTGGGGCATCTGCGCGCAGTGGCCGAACTCGTCGGGCAGGTACCCCACGCGCATCGCGCCGCCGAGGTCCGTGGCCCGCGCCCAGCCGAGTTCCAGGTTGCGCACGATGTTCTCGCCGGAGACGAGGAACTCGTCGAGCAGGATCTGCCACGGCCCGACCGCGAGCTGACCCGACGCCACCAGCGCGGCGACCCGGTCGCGGTTCTCGCCGCGTACCTCGAGGTAGTCGTCGACCGCCGCCATCTGCCCGTCGAGCGTGAAGCGGAACCGCGGGTCGGCCTCGGCGCGGTCGAGCACCTCGTCGAGGAGGTCGACCAGGCGCAGGCGGAAGCGCTGGAACGGTTCGTACCACTCGCGGTCCCAGTGCGTGTGCGGGACGAGGCTGACCTCGGGCGCACCGGTCATCGGGCGGCTCCTTCGGGCGTGAAGGCGGAGAAGGTGAGCGTGAGGCTCGCCTTCTGGGCGTGCAGGCGGTAGCGCGGCAGAACTCCAGGCCCGCACGAAGCGGTGCCGAGCCCGTGCTGGGCCAGGTCGAGGTTGAGGTGCACGAGCTCACCCGGCACCAGGTCGACGGTGTGGCGCGCCGCGTCGAGGTCCTCCGAGGTCCAGCGCCGCGCGGAGAAGTCGAACACCGGCTCGCCCTCGATCCGGATCCCGGCACCGCTCTCGGACACCACGCACAGCCAGCGGGCATCGGCGCGGTTGCCGTTCTCCTGCGGGTACACGTACGGCGTCTGCAAAGCATCCACAGTGGACGAGAACCGGCCGACGCGCGCCGCTTGCCGGCTGTCCGCGTACGCCTCACCCGGACCGGCGCCGAACCACTCGACGCCGCCGAACGCGCCGGGCACGGCCATCCGCAGGCCGAGCCGGGGGAGCGTGCAGGGCCAGTCGCCCTCGGGTGTCACGTCGACCCGCAGGCGCAACCGGTCGTGATCTGCGGTCCAGTGGTAGTCGGCGAGCATGCCGAACCCGAGCCCGGGTGGTGCGACGCGCGTGCGCACCACGAGCGCCGAGCCCTGCCCGTCCACTTCGGCCACGCGGTGCTGCAGCCGGTGCAGGCCCGCAGCGCGCCACCGGGTGGCTTCGGAGTCGTCGGAGCCCCGGTCGTTGTCGGTCGGCGCGCGCCACAGGTCCAGCCGCGGCCCCTCGACGGGGTGTCCGCCCAGCGCGACGAGCCGGCCGGTGGCGGCGGCGAACGTGCCGGGCCCGAGCCGCAACGGGCCCGGCTCCCGGAGCAACGCCGCGCCGGACGCGGGCGGCACGGGATCCGCGGCGGGCGCGATCGGCAGCTGACCCCACGCCACGACGTGGCCCGCCGGCGCCCACGCCGTGTCCGCCGCCAGCTCCGCCCGCACGGTGAGCACGCCTTCACCCGCCACGTCGGGCAGTCGGGGAAGCGCCACGTCGACGCTCTGTCCGGAAAGGACCGCCGGCACAGCCAGCGAGCCGGTCGTCACCTCCACGCCGTCGTCCTCGTAGCTCCACCGGAACACCAGGTGCGCCAGCCCGATCACGTCGTGGTGGTTCTCGATCCGCACACTCCCGGCACCCGCGCCGATCCGCACCGGCTCGAAAACCTTGGCGAACTCCGCCAGCGCCGGTGAGGGCGTGCGGTCGGGGTGCACGAGGCCGTCGATCACGAAGTTGCCGTCGTGGAGCAGCTCGCCGAAATCCCCGCCGTACGCGAAGTATTCGCGGCCGGCGGCGTCCCGCTGAGCCAACCCGTGGTCGAGCCACTCCCACACGAACCCACCCTGCACGTGCGGGTAGCGCTCGAACAGCTCGCGGTACTCGAGCAGCCCGCCCGGACCGTTGCCCATCGCGTGGGCGAACTCGCACAGCAGGAACGGCAGCGACCGCCGGCGCTCGTTGTCGTCGTCGCGGCGGCCGATCCGGTCCACCTCCGCGTGGTCGGCGTACATCCGGCTGTACACGTCCACGTACTCGCACTCGAAGTCACCCTCGTAGTGCACCGGCCGCGACGGGTCGCGCTGCTTCGTCCACGCGGCCGTCGCGGCGAGGTTGCGCCCGGTGTGGGCTTCATTGCCGAGTGACCACAGCACGATCGACGGGTGGTTCTTGTCCCGCTCGACGGTGCGGCGCATGCGGTCGAGGTACGCCTCACCCCAGCGCGGGTCGTCACTGGGGTTGCCGGCCCAGCCCAGCTCGCCGAACCCGTGGGTTTCGAGGTCGCACTCGTCGACGACCCACAGCCCGTGGGTGTCGCACAGTTCGAGGAAGTACGGGTCGGGCGGGTAGTGGCTGGTGCGCACCGCGTTCACGTTGTGGCGCTTCATGAGCAGCACGTCGGCCAGCGCGAACTCCCGCGGCAGCGCGCGGCCGAAGCTCGGGTGGTGCTCGTGCCGGTTGACACCCCGCAACAGCACCCGGCGGCCGTTCACCTTGAGCAGGCCGTCCTCGATCGCCACGGTCCGGAACCCGATCCGCACCGGGACGCGTTCGGCCGCGGTGTGCACCTCGCCGTGGTAGAGCCGCGGCGATTCGGCACTCCACGGCTTCACGGCCACCTCGGCCGTCGAACCCGCCGGCAGGTTCTCGACGCCGAGCTCCGGCACGCTCAGCAGCACGCCCTCGGCCGCGGTCACCGACAGCGTGCCCAGGCCGCTGACGTGGTCGTACGCCGCGTGCAGCTGGAAGTCCTCGACGCCGCCGGTCGGGCGCGAGAGCAGCGTGACGGCGCGGAAGATGCCCGAGAGCCACCACATGTCCTGGTCTTCGAGGTAGCTGCCCGACGACCACTGGTGCACCCGCACGGCCAGCACGTTGCCGCGCGCGCGCAGCAGGTGAGCCACCGCGAACTCCGTCGGCAGCCGGCTGCCGCGCGTCACCCCGAGCTCCGTGCCGTTGAGCCAGACCCGCGCGCACGAGTCCACACCGTCGAAGCGCAGCACCGCGGGTTCGTCCGGCCAGTCCGCGAGCAGGTCGAACACGAGCCGGTGATCACCCGTCGGGTTGTCCGACGGCACGAGTGGCGGCTGCACGGGGAACGGGTACCGCACGTTGGTGTAAGCCGGTTCCCCGTGGCCCTGCAGCTGCCAGTGGCCGGGCACGGTGAGCCCGGTCCAGCCGCTGTCGTCGAAGTCGTCGCGTTCGATCCCCTCGGGCGCGGCCGCCGGCGAGGGCGACAGGCGGAACCGCCACGTCCCGGCCAGGCTCACCGACCGCGCGTCGGAGGTGAACGCGGCGCGGGGTGGCAGCGAGCCGTGGCCGGGGGCGGGGTCTTCGACGTACGACGACGACATGGGTTCCTTTCAGCCCTTGAGGGCGCCGGCGGCGATGTTGCGGATGAAGTGGCGGGCCCCGAAGAGGAACACGATGATCAGCGGCACGATGGCCACGAGCGTCCCCGCCATCACCACGCTGTAGTCCTTCACGTAGGCGCCCTGCAGCTGGGCCAGCGCGACTTGCAGCGTCACGTGGTTGGAGTCGATCAGCACGACCAGCGGCCACAGGTAGTCGTTCCACACGTTGACGAACGTGAAGATGCCGAGGAACGCCAGCGCCGGGCGCAGCACCGGCAGGCCCACCGACAGGTACGTGCGGAAGAATCCGGCGCCGTCGATCCGCGCCGCTTCGAGCAGCTCGTCCGGGATCGCGCCGCGCGCGTACTGGCGCATCCAGAAGATGCCGAACGCGTTGGCCGCGGCCGGGATGATCAGCGCCTTCAGATCGCCGACCCAGCCGAGGTGCGCCATGAGCGTGAACTGCGGGATCGCCGAAAGCTGCGTGGGCACCACGAACGTCGCCAGCAGGATGCCGAACAGCAGGTTGCTGCCGGGGAAGTCGTACTTGGCGAAGGTGAACGCGGCCAGCGAGTCGAAGAACAGCACCAGCAGCGTGGTGACCACGGCGACGATCACCGTGTTCACCAGCGACCCGAAGAAGTTGATCTGCGAGAACACCTGGCCGATGTTGTCGAACAGGTGCCCGCCGAAGGTCAGCTTGGGCGGGGTCGTGTAGATGTCGGCCGTGGTGTTCGACGCCATCACGGCGAGCCAGTAGTAGGGGAACAGCGTGATCAGCGCGCCGATGATCAACGCCACCAGCGTGAGGATCCGTCCTCGCCTGCTCGTCATCGGCCGGCTCCCTTGGTCTGGACCTGGCCGCGTTCGGGCCGTGCCACGAGCCGCCAGTTGAGGATCGAGAAGAGGACGACGACCACGAAGATGCCCCACGCGATGGCCGCGCCGTAACCGAAGTCGTTGTCCGCGAAGGCCGTGTTGTAGAAGTAGAGGACCATCGTCATGCCCGCGCCGCCGGGTCCGCCGCGGTTGCCGAGCAGCACCTGCGACTCGGAGAAGATCTGCAGCCCGCCGATCGCCGACATCACCACGGAGAACAGCAGCACCGGCCGCAGCAGCGGCAGCGTGACGCGGAAGAACGTCTGCACCGGGCCGGCGCCGTCGATGCGGGCCGCCTCCAGCACGTCCGGGGGCATGGCCTGCAGACCGGCGAGGAAGATGATGGCGTTGTAACCGGTCCACCGCCAGATGATCATGATCGAGATCGCCCCGCGGATGGCCCACGGATCGTTGAGCCAGTCGACGTCGCCGATGCCGACCAGGCGCAGCACCCAGTTCAGGATGCCGAACTCGTCGGAGAAGATCGAACCGAACACCAGCGACATGGCCACGATCGACGTCACGTTGGGCAGGAAGTACGCCACCCGCAGCACGCCCTTGTACCGCACCGACGAGTTGAGCCCGAGCGCCACCAGCAGCGCCAGCGCGGTCATCGGGACGGTCGACATCACGAAGATGATCAGCGTGTTGCCGATCGAGTCCCAGAAGGTGGTGTCGGTCAGCAGGTAGGCGAAGTTCTCCAGGCCCACGAACTTCATCGGCCCGACGCCGTCCCAGCGCTGCAACGCCAGGAACAGCGAGTACACCACGGGGTAGAGGCCGAAGATCGCGAACAGCACGAAGAACGGCGCGATGGCCAGGTACTGCGGCAGGTAGCGCCACCGCTTGCGGCGCCCCGCCGGCGTTCGGCGCACGGGAGCAAGCCGGGTTCCCGCGCTTTCGGCGGGCAGGATCGCGGTCACGAGAGCACCCCCTGTCGGCGCAGCAGGCGTTCCACCGCGGCGCGCGCGTCACGCCACGCCTGTTCGGGATCTTTGCCCGCACTCTCCACATTGGTCAGTTCGTCGGTGAACGTGTCGCTGATCGTGATGTCCCACGGGCTGAAGTACACCGGTTTGACGTCCTTCGCGATCTTCGAGAACACGTCCATCGTCACCTGGCCGCCGAAGAACGGCTCGGGCGCGAGCAGCCGCGGATCCGTGTAGACCGAGGAACTGGGCGGGAAGAGCCCGAGCTCCAGGTAGTTCTGCGGCTGGTTGTCCGGCGACTGCAGCCACTTCACGATTTCGAACGCGCCGTGCGGGTCGGGGCAGTACTTCGTGATCGCGAGGTAGGAACCACCCTGGTTGCCCGCTCCGCCCGGCGGGCGGCAGATGCGCCACTTGCCCGAGGTGCCCGGCGCCGACTGCTTGAGCTCGCCGGTGATCCAGGACGCGTTGACGAAGCTGAGCTCCTTGCCGCTGTTCCAGGCGGCGTGCCGGTCGATGGACTCGCCGGTGATGCTCTGCGAACCCGCGTAGCCGGCGGTCAGCCCCATCCGGAACGCCTGCACGGCCCGGTCCCACGCCCGGCGCACCTGCGACTGGTCGTCGAGGTAGTGGTTGGCGCGGTCGAAGTACTTCTTCGGCTCCTGCGCGAGCGAGTACGTGAACACCGTCTTGGTGTCGGTGATCATGTACCGGCCGGGGAGCTTCTTCTGGACCTTCACCCCGAAGGCGAAGTAGTCGTCCCAGGTCGGCACCGCCGCGGCGACGTCGTCGGGCTCACTCGGAAAACCGGCCTGGGCGAACAGGTCGTGGCGGTAGTACAGCGCAGCCGGGCCGACGTCGATCGGGAACCCGAGCTGGAACCCGGACGGGCTCGCCCCCGCTTGCCACTTCCACGGCAAGTACTGGTCGCGGACGCTGTCGGCACCGAGCGTGTTCAGGTCGACGAAGTGGTCGGTATCGGCGAAATACGTGGCGATGTCGTCGCCGAGCATGGTGATGTCGGGCAGATAGGCCTGCCCGGCCAGCGCGGCGAGCAACCGCTGCTTGAACTCCCCGCTCACGTGCGCGGGCGTGAACTTCAGCGCGGCGAAGCGTTTCACCGCTTCGCCGAGCACTTTCTCGGACAAGGCGTTCGTGTTGTACCAGAGCGTGATCCGCCCTGGGTTCGCGGTCGTGGGACTGGTGCAGGCGCCTGCCCCGAACGCCGCGGCGCCGAGTGCCGCCGCGCCGGTCAGGAACCGTCGTCGAGTCAACGTCATCGGGGACCCTCCGGGAAGGTCCGTGAACGTTCCCGTGAACGTTCACGGATGACTCGGAAGTGTGCGTGAACCGGTGCGGGGTGTCAAGCGGGGAAGATCAGGCGGACTCGCGGACCAGCAGCGTCGCCTGGATCACGAGCTCGTCGTCGGCCAGGGGAGTGGCGCCCGTGAGCAGGCGCGCGGCCTGGTCGATCGCGAGTGCACCGAGCCGGCGCGTGTCGAGGGAGACGCTGGTGAGGGCCGGGTCCACGACGGTGCCGAGGGCCAGGCCGTCGAACCCGACCACGGCGAGGTCGTCGGGCACCCGGCGCCCGAGCCGGCGGGCGGCGCGCAGGGCGCCCATGGCGATGATGTCGTTGAACGTGAACACCGCGGTCACGTCCGGGTGCTCGGCCAGCAGTGCCTCCAGGGCCGCGGCTCCGCCGTCCACCGACTGGGCGGCGCGTTCGACGACCTCGGCTTCGAGGCCGTGCTCCGCGACCGCGGCGGCGAACCAGTCGCGCCGGATGCTCGGCTCCGCTCGCCCGGCGTGGTCGAGCATGCCGATGCGCTGGTGACCGGCCCGCACGAGGTGCGTGATCGCGGCCCGCACGCCGTCCGCGCCCTCGACGCGGATCGAGCTGAAGCGGGGCGTGTGGTGCTCACGCCCGATGAGGACCACCGGGATGCCGCGGGTGAAGCGGTCGAGCTCGTCCTCGGGCCGACTGAAGTAGCCGACCACGGCGTCGACCTGCGAGCCGATCACCTGCAGCGTGCCGAGCTCCTCCTCGGCGCTGTCGGACGTGTCGTACACGACCACGTGCCAGCCCCGGGCCCGCGCGGCCTCGAGCGCGGCGGCGGCGACCTCGGTGAAGAACGGGTTGAGCAGGTCCGGGATCACGAGCCCGATCGTGGTGGTGTCCTGGCGCACCAGGCCGCGGGCGAAGCGGCTCGGCCGGTACCCGAGCTCGCGCGCGGCGTCGAGCACGCGCTGCTTCGTGGACCCGTCGATCTCGGCCTTGTCGTTGAGCGCCCGCGACACCGTCTGGCGTGAGACCCCGGCGCTGCGCGCGACGTCGTGGATCGTCACCCGCCGGGACGCCTCCGACGACACCATCACGGACCTCCCGCCGTGCGACGCGCTCGCGCCGCCGCGTCCGAGTATGCCCGCACCGCACCGGCCGGGCCCGCAGCGGTGCCCGGCCGGGCGGGTGCGGAAGCGGGGTCAGGCCTTCGTGCGGGCACCCTGCCGGCGCGACACGATCCGCCAGCCGACCGCGAGGACGACCACGAGCACGGGGATCGAGTAGAAGGCGATCTTCTCGGCGCCGTCGGAGAAGCCCATCAGCACCACGACCAGGAGCAGGAAACCGAGCGTGGCCCAGCCGGTGTAGGGCGCGCCCGGCATGCGGTAGCTCGGCCGCTCGAGTTCGCCGCGCAGCGCGGCCTGGCGCATCCGCATCTGCGAGTAGATGAGCGTGGCCCACGTGGCCACCACGCCGAGCGACGCCACGGCGATCGCGATGTCGAAGGCCTCCTGCGGCACGAGGTAGTTCAGCACCACGCCGAGCACGTAGACGACCGAGGTGAACAGGATGCCGCCGTAGGGCACGTGGCGGCTGTTCATGCGGCCCACGAACTTCGGGGCCTCACCGTGGTCGGCCAGCGCCCGGAGGATGCGGCCGGTGGAGTAGAGACCCGAGTTGCACGACGACAGCGCGGCGGTCAGCACCACGGCGTTCATCACGTCGCCGATGCCGGCGATCCCGAGGCGCGAGAAGACCGTGACGAACGGGCTTTCGTTGCCGTTGTAGAACGGCCACGGCAGCAGCATCGCCAGCAGCAGCACCGAACCGACGTAGAACACGCCGATGCGCCAGACGACACCGTTGATGGCCTTCGGCAGCACCTTGCGCGCGTCCTTGGTCTCACCGGCCGCGATGCCGACGACCTCGATCGCGGAGTAGGCGAAGATCACGGCCTGCAGCGTCATGAGCGCGATGCCGATGCCCGCGGGGAAGAACCCACCGTGGTCGGTCAGGTTGTGCACGCCGGCGGTGGTGCCGCCGATGTTCGCGCCCGTGAACACGAGCCCGAGCGCGGTGATCAGGAAGACCACGATCGCGAGCACCTTCACCACGGAGAACCAGAACTCCAGCTCCCCGAACAGCTTCACGCTCACCAGGTTCACGCCGAGCAGCACGCCCAGCGCCACGAGCGCGGTGATCCACTGCGGCACGCCGGGCAGCCACTTGTGCACGTAGATCGCGACGGCGGTGATCTCGGCGATGCCGGTCATCGCCCAGTTCACCCAGTACATCCAGCCGGAGACGAACCCGGCCCACGGTCCGATGAACTTGCGGGCGTAGGTGACGAAACTGCCGGAGCTCGGCTCGTGCAGCACGAGCTCACCGAGGGCACGCATGACGAAATATGCGGCGACGCCGCAGAGGGCGTAGGAGAGCACCAGCGACGGACCGACCTGCTGGAGCTTGCCGCCGGCCCCGAGGAAGAGCCCGACTCCGATCGCGCCGCCGATCGCGATCATCTGCACCTGGCGGTTGCCCAGTGCTTTCGTGTAGCTGTCGCCTTCCTTGGCGACCACTGTGGAATCCATGGTTGCGTGACGCTAGCGGTGCGAGCGCGCGTGACCAAGCGCACCTAGGAAGACTTAAGGTGTGCGACATGTCACGGTGGGGAAATCACCGGAAAACGCTCCCTCGATTTGACATCGGTGCCATTCTTCCGGGACTTGATCAAGGCTTGATTCACCACGGTCGCGGTTTCGGAAACATTCTCGCGTTCGTGGAGGGAATTTTGGGAACACTTCCGTGGCCGCGAGGGTAGAACCGCGAGCGGCCGGTTCAGACCAGCATGGTCATCGTGGCGGCCGCCTTCAGCCCCGACCCGGTGAGGATCACGGCGGTGGTCTCGCCGGGCGCGAGCACACCCTCGGCGCGGAACACGTCGACGGCGGCCGCCGCGGTGGCGCTGGTGGGTTCGGCGTAGAGACCGATCCGGGGCAGCTCGCGCGCGGCGCGGGCGATGGCGTTCTCGGCGATCGCGACCGTCGCCCCGCCGGAGCGGCGGATCGCGGCGAGCACCTCGGGCAGGCGGACGGGTTCGCGGATCGCGGTGCCTTCGGCGATCGTCGGCGCGAACTCCGTCGGCACGGCTGCCTGGGCGCCGGCGCGGAACGCCGCGTCGATCGGCCCGCAGTTCGCGGGCTGGGCGACGAGCAGTCGCGGGCGTTTCGCGAGCGCGCCGGCCGCGAGCAGCTCGCCGAACCCGAGGTCGAGGCCGAGCACGATGCTGCCCGCACCGGCCACGGTCACGACCGTGTCCGGCGCGGTGAAGCCGAAGTCCTCCCACAGCTCGTAGGCCAGCGTTTTGATGCCCTGCAGGAAAAACGGGTGCCAGTTGTGGCTCGCGTAGGTGGTCTCGCCCGAGCGGCGCAGTGCTTCGGCGGCGGTGTCGTCGCGGGTGCCCGGCACGAGGTCCACGGTCGCGCCGTACGCGCGGCTTTGCAGGATCTTCGCCGGTGACGTCGATTCCGGCGCGAGGATCGTGGCCGCGATACCCGCGGCCGCCGCGTACGCCGCCACCGACGAACCGCCGTTGCCCGAGCTGTCCTCGAGGACCTCGCGCACCCCGGCCTGCGCCAGCGCCGAGAGCATGACGCTGCTGCCGCGGTCCTTGAAGCTGCCGGTGGGGCTGAACCACTCGAGCTTGAACCGGGTGGCGTGCCCTCGCCACGGCAGCTCGACCAGCGGCGTGCAGCCCTCGCCGAGCGAGATCGGCCGCAGGTCGCCCGGCAGGGCGGCGCGGTAGCGCCACAGCGAGCGCTCGGCGGTGTCCACCTGCTCGCGGGTGATGCCGGGCAGGGGCTCCACGGTGAGCGGCGCGCCGTCGTCGCCGCGCCAGCGCAGCGCGTCGAGCGGGTAGCGGCGGCCGGAGCGTTCGTCCACGTAGTCCACGAGGGACACTCTGGCCACGCGCGCCCGCTGGGTCAATGTGATGCCGTGCTCGCGGTTCGTCACCGGAACGAGTGGCTATCCACAGTGGACACATCGCCCTACGGTGGACCCGCGGGAACGACGGGTGACGAGGAGACGGCATGACAGCCACCGCCGAGGTGACGCAGGACGAGCCGGCCGCGCCGGGGGCCGGTCTCTCGCGGCGCAAGATCAACGCGGTGTTCGGCGCCGTGCTGCTCGGCATGCTGCTCGCGGCGCTGGACCAGACGATCGTCGGCACGGCGCTGCCCACCATCGTCGGCGATCTCGGCGGCGCGGGGCACCTGTCGTGGGTCGTGACCGCGTACCTGCTGGCCGAGACGATCATGACGGTGGTCGTGGGCAAGCTCGGCGACCTGTTCGGCCGCAAGCTGATGTTCCAGCTGTCCGTGGTGATCTTCGGTGTCGGCTCGTTCTTCTGCGGCTTCGCCGACAGCATGGTGTGGCTCATCGTGTGGCGGGCCGTGCAGGGCCTGGGCGGCGGCGGGCTGATGGTCACGTCCACGGCGCTCATCGCCGACGTCGTGCCGCTGCGCGAGCGCGGCAAGTACCAGGGCGCGCTCGGCTCGGTGTTCGGGGTGGTGACCGTGGCCGGGCCGATGCTCGGCGGATTCTTCGTGGACCACCTGTCGTGGCGCTGGGCGTTCTACGTGAACATCCCGCTGGTCGTCGTGGTGCTGATCGTGGCCGCGTCGGCGATGCCCAACGCCCGGGCCGTGGTGAAACCCGTGATCGACTACCTCGGCATCCTGCTCATCGGCCTCGCCGCCACCGGGTTGACGCTCGTCACGAGCTGGGGCGGTACCACGTACGCGTGGGGCTCGCCGACGATCATCGCCATGGCGATCGGTTCGGTTGTGCTGCTGGGGCTCTTCGTGCTGGTGGAGCTGCGGGCGAAGGAACCGATGCTGCCGATGCGGCTGTTCCGCAACCCGGTGTTCACGGTGGCCGGGATCATGAGCTTCGTCGTCGGCTTCGCGATGCTCGGCGCGCTGTCGTACCTGCCTACCTACATGCAGTACGTGCAGGGCGTCTCGGCGACGTCGTCGGGGGTGCGGCTCCTGCCGATGGTGCTCGCGCTGCTGTTCGCGTCGATCCTGTCGGGCAACCTCGTGAGCCGCACCGGCCGGTACAAGATCTTCCCACTGCTCGGCTCGGTGTTCATGACGGCCGGGCTCTACCTGCTCTCGCGCCTCGGTCCCGATACCGGCTTCTGGGAGTCGGCGCTGTACATGGCGGTGCTCGGGCTGGGGATCGGCCTCGGGATGCAGGTGCTCACCATCGCGGTGCAGAACACCGTCGACTACCGCGACCTGGGCGTGGCCACGTCGGGGGTCACGTTCCTGCGCTCGATCGGCAGCTCGTTCGGCGCGGCGATCTTCGGCACGGTCTACGCCAACCAGCTGGCCCCGAACCTGGCCGGCGCGCTCGCCGCGCACCCGCTGCCGCCGGGCGTCGACCCGCGGGCGACGCAGGTGCCGCAGGCGCTGCACCAGCTGCCGGCCTCGGTGTCGCAGCCGGTGATCGGCGCGTACAGCGATTCGCTGCACGTGGTGTTCCTGTCGGCCGCGCCCGTGGGCCTGGTGGCGCTCGCGCTGGCGTTTTTCCTCAAGGAGGTGCCGCTGCGCGACACGTCCCGCGCGGCCGCGCCCGACCTCGGCGACGGGTTCGCCATGCCGGAGGCCCGTGACCACGACCGCGAGCTCGAACGGGCCATCGCCACGCTGTTCTTCCGCGAACGGCGCAAGGTCGCGCCCGCGATCGCCGCGCGCTCGGGCTCCGACCTCGACCACGGCGGCCTGTGGTGCCTCGTGCAGGTCCACCTGCGCCGCCGCCGCGGCGAACCGGCGACGCTCACCGCGATCGGGCAGCACTACGGTGTGCCCCCGCAGGTGCTCGAGCCGGCCTTCGCGCGGCTCGAGCTCACCGGCTACCTCTCGTTCTCCGGCGGCGGCTGGGCGCTCACCGAGGGCGGGCAGGAGGAGTTCGGCAAGCTCGTGCGGGCGTGGCACGACTGGCTGGCCGAGCGGCTCGCCGACTGGGGGACCGGCGACCGAGCCGAGCTCGACGCGGCGATCGGCCGGGTGGCGGCCCGGGTGCTCGACCAGAGCGCGGATGCCGAGCGCACCGGCCGTCACGCTCTGGTCTGAACACAGGGGCGGGAAAAACCGAAAAAACACGGGCGCTACGGGCGGGGCGTTAGCATCGCCGCGACGGACACCCCCTATTGTTCCCGGACCATGTCGGTGGATGAATCAGTGGTCACGATCCCGGAAGGCGCGGACAGCCGCGTCGAGCCCCGGTCCCGCGATGCCGTACGGTCACGCTCCGTGCGCTTCAGCTGGTTGCCGTGGGTCGCGGCCCTCCTGGGCCTGTTGTCGTTCCTCCTGGTGCGCGGGAGCCTGACCGACGACGGGTACATCACGCTCGCGTACGCCAAGAACCTGGCGCTCCACGGCGAGTGGGCCCTGGTACCGGGCACCACGGCGAACTCGGCGACCTCGCCGCTCGACGTGCTGCTGCTCGGGCTGCTCACGCTCGTCACGCGGA
This sequence comes from Amycolatopsis sp. NPDC004368, assembly GCF_053602515.1. Classification (NCBI taxonomy): domain Bacteria; kingdom Bacillati; phylum Actinomycetota; class Actinomycetes; order Pseudonocardiales; family Pseudonocardiaceae; genus Amycolatopsis; species Amycolatopsis sp. NPDC004368. Next base: position 161,837 of record NZ_JBSGDT010000014.1, on the reverse strand, counting down.
TCAGCGGCGCGGCTCACCCGGTGCTGGCGCTGGGTGCGCTCACCGTGCTCTCGTCGGCCGCCATCGGCTGGGCGTGGCAGCGCCTGGCGCGCGCGTTCGGGCTGGCGAAGTGGGTCGGCCTGCTCGGCGTGGTGATCGTGGTCGCGAACCCGTTCCTGCTGTCGGCCACGGGCCTCGAGGTCCTGCTCGTGCCGGCGATCCTGCTCTGGCTCACGGCGTTCGCCGTCGAAGGCCGGCCGGTGCTGTACGGGGTCGTCGCGGCGCTGACCGTGCTCACCCGGCTCGACCTCGTCGTGTTCGTCGTCGTCATCACCTTCGGCACGCGGGTGATCCGCGAGCACTTCTGGCGCGCATTCGGCACGGCCGTGCTCGTGGCCGCGCCGTGGTTCCTGTTCAGCTGGTTCGCGCTCGGCTCGTTCATCCCCGACACGCTGGTCATCAAGCAGGACCAGGAAGGCCTCTTCGGGGCGTGGGGCTACTTCAGCGGCCCGGTCATGTACTTCCTGTACCAGCCGGTCACGGTGATCTTCACCTTCGCCGCGGCCGTCGCCGGCACCGCGGTGCTGATGGCCTGGTTCGGCGTGCGCTTCGCACGGCGCTGGGACGACTTCCCGGCCCTGGCGCCGGTCGTCGGGCTCGGCGTGGGCGGCATCGTCTACTACATCGTGTACTCGACGCTGGGTGTCGGGCCCTACCACTGGTACTACGTCACGCCGACGGCCACGATCGGGTCGTTCGCGGTGCTCATGACCGGCATCTGGCTCGCGGAGTCGGGGCGCCGGCCGGGGCTGAGGAAGGCCGCGCCGCTGACCGCTCTGGGCCTGGCCTGGGTGACGGCGCTCGGCATGGTGTCGATCGACCTCGCGCAGGGTGTGCCGTGGCCGTCGCCGGTCATCTTCGGCAACTGGGCGAGCTCGACCGACTACGCCCGGGTGGGCCGCGAGCTCGGCCAGCGGCTCAACGGCGCGTCGGTGGCCGGACCGGGGGAGATCGGCACGCTCGCGTACTACTGCGACTGCCAGATCCTCGACGTGTTCTCCGACCGCAGCCAGGTCGCCTCGATCGTGCGCAAGCGGATCGCGGAGGACGGCACCGTGTCGCGGCTGGGCCTGAAGGTCAACTACCACTGGTTCGACCGGAACCAGCAGCCGCGGCAGGTAGACTACCGGCTTCTCTACGACAAGGGCCCGGCCTCGGGTCCGGACTCGTGGACGGTGTACTCGGCAGCCAAGGGCATCGGGCACTTCACGCTGGTGCCCGCGCGCTGAGACCCCGCCCGACGCCTCCTGACCCGAGGAGTCCGCGTGGCATCGACCAGCACCACCACACCCGGCGACGTCGAGGACGCCCGACCGGCCCCGCGCCGCCACGGCGCGCTTGCGCTCGTGGTCGCGGTGGCCTCGGCCGGGGTGTTCCTCCTGTTCCGCAACCACCTGATCGACGACACGTTCATCACGCTCTCCTACGCCCGCAACCTCGCGTTCCACGGGCACTGGGGCCTGATCGAGCTGGGCACGTCGAACACGGCGACCTCACCGTTGAGCGTGCTGGTCCTGGCCGGGTTCACGCTGGTGGTGCGCGACGCGGTGGTGGCCGCGGCGATCCTGTACGTGCTGTGCCAGGTGGTCGTCGCCGTCGGCCTGGCCCGCCTGGGCGACCGGGCGGGCCTGCCGCGGTGGTTCTCGCCGCTCGCCGTCGGGCTGCTCACGGTGAACCCGCTGCTGATCTCGTCGATCGGGCTCGAGGTCGGGTTCGGCCTGGCGGCGGTGGTGTGCCTGCTGGTGTTCTCCGCGGAGCGGCGGCCGGTGCTCGTCGGTGTGGCCACCGGCGTGCTCGTGCTGATCCGGGTCGACCTCGTGCTGATCGCCGTGGTGGTCGTGCTGCTGCGGGCCCGGTTCTGGGCCGGGCTCGGCAAGTCGGTGCTCACGGCGATCGCGGTCGCGCTGCCGTGGTTCGTGTTCAGCTGGTTCGTGCTCGGCTCGGCGGTGCCGGACACGCTGATCATCAAGACCCTGCAGAAGTCCTGGGGCGAGTACGGGTTCTCCAACGGGCCGGCGCTGTACGAGCGCGTTTTCCCTTGGGCCACCTGGCTTTCGTTCCTGCCGGCGGCGCTGGGCGTGGTCGCCTTCGTGGTCGGGCTGCCCACGTTGATCCGGCGTGGACCGGCCGCGACGGCGCTGCTGCCGTTCGCCGCGCTGGTGCCGGCGGGGATCGTGCACTACCTGGCCTACTCGCGGCTGCACGTGCCGCCGTATCACTGGTACTACGGGCCGAGCATCGCGGTGTCCACGATCTTCTTCGCCGCGGCGGTCGCCGCCGTGGCCGGGCGCGCGCCGGCCGTGGCCCGCTGGACGGCGGGCGTGCCGGCGGTGCTGACGGCCGCCGGGCTCGTGGTGGTGAGCGCGGCGTTCTACGCGTGGGGCGGACTGCCGCGACCGTTCGCGCCGATCATGTCCAACCACACGACCACCGCGCAGTACGAGCGGATCGGGCCCGAGCTGGGGCGCCTCGTGGGCTCGGGCACCGTGCGCAGCGGCGGTGAGATCGGCGTGCTCGCCTACAGCTGCGGCTGTTCGATCGTGGACCTGTTCGACGACCGGGGCGCGGTCGTCCCGGCCATCGCGCAACGCGAGGCGACGATGGGCCCGCTGGGCCGCAAGCTCGTGGACCTCAACTTCCACAACCTCGACTTCGACTTGGTCGCCGTGACCCCGCAGTACGCGCTGGTCCCGAGGACGGCCGGCACGCCGGCGCCGGCGAACGTGCTGGCCCAGTGGCCGATCGCGTCGCCGTGGGCCGGTGACCAGGTGCTCTACCTCGTGCGCGGCGCCGGGACCTGACGTGGGCCGGGGCGTGGCTCGCCCGCGCCTCCCGGCCGGCTCCGGGGAGCGTCCGAGCCGCGGCCGGGCTCTGCTGTGGCCCGCCGCCGTGGCCGTGGTCTCGGCCGTGGTCTTCCTCGGCGTGCGGGGCAGCCTGATCGACGACGCGTTCATCACGCTCGGCTACGCCCGCAACCTCGCCGAGCACTTCCACTGGGGCCTGGTCGAGGCCGAGACCGCGAACTCGGCGACCTCACCGCTCAACGTGCTGCTGCTCGCCCTCGGCGGCACACTCACGCGGGTCGCGGGCGGCCAGGTCCACCCGGTCGCGGGGGCGGGCCTCGTGTTCGTCGGCGCGATGACGGCCTTGGGCTGGGGTTTCGCGCACATCACCCGAGCGCTGCGGCTGCCGTTTTTCACCGCCGTCGCGGGCACGGCCGCAATCCTCGTCAACCCGTTCGTGCTGTCGGCGACCGGGCTCGAGGTGCATCTCATCGCGGCGTCGCTGGTGCTGCTCACCGCGTATGCGCTGGAGGGCCGGGTGGTGGGGTTCGGCGTGGTGGCCGGGCTCGCGGTGCTGGTGCGGCTCGACCTGGTGGTGTTCGTGGTCCTGTTCGCGCTCGGGGTCGGTGCGCTGCGCCGCCGGCTGCTGCCGGTGGCCGGGGTGGCGCTCACGGTGTGCCTGCCGTGGTTCGTGTTCAGCTGGTTCGCGCTCGGCTCCGCCATCCCGGACACGTTCCTGATCAAGACCACGCAGGGCGCGTTCGGCGAGTACACCTACGGCAACGGCCCGGTGTACTACCTCGACCCGAAGCGGTGGCCGGCGACGGTGGTGGCGTTCGCACCGGCCGTGGGTGGACTGGTGGCGCTTGCCGGCCGGCTCGGGTGGCTGGTCGTGCGCCGCGAGCGGGCCGGGCGGTTCGGGCCGGTGGGTGTGCTGGGGCTGGGCGGCCTGGCGTACTACGGCGCTTACTCGCTGCTCGGCGTGCCGCCCTACCAGTGGTACTACGTCGCCCCGATCGTGGCGCTCACCGTGGTGGTCACGGTCGCCGCCGGGTGGCTGGCCCGTGGCGGAGCCGTGCGGGTGGCGGCGGCGGGCTTGGCGTTTTTCCTGGCCGTGCTGCCGGCGGCGTACCTCGATGTGCGCCGTGGCGTGCCGTGGACGGCACCGCCGATCTTCGGCAACTGGGCCACGGCCGCCGACTACGCGCGGGTGGGCCAGGCGATCGGCGTGCGGGTCGGCGGCGCGACGGTGGCGGCGCCGCCGGAGATCGGCACCCTCGCGTACTTCTGCGAGTGCACGATGGTCGACACGTTCGCCGACCAGGGCCGCGTGGTGCCGCTGGTCGACCAGCGCGTCACGGCGGCAGGACCGGTGGGCGGGTTCTTGCTGCGGGTGGACTACCACTGGCTCGACCGCACCCGCCGGCCGCGGCCCGTGGACTACCGTCTCGAGTGGAGCTGGACGCCGCTTTCCGGGCCGGACACGTGGCACCTGTTCTCACCGGCGACCGGCGACGGCTGGGTGCGGCTCGTGCGGATCTGATCGCGCCTGCGCGGCTTTGCGGTTACCGTCACGGCATGGCGAAAGACTCGGCGGTGGAGGTCGCGGTCGGCGAGCGCATGGTGCGCATCTCCAACCCGGATCGGGTGTACTTCCCGGCGCGGGGCGAAACGAAGCTGGACCTGGTGAACTACTACCTGTCGGTGGGCGAGGGCATCGTCCGGGCGCTGCGGGAGCGCCCGTGCATGATGCACCGGTTCCCCTCGGGCGTCGCGGGGGAGAAGGTGCACCAGAAGCGGGTGCCGAACGGCGCGCCGCCGTGGCTGGAGACCGTGCGCGTGCACTTCCCGCGCTACAACCGCTTCGCCGACGAGCTGTGCGTGACGGAGGCGGCGCACGTCGCGTGGGCGGTGCAGATGTCCACTGTGGAGTTTCACCCGTGGAACTCCCGGCGCGCCGACACGGAAAAGCCCGACGAGTGGCGCATCGACCTCGACCCGATGCCCGACTGTCCCTTCGACACGGTGCGGCGCGTCGCCCACGTCGCGCACGAGGTGCTGGACGAGCTCGGCGCCGTCGGCTGGCCGAAGACCTCGGGCGGCAGCGGCCTGCACATCTACGTCCGCATCGAACCGAACTGGGGCTTCGCCGACGTGCGGCGCGCGGCGCTGGCCTTCGCGCACGAAGTGGAACGGCGCGCGCCCGACGAGGTGACCACGACGTGGTGGCGCAAGGACCGCGACCCGAAGAAGCTGTTCGTGGACTACAACCAGAACGCACGCGACCACACCATCGCGAGCGCCTACTCCGTCCGCGGTGTCCCCGAAGCCACGGTGTCGACGCCGATCCGCTGGGACGAGGTCGACGACGTCGAACCGCGCGAGTGCACGATCGCCACGGTCCCCGCCCGCTTCGCCGAGCTCGGCGACCTCCACGCGGGCATCGACGACGCGGTGTTCTCCCTGGAACCCTTGCTGGAATGGGCCGACCGCGAGGGCTTGGACACAGAGGATTCCTGAGGCGCCCCGGACAGGGAGCGACCCCGGGACGCTGGGGATGGGGTTGCGTCCCGGGGCCGAGCTTCTACAACCGTTCGATGATCGTGGCGTTGGCGAGGCCACCCGCTTCGCACATCGTCTGCAGGCCGTAGCGGCCGCCGGTCTGCTCCAGGACCGACAGCAGCGTCGTCATGAGACGCGAGCCGCTGGCGCCGAGGGGGTGGCCGAGCGCGATGGCGCCGCCGTTGACGTTGACCTTGGCCAGGTCCGCGCCGAGCTCGGCCTGCCACGCGAGGACCACGCTGGCGAACGCTTCGTTGACCTCGAAGGCGTCGATGTCCGACAGCTTCAGCCCGGCGCGGTCGAGCACCTTGCGGGTCGCGGGGATGACGCCGGTGAGCATGTACAGCGGGTCGTCGCCGACGACGGAGAAAGTGTGCAGGCGCGCTCGCGGTTTGAGGCCGAGCTTCTGCGCGGTGTCGCTGCTCGTGATGAGCACGGCGGAGGCGCCGTCGTTGATGGGGGAGGAGTTGCCGGCGGTCACGCGCCAGTCGATCTGCGGGAAGCGGTCCTCCCAGAGGTCGGCCTTGAACGCCGGCTTGAGCCCCGCGAGCACCTCGGGGGTCGTACCGGGGCGCACCGACTCGTCGGTGGTCACGTCCACCAGGGCGCCGTCGGGGCCCGGCGCTTTGAGGGCGGCGACCTCGCCGGCGAACTTGCCGTCGGCCCACGCCTGCGCGGCGCGGCGGTGGCTTTCGGCGGAGTACGCGTCGAGCTGCTCACGGGAGAAGCCCCACTTGGCGGCGATGAGCTCCGCGCTGATGCCCTGCGGCACCAGGCCTTCGGGGTAGCGGGCCGCGACGCCCGCGCCGAACGGGTCCTTGCCCGCCACCTGGCTGCCCATCGGCACCCGGCCCATGGACTCGATGCCCGAGGCGATGGCGATGTCGTACGCACCGCTCAGCACACCCTGCGCGGCGAAGTGGATGGCTTGCTGGCTGCTGCCGCACTGGCGGTCGACCGTCACGGCCGGCACCGATTCGGGCAGGCCCGCGGCCAGCGCGGCCCAGCGCGCGGTGTTCATGCTCTGCTCGCCGATCTGCCCGACGGCGCCGCTGATCACGTCGTCGATCAGCGCGGGGTCGATGCCGGTGCGCTCGACCAGTGACCTGATGGCGTGTGCGTGGAGATCTACCGGGTGGACCCCCGCGAGCTTGCCCGTGGGCCTGCCCTTGCCGATCGGAGTCCGCACCGCGTCGACGATGACCGCGTCCCTCATGACCTGCCTCCTCGCCTAGCCGGTTGATCCCGTTCTACGCCCAGTGGGTTGGAGAAAACAACTCTGGCCGTGGTGGTTGTCGGCCACCTCACACCGGGCCGGTGACGTGCTAGGTTGGAAATTCCAGCTGGGGTGCGACGGAGGTGAGAAGGATGGCGACACGAGGCCGGGACTGCTCGATCGCGGACGCGCTCGAGGTCATCGGCGAACGCTGGAGCCTGCTCGCGCTTCGGGAGGTCCTGCTCGGCGAGCGGCGTTTCAACCAGATCGCCGAGAACACCGGGGCGAGCCGCGACATCCTCGCCGCGCGTCTTCGCAAGCTGGTCGACTCCGGCGTGCTCGAGAAGCAACAGTACGAGGATCACCCGCCGCGGTTCGAGTACCTGCCCACGGAGTCGGCGAAGGCGCTGCAGCCGGTGCTGCTCGGCCTGATGCAGTGGGGCGACCGGTTCGTGCACCAGGGCCCGCCGCCGACGGTGTACGAGCACGACTGCGGGGAACCGCTGCTCGTGAAGAGTGTGTGCGAGCACTGCGGTGAGCCGGTGGCGTCGAAGGGGCTGCACGCGATCCGGGTGGGCGCCGTCCGCTGACCCGCGTGGGTTTCGGGGCGGGCGCCCCCGTGCCAGGATGGTCGCGGAAAGCCGTCCGGCCGGGCGGTGGTGCCGGGAAGGGGCGGCGTGCCGGAACGGATCCTGGTGACCGGCGGGACCGGTCAGCTCGGCAGCGCGGTCGTGGAGCGGCTGGTGGCGGCGGGGGAGCGCGTGCGCGTGCTGAGCCGCCGGCGCCGCAGCGGGGCCGGCGCCGAATGGGCCGTCGGGGACCTGCGGACCGGGCGGGGCCTCGACACCGCGCTCGCCGGCTGCGATGTGGTCCTGCACTGCGCCACCGACTACCGCCGCGAGGTCGACGCGATGCGCAGGCTGGTGGAGGCCGCGCGCTGGACGGGCAACCCGCCGCACGTCGTGTACGTGTCGATCGTGGGCGTCGACCGCGTGCCGCTCGGGTACTACCGCGCGAAGCTCGCGGCCGAACAGGTGCTCGTGAACTCCGGGCTGCCGCACACGATCCAGCGCGCGACGCAGTTCCACGCGCTCGTGCGGGCCGTGCTCGCCGGTGTGGGCCGGCTGCCGGTGGTCCCGGTGCCGCGCTGGCGGTTCCAGCCGGTGGACGTGCGTGACCTCGCGGGGCGCCTGGCGGAGCTGGCCAAGGCCGAGCCCGTGGGCCGGGCGCCGGACTTCGCCGGACCGGAGGTGCTCACGGCGACCGACTGCGCGAAGGCGGTGCTGGCGGCGAGCGGACGGACCAAACGCGTGGTGCCGGTGTGGCTGCCCGGCGCGCTGTATCGCGCGTATGCCGGGGGTGGCAACCTCGCGCCGGACCACGCCGACGGCGTGATCACGTTCCGGCAGTACCTGGCCCAGCAGCCGGATCCGGCGGCGCTGCACTACCACCGACGTCGGCTTCGCGGGGCGTGACCAGCAGTTTCAGCACGTCGGCGAAGAGCGAGTCCGGCACGGCGGACGCCTCGACGCCGCGCTCCACCGCCAGCCCGTTGGACAGCGCCAGCACCACCACGGCGAGCTGCTGCGGCGGTAACGGCAGGTCAACCCCGCGCTGGGTCGCGGCCCGCGTGATCGCCGCGGTGATGGCGTCGCGCAGCTGCGCGCGGCGCACGGCGAGTCCTTGGTGGACGGTGGGGTTGCGCATCGCGATGCCCCAGTACTCCAGCAGCAGCCGGTGCCAGGTCGCGTCGGTGTCGACGCCGGCGGCCAGCCGCGCGCCCGCTTCCGCGGTGGCCTCGCCGAGATCGCTCAGCTCGTCGAACGCGGTGGTGGCCGAGCGCATCCGGTTCACGATGTGCTCTTCCATGATCGTGAGCACGAGGTCGTCGCGGCCCTCGAAGTTCGAGTACACCGCGCCCTTCGTGAGCCCCGCCTCCGCGGCGACGTCGTTGAGCGAGGTGGCGGCGATGCCCTGGCGCGCGAACACCTCGCCGGCGGCGTCGATGATCCTGCGCCGGGTCTCGGCGCGGCTCGGACGGCGGCGGGGGGTCCGCGAAGGGGCCATGGGGCGGAGCGTACAGCTCCCTCACCTGGACGTTTTTCGTTGACTGTGATCCAGGTCATCCGGCCACCAGGGCGTGTTCGGCGAGCTGGCGCTCGCGTCGCCGGTCGACAAGCTCGTGCGCACGCAGAAGGGGGAGAGACCGCCACCCGGACCCGCGGTGATCCGACCTCGTGCGAGTGGGGTGATCCGGTTGCGGCGAAATTTGAGCCGCCTCCGTCCGTCGGGGCAGATAAATCCGACGAATCTTGACCAGGTTCGGGCAGACATCCTATGTTTGGCGGGCTTCGGGCCTCGCTCACGGCCGGATTCCGCCTTCGACGACGAACGGACCTGTCATGCCGGACCTCCCCTCCCCACCCTCCCGTCGGACCTTTCTCAAGCTGGGCGGCGCCGTCGGCGCCGGCTTCGCGCTGAGCGGGTTTCAGCCGTTCACGGCGCAGGCTTCGCCGGTGAGACCGCCGGCCGCGGACCTCGTGTCCGAAGCCGCCGCGACCACGCTGTGGTACCCCGCTCCCGCGGTCGAGAGCCATGTGATCGAGCAGGCGCTCCCGATCGGCAATGGTCGGATCGGTGGCCTCGTCGGCGGTGACCCCGCGGCCGACTTCGTGTACTTCACCGACGCCTCGCTGTGGACCGGCGGGCTCAACGACAAGATTCAGGACGACGGGCAGCTGCCCTACGGCAAGGACGACTTCGGCAGCTTCGGGCTCCTGGCGAAGATGCGCCTGAAGCTGCCGTCGCACACCGGCGTCGGCGACTACCGCCGGACGCTCGACCTCAGCAACGGCATCGTGACCGCGAGCTACACGCTCAAGGGCGCCACCTACCGCCGTGAGGTGTACGCCAGCCACCCCGACGACGTCGTCGTGATCCGCCTGACGCAGCAGGGCGGCGGTTCCTACACCGGTTCGGTGACGCTGGAAGCCACCCGCGACGAGAAGCCGACGGCGGGCAATGGCGTCGTCTCCCTCGGCGGCACCTTCGCCAACGGCCTGAAGTACAGCACCGCCGTGACCGCCGCGGGCAAGGGAGGCCGGGTGTCCGTCTCGGGCACCGAGGTGACCTTCGCGGGCTGCAGCGAGGTCGTGATCGTGCTCTGCGGTGGCACGAACTACGTGCCCGACGCGGCGCGCAAGTACCTCGACGCCGGCGCGAACCCGGCGGCTGTGGCGGCGGGCAAGGTGAAGGCCGCGGCGGCGGCGTCCGGCACCGCGCTGCTCGCGACGCACGTGAAGGACTACCGCGGGCTCTACGACCGGATGACCGTGGACCTGGGCCGCTCGCCGGCCAACCGGCGCACGCTGGACACGTGGTCGCGCATCGCCGTGCGCTACACCGACCCCGGCACGCCGGACCCGGAGCTCGAAGCGACCTACGTGCAGTTCGGCCGATACCTCACGATCACCGGCTCCCGCACCGGTCTGCCGATCAGCCTGCAGGGCCTGTGGCTCAACAACAACTCGCCCGACTGGTACAGCGACTACCACACCGACATCAACATCGAGATGAACTACTGGCTCGCCGACCGCGCGGGCCTCAAGGAGTGCTTCGAGGCGCTGGCGGACTACTGCCTCGCGCAGCTGCCCGCGTGGACCGACGTGACGAACCGGCTTTTCAACGATCCGCGCAACAGGTTCCGCAACTCGACGGGCAAGATCGCCGGCTGGACGGTGGCGTTCTCCACCAACATCTACGGTGGCTCCGGCTGGGCGTGGCACCCGGCGGGCAACGCGTGGCTGTGCAACAACCTCTGGCAGCACTACGAGTTCACCCGGGACAAGGCGTACCTGGCCAAGGTGTACCCGGTGCTCAAGGGCGCGACCGAGTTCTGGGAGGCACGCCTGGTCACCAAGACGATCGACGGCAACGACTACCTCGTCAGCGACACCGACTGGTCGCCCGAGCAGGGGCCGGACGCGCAGGGCAACACCTATTCCCAGGAGCTGGTGCACGACCTGTTCGGCCACTTCACCGAGGCCACGCAGCTGCTCGGCCGCGACGGGGACTACGGCAAGACGATCACCGGCATGCGCGACCGGCTGCACATGCCGACGGTGAGCCCGGTGACCGGCTGGCTGCAGGAGTGGCTCGTGCCGGAGAACCTCGGCGAGGTGACCCACCGCCACCTCTCGCCGCTCATCGGGTTCTTCCCCGGTGACCGCATCAACCTCGACACGGCGCCGCCGGACCTGATCGAGGGCGTGCGCAACCTGCTGATCGCCCGCGGCATGGACTCGTTCGGCTGGGGCTGCGCGTGGCGGTCCGCGTGCTGGGCCCGCCTCAAGGACGCCGACCGCGCCTACGAGCTGTTCCTCACGGTGCTGCGGCCGTCGATGAACAACGGCAACGGCACGGCCGCGAACTTCTTCGACATGTACAGCCAGGGCAGCTACACGATCTTCCAGATCGACGCGAACCTCGGCGGGCCGACGGCGGTGCTGGAGATGCTGCTGTACTCGCGCCCCGGCGTGATCGAGTTCCTGCCGGCCCTGCCCGCGGCCTGGGCCGACTCGGGCAAGGTGACCGGCATCGGCGCCCGGGGCGGCTTCGAGGTCGACCTCGAATGGGACCGCGGCAAGGTGACCAAGGCGGTGATCCGCAGCGTCGGCGGCACCGACACCGAACTGCGGGCCGGCAAGTGGAAGCAGACGATCCGGCTGCGCCCGGGCCAGGAGATCACCGTGAACCCGCACTGACGCCGACCGCCGCCGGAAGGTGCCCCACCGCGCCTTCCGGCGGCCACCCGGCCACCGATTCGGCCTCGAACAGTGTAGCGTTCAACTACATGAGCCGGACGGATCGGGAGCAGGCATGAACATCGCGTTGTGGATCGCGGCAGGGATCTCGGCAGTGCTGTACCTCGGCGCCGGCGGCATGAAGCTGGCGACGCCGCGGGAGAAGCTGCTGAAGAACCCCAACATGAGCTGGGTCGAGGACTTCTCGGCCACCTCGGTCAAGCTGATCGCACTCGCGGAGGTGCTCGGCGCGATCGGCCTGATCCTGCCGTGGGCGCTGGACATCGCGGCGGTCCTCACGCCGATCGCGGCCGTGGGCCTGGCCGTCGTCGCCCTCAGCGCCATCGTGGTGCACGCCCGCCGCAAGGAGCCGAAGGGCGTGCCGGTGAACATGGTGTTGCTCGTGCTGACCGTGTTCGTCGCGATCGGCCGGTTCGGCGGCTGAGCGCCGCCCTCACCCGGGCGTCGGTCGTGATCGGTCGCCGCGGGCCGGGCTGTCCTACGCTGGGCGCCGAGGGACGGGAGGCCCCGAGGTGGACGTCGATCTGCGGAAGGTGCGCTACTTCGTCGCCGTGGCCGAGGAGCTGCACTTCGGCCGGGCGGCGGAACGGCTGCACATCGCGCAGCCCGTGCTGTCGCGCCAGATCCGGGCGCTGGAGGAAGAGCTGCGGGCGCAGCTGTTCGTGCGTGACCGGCGTTCGACCGAGCTGACCTCGGCCGGACGGCAGCTGCTCGAGGACAGCCGTCCCCTCCTCGCCTCCGCCGAGGCGCTGCGCCGCCGCGTCGCGCTGGCCGCGCGCGGGACCTCGACCTTCACCATCGGTTTCATGCCCGGCATCACCGTGACCGAACCCGTGCGCGCGCTGACCGAGCGCCACCCCGGGCTCGCGGTGGACCTGGTCCGCACCACGTGGGACGACCAGACCGAGGTGCTCCACGACGGCCGCGCCGACGCGAGCATCGTCCGGCTCCCGGTGGACCCGCGCGGGCTGACCGTGCGGCCGGTGTTCAGCGAACCGCGCGTCGCCGTGCTGCCGGCCACACACCGTCTGGCGGGCAAGGAAAGCGTCGACGTGGCCGACCTCGCCGAGGAGCACCTGCTCAACGACCCGGACGCCGTGCCCGAGTGGCGGGCCGTCGCGACCGAACTGCGCGCCGGCGGCGTCGCACGGCCGCGCGGGTTCCGCAGCATCGAGGAGAAATTGGAGCACGTGGCCGCCGGTCTCGGCATCGCGATCGTGCCACTGTCCACTTCGGAGTACTACACCCGCGCGGACGTCACGCACGTGCCGGTCGCCGACCTGCCGCCGGGCCAGGTCGCCGTGGCCTGGGTCGCGTCGCGACGGTCGCGGTTGATCTACGAGTTCGCGGAACTCATCACTGCTTGAGTGCGGTTCGAGGCTGAGGACTTTCGGCTGCGCGTCGAGCATCCGCGTGGAATCCGCCGCCGGGCAATTCGGGGTGGTGGAGCGGATGGCGGCGACGCAGGTCAGGCGGTGGGTTCCTCTCGGCGGACCGCGGGGAAACGCCCCGTTCAGGGGGCCGTCTCAAGTGCCCGGTGCAGCCCCGCGAGCAGGGTCGACGCCCGGGTGTCCACGACCTCGGTCTGCAGTTCGTTGGTGCTGAAGGAGAACGAGACCCCGTGGCTCGGCCACGCTCCGTGCCGCCCGCCGCCCGCACCGGAGTGGCCGAAGGCGGCGGGGTCGCCGTGACCGAAGGTGTCGATCGGGTCGGCCAGCTCGAAACCGAGGCCGAAGCGCAGCGGCCGGCCGGTGATCACGTCGACGCCCTCGGACCACGTGCGGGTCGCCAGCTTCAGCACGGGCGAAGGCACCAGCGAGCCCGCCAGCAGCAGGTCGTAGAGCCGCGCCATGCTCGTCGCCGTGCCGACGCCGCTGCTCGCCGCGAGCTCGGCCCCGCGGAACTCGGGGGAGTTCACGGTGTCGGTGGAGCTGAGGAGGCCGGGGTACACGCGCTCGACCACGCGTCGGCGTTCCTCGTCTTCGCCGAACGTACTGATGCAGTGGCCGGGCGCGCGCCGCAGCGTCGCCACAGGGACCGACGGCGGGGTGCCGAGCCGCAGGTCGAGCCCGTACGGCGCGGCGAGCAGCTCGCGCACCAGCTCGCCCACACCCTGGCCGGTGACGCGGCGGAGCAGCTCCGTGGTGAGGTAACCAAAGGTCAGGGCGTGGTAAGCCACTCGCGTGCCGGGCGTCCACAGGGGACGCTGTGCCGCGAGGGTCGCCGCGCCGGCGGAGTTGTCGGCCGTCGGCACGTCGGCGTCCACCCAGGGCAGCCCGACGGTGTGCGAGAGCACCTGCGCCACGGTGACGTCGGCCTTGCCCGCCGCCGCGAACTCCGGCCAGTAGCGCGCCACCCGTTCACCCGGGCCGAGCCTCCCGCGGGCGGTGAGCATCGCGACGAGGATCGCCACGATCCCCTTGGTGCCGCCGAAGAGCACCACGCGGGTGGCGGGTGTCCACGGGGTGCCGGGCGCCGCCGACCCGGCGCACAGCTCCACGACGAGCGTGCCCCGCCGGAAGACGCTGAACGCGACCCCACCCGACGTCGCCGCCGCGACCTCGTCGAACGCTTCGCGCACCGCCTCGAACCCCGGCCGCACCCCGCCGCGGACGGTCATGACGGCAGCGGGGTCGCCAGCAGTTCGCCGGTGCGGGCGTGGGCGGGCGAGCTGGGCACGGACTCGACCGTACCCTCTGCCACGATCTGCCCGTCGCGCGGAACGGCCTGATGGTCGCACTGGTCCGGACACTGTCGCGTTCGGGCGGTTTCCGTGCAGGGCAACGGGATTGAGACACGGCGCAGGCGGTCGGATCAGGCAGGCTCCGGTTTGACCGGCGGCGGCACGGGTATTACCGTCCGAGCGTGACCGCCGCCCCGCCCTGTGCCGTGCGCACCGAGGTGGTCGACGGCGTGCTGGTCGCGACCCTGGACCGGCCCGGTGGCAACAAGATCGACTGCCGGCTGAGCTTCGAGCTCTACTCCGCCTGGGCACGGCTGCGCGACGACCCGGCGTTGCTCGCGGGCGTGGTGACCGGTGCCGGCTCGGAGTACTTCTCGGTGGGCTGGGACCTCGCGTCCGGCTCCGGCGGGTTCGCCGGCGTGGCAGACTTCTTCCGGCTCGGCAAACCCATGATCGCGGCCGTCAACGGCGTCGCCCGCGGCGGCGGGTTCGAGCTCGCGCTCATGACCGATCTCATCGTCGCCGCGAACCACGCCGAGTTCGCGCTGCCCGACCCACGCGGCGCGGTGCCGCTGCCCGAGCGCCTTTCCGAGCAGGCCGTGCACGGACTGTGCCGCACGGGAAGGCTCACGGCGGCGGAGGCCGCGCGGTGCGGGATCGTGCACCGGGTCGTGCCGGCCGGCACCGAACTCGCCGCGGCGGTGGACCTCGCGCGCTCGCTCGGCAGCGCGCCCGGCGCGGCCGCGGCCGTGAAGGAGATCGGCCTCGGCGCGCACCGCGGCGAGAGCTGGTTCGCCTAGTTTCGCTTCGCCACCACGGAGAACCGGCGCAGCGCGAGCGCCGGGTTCGTGGCCCGGACCTGCTCGAGACGGTCGGTCGAGATGTCCGCGACCGCGACCCCCGGCCGTTCGCCCAGCGACGCCGACACCACACCCATCGGGTCGACGACGAGGCTCGACCCCGACCCCATCGGCGCGATCTGCCCGGCCGCGGCGACGTACACGGTGTTCTCGATCGCGCGCGCCTTCACCAGCGTCGTCCAGTGGTACTCCTTGAGCGGCCCTGGCACCCACTCCGCCGGCAGCAGCACGGCCTGCGCGCCGGCATCGACGAGCCGCCGCGTCACCTCGGGGAAGCGCAGGTCGTAACAGGTCTGCAGGCCGAAGGTCAGGCCGGCGGCCTTGAACGTGGCGGGTTCGGTGATCTCACCCGCGAGGATCACGTCGGACTCGCGGAAGCCGAACGCGTCGTAGAGGTGGATCTTGCGGTACAGCGCGGCGAACTCGCCGTCCGGACCCGCCGCGACGAGCGTGTTCCAGATCCGCCCGCCCTCCGGAACCGCCTCGTTCATCCCGGCCACGACGGTGATCCCGCGCTCACGCGCGAGTTCGCGCAGCCCCGTGGCGAACGCGCCGTCGAGGGGCTCGGCCGAGGCCACGAACCGCTCGTCGACCTTCGGCACGGTGAACATCGAGTACTCGGGCAGCACCACGACCTCGGCGCCGCGGTCGGCGGCTTCGCCCGCGAGCCGTGCGACTTCGGCCAGGTTGGCCGGTTTGTCGTCGGTGGGCGCGAACTGCGCGACGGCGACCTGCACCATGACAAGCGTCCTCTCAGGGAGCGACGGCGACCCGTCACCACTACGTGTACTCCGTGTATACACGACCGAAACCGCACCGAGCCGGTCCCGGTCGAGGACGGCGGAGCGGCTCGGGATCGGTCCTGAACCGGCACTTGCGTCCCGTTTCCGAGGTGGTCTCGGCGCTGGATCGCCCCTGAGCGGCGCGCACGGGCGGCCTGCCGCAGCCGCCGATGATAGGAATGTCGGGTGACCGAACCGAACTCGATCGACGCCGCCGCTGACGAGGCCGTCACGCTCACCAGCGACCTCATCCGCATCGACACCACCAACACCGGAGACCCCGACACCCTGGTCGGTGAACGCGCAGCCGCCGAGTACGTCGCGGAACAGCTCACCGACGCCGGCTACGAGATCACCTACGTCGAGTCCGGCGCCGAGGACCGCCACAACGTCTTCGTCCGCCTGCCGGGCGCCGACCCGTCCCGCGGGGCGCTGCTGATCCACGGGCACCTCGACGTCGTGCCCGCCGACCCGGCCGAATGGTCGGTGCACCCGTTTTCCGGTGCCGTGCAGGACGGTTACGTCTGGGGTCGCGGCGCCGTCGACATGAAGGGCATGGTCGGCATGACGCTGGCCCTCGCCCGCCACTACAAGATCCACGGCATCGTGCCCCCGCGCGACATCGTGTTCGCCTTCCTCGCCGACGAGGAGGCCGGCGGCAAGTACGGCGCGCAGTGGCTGGTGGAGAACCGGCCCGAGCTGTTCGAGGGCGTGACCGAGGCGATCAGCGAGGTCGGCGGCTTCTCGATCACGCTGAAGGACGACGTGCGCGCGTACGTGATCGAGACGGCCGAAAAGGGCATTCGCTGGATGAAGCTGCGCGTGCGCGGCACGGCGGGCCACGGCTCGATGATCCACCGCGACAACGCGGTCACCAAGCTCGCCGAGGCCGTCGCGAAGCTCGGCAACCACCGCTTCCCGCTGGTGCTCACCGACTCCGTGCGCGAGTTCCTCGCCGGGGTCACCGAGATCACCGGCTGGGATTTCCCCGAGGACGACCTGGAAGGCTCCGTCGCCAAGCTGGGCAACATCTCCCGCATGATCGGCGCGACCCTGCGCGACACCGCGAACCCGACGATGCTCACCGCCGGCTACAAGTCGAACGTGATCCCGTCGTTCGCCGAGGCGTCGGTCGACTGCCGCATCCTGCCCGGGCGCCTCGAGGCGTTCGACCGGGAGCTCGACGAACTGCTCGGACCGGACATCGAGAAGGAGTGGATGGAGCTGCCGCCGGTCGAGACGACGTTCGACGGCGCGCTCGTCGACGCGATGACCGCCGCGGTGCTCGCCGAGGACCCGGGCGCGCGCACGCTGCCGTACATGCTCTCGGGCGGCACCGACGCGAAGTCCTTCCAGCAGCTCGGGATCCGCAACTTCGGCTTCGCGCCGCTGAAGCTGCCGGCCGAGCTCGACTTCTCGGCGCTGTTCCACGGCGTGGACGAGCGCGTGCCGGTCGACGCGCTGAAGTTCGGTACGCGCGTGCTCGACCGGTTCGTGCGCTCGTCCTGAGGGCTGGGTCAAACCCGAAGCGCCCGCGTTCACGCTCGCCGATGGGACACCCCTGCACCTCGTGCGGTGGGGTGACCCGTCGGCCGGCGTGACCGTGGTGCTGCTGCACGGCTACGCGCTCGACCGGTACAGCTGGGACCGGATCGCGCCGCTGCTGCCGGAGGCGGTCGAGGAGCCGCCGGCCGTGGTCGCCTACGACCACCGCGACCACGGCAAGTCCGGACGCGCCGGGCGGGGCACGGCGACGATGGCCCGGCTGGGCGACGACCTGGCCGAGGTGCTGGAGCGCGAGGTGCCCGAAGGCCGGGTCGTGCTCGTGGGCCACGACATGGGCGGACTCGCGATCATGGCGCTCACCCAGCGCCACCGCAAGCTGTTCACCGCGCGGGTGGCCGGGCTGGTGCTGCTCGCGACGTCGTCCGGCGGCTCGCCACCGAGGCCTCGGCCGCGTGGCCGGGTGCGCTCGGAATGCTGGCGCGGGACCTGGAACACGTGCTGGGCGCGAAGCTGTTCGGGCTCGTGCGCGAGCACACGAGGCGGGCGGTGCGGGGCTGCGCTGGTGGCTCTTCGGCGACGATCCGCGGCCGGAGCTGGTCGAGCTGTCCGTGGCCATGATCCGGCGCACCTGGCCGCACACCGTCGCCGCGTTCCGCCCGGCGCTCGCCGCGTACGCCCGCGATGCGGCGCTGGCGCGCGTGGGCGCCCTGCCCGTGACAGCCATCGTGGGGGAGCGGGACCGCATCGTGGCGGCCGCGGACGTCGAGCACCTCGTCGGTGGCCTGCAGCACGGCACGGCGGTGGTGCTGCCCGGCGTCGGGCACGTCGTGCCGCCACGATCCGCGGCACAGGTCCTGCCCGGATCGTGGCGTCGGTGCGCGAGGGCCGCCGACAACTTCGCAAATCTTGACAACTTAGTTTTTCGGTACCACGATGGGCGCATGTTCCCCATTGCGGTGATCGAGGACGCGGCGGCGGCCGAGGTGTCCCTGGACCCGGTCCGGGCCCGGCTGCTGGCGGAGCTGTCCGAGCCGGCTTCGGCGACGATGCTCGCGGCGCGCGTCGACCTGCCCCGGCAGAAGGTCAACTACCACCTGCGCGCGCTGGAGAAGCACGGGCTCGTGGAGCTGGTGGAAGAGCGGCGCAAGGGCAACGTCACGGAGCGCATGATGCGCGCGACCGCGGCGTCGTACGTGATCTCACCGGCGGCCCTGGCCGCGGTGCAGCCGGATCCGGCGCAGTCGCCGGACCGGCTGTCGGCGCGCTGGCTGCTGGCCGTGGCCGGCCGGCTCGTGCGTGACGTCGGAATCCTGATCACGGGCGCGGCCAAGGCGCGCAAGCGCGTGGCGACGTTCGCGCTCGACGGCGAGGTGCGCTTCGCCTCGGCGGCCGAGCGGGCCGCGTTCGCCGAAGAGCTGACGGTGGCCCTGACCACACTGGTGGGCAAGTACCACGACGAGGGTGCCGAGAACGGCCGCGCGTACCGCATGGTCCTGGCCGTGCACCCGGCTGTGCCGGACGAGGAGGACTGACGTGGGCAAGGAATTCGAGATCCCGGGATCGGCCGAGGTGGCGGCGACGCCGGAGGAGGTCTGGGCGGCGATCGCGACCGGGCCGGGCATCGACTCGTGGTTCATGGGCCGCAACGAGGTCGAAGGCGGCGTCGGCGGGGTAGTGCGCGGTGCGTTCGCCGGCTGGGAGCCGGAGTACTCGATCACGGGGTGGGATCCGCTCAAGCGGCTCGCGTACGAGACCGGGCCCGGGCCGGATGGCCGGCGGGTCGGGTACGAGTTCCTCGTGGAGGGCCGCGACGGTGGCAGTTCGGTGATCCGCTGCGTGACGAGTGGATTCCTCCCCGGCGACGACTGGGAGGAGGAGTTCGAGGCCATGACCGCGGGCGGCGCGCTCTTCTTCGCCAACCTCGCCGAGTACGTCACGCACTTCGCCGGCCGCGTCGCCACTCCGGTCACCGCGTTCGGCCCGCCCGTCGCCGACTGGGACCGGCAGTGGGCCGCGCTCGGTGCCGAACTCGGGCTGGCCGAGCGGCCGGCGCAGGGTGACCGCGTCCGCGTCGAGCACGCCGGGCGGAGCACCGAAGGGGTCGTCTACTTCGTGAACCCGCAAACCGTGGGCGTGCGAACGGCCGACGCGCTGTACTGCTTCATCGAGGGCTTCCGGGGTCCGCTCATGGTGTGCCACCACGTGTTCACCGCGGACGGTGGCGACGAGCGCAGCTGGCAGGAGTGGCTCGGGCGCGTTACCGCCTGAGCCCTGTTCCTGTTGAGCCCTGTGCCCGTTGAGCCGGGCTCGCTCAGGTGGCGAGCCCGGGCAGCCGATCGGCCGCGGTGCGCTTGCGCCGCAGCCAGACCCGCCGGGTGCCGTCGGCGTAGAGCCGCACCGTGCGCAGCTCCCAGCCGGCGAACTCGGCGTGGATCGAGAGCTGGATCGCCGCCGCGCGCCGGGACACACCCGGGGGCAGGCGCAGGCGGCGGTACTCCCAATCGCCTTCGACCACCGCCTCGTCGACCGTCGTCATGGCTGGATCACCTGGGTCCCTTCTCCTGCGGCCGAGCCCACGAGCACGCGGCCGCTCCGGTCGTCGACGCTCACCGAGTTCGGCTGGCGCACGGTCGGGAATCGGTACTTCTCCGTGGGCTCGCCGCCGCGGACGTCGAAGCCCACCACTTGGTTCTGCCCGGTCAAGGTGACCCAGGCCAGGTTGCGCTGGTGGTCGTAGGCGATGCCGTAGATGCCGCCCGGCACCGGGTAGCGCTGCCGCAGGATGAGCGGACCGACGGAGAACGCGAGCAGCGCGCCCGCGCGGGCGTCGGTGACCAGCACGCGGCCGTAGCTGTCGCTGGTGGCGTTGGCGGCGCCGTCGCCGGCGCGCAGGCCCTCGCCCATCGTGCCGGCGTTCACGTCGACGCTGAACACCGCGGTGCGCAGGCGGTCGAGCACGACCACGCCCTGGCCGGTGTCCACCACGTCGTCGGCGCTGTAGAGCTGACCGGTGATGGTCTTGGTGACCGCGCGGCCGGCCAGGACCTCCACGGCCTTGCGGTCGCGGACGGACACGATCGTGTCGGCGCCGTCGGTCACCCCGGCCGTGGGCTGGCCCGCCACGGGCTGGGTGGTGAGGGTGCCGGCGGGCAGCGCGATCTTCGCCAGCTGGCCCTTGCCGGGGATGCTCGCGATCGCCTGGCCGTTCGACGCCGTGAGCGACTCGGCGGGCCCGGGCAGGGGCACGGTGGCCTTCGGGGTGCCCAGTGCGTCGAGGTCGTAGATCAGCACCGACGGCGGCTGCGTGACCGCGACCGCGAGGGTGTGGGTCTTCTCGTCGGTCGCCATGGCCGACACGGCGGGCGTGGCGAGGACCTGACCGGCGGGTTTGACCGCGACGGCGGGGGAGGGCGCGGGCTTCGCGGCCACCGGGTTCGCCACGACCTGCAGCGAGTCGGTGTTGTCCTGGCCGCCCGAACCCGACGTCGAGCACGCCGAGAGCGCGAGGGCACCGACCAGCGGGATCGCGATCCGCGCCACGGCGGTGGGCCGACGCACCTTGAAGCCTCCAGCTGTCCCTCGGCGAGGTGTCCTCACCAGCATCCCCCAGGATTCCCGTGCCGTCACGTGTGCGTCATCCAACAGACACCTGCGTCTCATTTCGGGCCCCGCTCGGGATAGCCCACGTCGACGCAGCTCACGTCGTCGAGCGCACTGCGGATCGCGGGCGGGAGCGTGAGGTCCTCCGACGCCAGCGAACCGGTGAGCTGGCCGGTGTCGCGGGCGCCGACGACCGGCGCCGCTACGCCCGGGCGGTCGCGCACCCAGGCCAGCGCGACGACCAGCGGCGAGGTGCCCAGCCCGTCGGCCGCGGTGGCCACGGCCTGCACGATCCGGGCCGCGCGGTCGGTGCGGTGGTGCTCGACGTACCCGGCGAACTCGCTCGACGCGCCACGTGAGTCGGCCGGCGTGCCGGTGCGGTACTTGCCCGTGAGCACGCCCCGGCCGAGCGGCGCCCAGGGCAGCACCCCGATGCCGTGGTGCAGCGCGGCGGGCACGGCCTCGCGGTCGGCCCCGCGTTCGAGCAGCGAGTACTCGTACTGGCACGACACGATCGGGGCCACCGTGCTCGCGCGCGACGCGGCCGTGGCGAGCTGCCAGCCCGCGTAGTTCGAGACGCCGACGTAGCGAACCTTCCCGCTGGTCACCGCGTACTCCAGTGCCGCGAGGGTCTCCTCGATCGGCACGCCCGCGTCCCACGCGTGCAGCTGCCAGAGGTCGATGTGGTCGGTGCCCAGCCGGCGCAGCGAGCCGTCGAGCGCGCTCAGCAGCGCGCCCCGGGAGGCCCCGCCGCCGAAGGGCCCGTCGGTGCGCCGCGCGACGGCCTTCGTGGCCACCACCACGTCGTCGCGGGGCACGAGATCGCCCAGCAGGCTGCCGAGCACCCGCTCGGCCTCGCCCTCGGCGTAGATGTCCGCGGTGTCCACCAGCGTGCCGCCGGCGTCGACGAACGCGACGAGCTGGCTGGCCGCCTCCTCGGCGTCGGTGTCGCCGCCCCACGTCATCGTGCCGAGCGCCAGGCGCGAGACCCGCAGTCCCGACCGGCCGAGCTGTCGCTTTTCCACGACCGCCGAGCCTAGCCGTCGGCCCGCTCCGCACTTGACCAAGGTGACGCCGTGTCGCGGCCCGCCACCCGCTCGGTGCACCCACGGCACGGCGCGCGGCGCGGCATCGGTACGTTTCCGGCCGTGCGAATGGGACTCAACCTCGGTTACTGGGGCACCGGGGACAACTCCGCGAACCTGGTGCTGGCCGGGAGAGCGGACGAACTCGGGTACTCGGTGGTGTGGGCCGCCGAGGCCTACGGCTCCGACGCCGTGACGATGCTCACCTGGATCGCCGCGCGGACCGAGCGGATCGACGTGGGCAGCGCCGTGCTGCAGATCCCGGCTCGGACGCCGGCGATGACGGGCATGACGGCGGCCACGCTCGACACGCTGTCGGGCGGGCGGTTCCGCCTCGGGCTGGGCGTGTCGGGCCCGCAGGTGTCGGAGGGCTGGCACGGCGTGCGGTTCGCCGACCCGGTGGGCCGCACCCGCGAGTACGTGGAGATCGTGCGAGCCGTGCAGTCGCGGCGCCGGGTGCGGTTCAGCGGCGAGCACTTCGAGCTGCCGCTGCCCGACGGCCCCGGCTTGGCCCTGGGCCTGAGCTTCCGGCCCGAGCGCAAGCAGGTGCCGGTGTACCTCGCAGCGATCGGCCCGAAGAACCTCGAGCTCACGGGTGAGATCGCCGACGGCTGGCTGCCGGTGTTCTTCTCGCCCGAGCACGCCGGTGAGCAGCTGGCCCACCTCCGTGCGGGCGCCGAAGCCGCCGGGCGTTCGCTGGCGGGCTTCGACATCGCCCCGAGCGTGCCGCTCGTGGTCGGGCCCGACTGGCGCGAGTGCGCCGACGCCGTGCGTGCCCACGCAGCGCTGTACCTGGGCGGGATGGGCAGCCGGAAGCAGAACTTCTACAACCGCCTGGCCGCGCGCATGGGGTTCGAGGCGGAGGCGGCCGAGGTACAGGAGAAGTACCTCGCCCGCGACTACGCGGGGGCGCAGGCGGCCGTACCGCTGCCGTTCCTCGACGCGACTTCACTGCTCGGCCCGCGGGAGCGGATCGCCGAACGCATGACGGAGTTCGCGAAGGCGGGCGTGACGACGTTGTCCGTGACTCCGTACGGGGAGCCCACGGGATTCGAGGCGGCTCTGCGGACCGCCGTGGAAGCGATCGAGCTGGCGGGAGTGGCCTGATGGGGTGGTTCGAAGCACTGGTGCTGGGGCTGGTGCAGGGGCTCACGGAGTTCCTGCCCATCTCCTCCAGCGCGCACCTGCGGATCGTGGCCGCGCTCGTCGGCTGGGACGACCCGGGCGCGGCGTTCACGGCCGTGACGCAGATCGGCACCGAGCTCGCGGTGATCCTCTACTTCGGCAAGAAGATCGGCCGCATCCTGCAGGCCTGGTTCTTCTCGCTCTACCGCCGCAGCTGGCGCCACGACCCCGACGCGCGGCTGGGCTGGCTGATCATCGTCGGCTCGATCCCGATCGTCGTGCTCGGCCTGCTGCTGCAGGACCAGATCGACGAGACCTTCCGCGACCTGCGGATCACCGCGACGACCTTGATCGTCTTCGGCGTGATCCTGCTCATCGCCGACCGCGTGGGCCGGCAGCGGCGCACACTCGACGACCTGAACGTGCCCCACGGCCTCGGGTTCGGCTTCGCCCAGGCCCTGGCGCTGATCCCCGGTGTCTCGCGCTCGGGCGGCACCACCAGCGCGGGCCTGTTCATGGGCTACACCCGCGCGGACGCCGCGGAGTACTCCTTCCTGCTGGCGCTGCCCGCCGTGTTCGGCTCGGGTCTCTACAAGCTCACGGACATCGGCGAGAACGGCGAGACCGCGCAGTGGGGGCCGACGATCCTGGCCACGCTGGTGGCCTTCGGCGTCGGTTACGCGGTGATCGCGTGGCTGATGTCCTACATCAAGCGCAAGAGCTTCGTGCCGTTCGTGATCTACCGGATCGTGCTCGGTGCCCTGCTGTTCGGCTTGATCTTCGGCGGCGTGCTGGACCCGAACGCCGGTCCGGTCAGCAGCTGAGGTTGTGTCGACGCGGGACCCGCAGGGACCTGGCCCGCGAGATCAACGGTTAGGGTTACGTCGTGAGTACGGTCATCTTGCTGCGGCACGGGAAGTCCACCGCGAACGGGTCCGGCGTCCTGGCGGGGCGCACGCCGAAGGTCGGTCTGGACGACACCGGCCGATCGCAGGCCGAGAAGCTGGTGGAGCGGCTGGCCGGGGTGCCGGTTGCCGAGCTGGTGGTCTCGCCGATGCTGCGGTGCAAGCAGACGGTGACGCCGCTGGCCACCGCGCTCGGGCTGGACAAGACCGTGGAGCCGCGCCTGTCCGAAGTGGACTACGGCGACTGGACCGGCCGGGAGCTGAAGACGCTGGTCAAGGAGCCGTTGTGGCGGGTGGTGCAGGCCCACCCGTCCGCCGCGGTGTTCCCGGGCGGGGAGGGGCTGGCCGCGATGCAGGCGCGGGCGGTGGCCGCGATCCGCGCCCACGACGCGCGCATCACCGCCGAGCACGGTGACCACGCCGTGTGGGTCGCGTGCAGCCACGGCGACGTGATCAAGGCCGTGCTCGCCGACGCGCTGGGCCAGCACCTCGACGCGTTCCAGCGGATCGTGGTCGACCCGGCGTCCGTGTCGGTGGTCCGGTACACCGAGACGCGGCCGTTCGTGCTGCGCGTGAACGAGAACGGCGGCGATCTCCAGGGCATCGTGCCCCCGCCGCCGAAGAAGAAGAGGGGCCGCAAGGCGAGCGACAGCGACGCGGTGGTCGGCGGCAGCACCGGCCGCTGAGCCGATCCGACGCGCGGCAGTCCGAAAGGCGCTCGACCGCGACGGCGAAACCCGTAGGGTGGGCGGAATCAAACGCGGGAACAGCACGTGAAGAACCAGGAGCAGAACCCGATGATTTCGCCGGACAACCCGTTCGCCACCCCGAGTGAGCTGCCCTACGCCCTGCCGCCGTTCGACCGCGTCGAGGTCGGGCACTACCGGCCCGCGTTCGAAGAGGGCCTGGCGGCCCACACCGCCGAGATCCGCGAGATCGCGTCGAACCCGGCGGAGCCGACGTTCGAGAACACGATCGTCGCGCTCGAGCGGGCGGGGGAGTTGCTGGGGCGGGCCGGCGGCACGTTCTTCAACATCTCCGGCTCCGACTCGACCGACGAGATCCAGGAGATCCAGGCCGAGCTGGCCCCGAAGCTGGCCG
The DNA here is from genome assembly GCF_053602515.1 of Amycolatopsis sp. NPDC004368. Lineage (NCBI taxonomy): Bacteria > Bacillati > Actinomycetota > Actinomycetes > Pseudonocardiales > Pseudonocardiaceae > Amycolatopsis > Amycolatopsis sp. NPDC004368. Next base: position 136,767 of record NZ_JBSGDT010000014.1, on the reverse strand, counting down.
CGCACTCCGACGCGATCCACCTGAACCCGGAGCTGTTCGCGCGGATCGACTCGCTGTACGAGCGCCGCGCCGACCTCGGCCTCGATCCCCAGTCGCTGCGCCTGTTGGAGCGCCGTCACACGGACTTCAGCCGGGCCGGTGCCGGCCTGCCCGAGGCCGACCAGGAGAAGCTGCGCAAGCTCAACGAGCAGCTCTCGACCCTGCAGACGAAGTTCCAGCAGAACCTGCTGCGCGACACCAACGAGCTCGCCGTGGTCCTCGACGACGCCGCCGACCTGGCCGGGCTCGACGAGGGCGCCATCGCGACCGCCGCGGAGGCGGCCACGGCCCGTGGGGAAGAGGGCAAGTACGTCCTGAACCTCACGCTGCCGACCGCGCAGGCGGCCCTGGAGTCGCTGACGAATCGCGGGGTGCGTGAGCGGATCTTCACCGCGTCGGTCTCGCGCGGCAACCGCGGCAACGAGTACGACAACAACGCCGCGGTCGCCGAGATCGTCCGGCTGCGGGCCGAACGGGCCGCGCTGCTGGGCTACCCGGACCACGCGTCGTACGTGATCGCCGACCAGACGGCCAAGACCGCCGAGGCGGCGTCGGGCCTGCTGGAGCGGCTGGCGCCGGTCGCGGTGGCCAACGCCCGCACGGAAGCCGCCGAGCTGCAGCAGCACCTCGAAGCCGACGTGCCCGGTGCGACGCTCCAGCCGTGGGACTGGGCGTTCTACGCCGAGAAGGTGCGCCGTGAGCGCTACGAGGTGGACACCGCCGCGCTGCGTCCGTACTTCGAGCTGAACCGCGTGCTCACCGACGGCGTGTTCTTCGCCGCGAACAACCTGTACGGCCTCACGTTCACCGAGCGCGACGACCTGCCGAAGTACCACCCGGAGGTCCGGACCTTCGAGGTCTTCGACGCCGACGGCCGCGGCCTGGGCTTGTTCCTCGTGGACTACTACACCCGTGACTCGAAGCGCGGTGGCGCGTGGATGAACGAGTTCGTGGAGCAGTCGGACCTGCTGGACCGCAAGTCCGTGGTGGTCAACGTGCTCAACGTCGCGAAGCCGCCGGCGGGGGAGCCGACCCTGCTCACGCTCGACGAGGTCACCACGGTGTTCCACGAGTTCGGCCACGCGCTGCACGGGCTGCTCTCGGGGGTCGAGTACCCGACGTTCTCCGGCCCGAGCGTGCCGCGCGACTTCGTGGAGTACCCGTCGCAGGTCAACGAGATGTGGATGCTGTGGCCCGAGGTGCTGGCGAACTACGCCAAGCACCACGTGACCGGCGAACCGCTGCCGACCGAGCAGGTCGCCAAGCTGGAAGCCGCGCAGCAGTACGGCGAGGGCTTCAAGACGACCGAGTACCTCGCCGCCTCGCTGCTCGACCTCGCGTGGCACCGCCTGGGCGTGGACGACCGCGTCGACGACGTGCAGCGCTTCGAGGCCGACGCACTGGAGAAGTCCGGTGTGGCACTGGAAAGCGTGCCGCCGCGCTACCGCACGACGTACTTCAACCACATCTTCGGCGGCGGCTACAGCGCGGGCTACTACTCCTACATCTGGAGCGAGGTCCTCGACGCCGACACCGTGCAGTGGTTCCGCGAGAACGGCGGCCTCAAGCGCGACAACGGCGACCACTTCCGCTCGACGCTGCTGGGCCGCGGGGGGAGCGTGGACCCGATGGAGGCGTTCGCGAACTTCCGCGGCCGTGAGCCGGAGATCGAGCCGCTGCTGGAACGCCGGGGCCTCGCCGGAGCGTGATCTCGCGAGGTGGGGCCGCCCGGGTTCTCGGGGTCGGCCCCACTTTTTGTCGCTTGTGGAGTGTATAACGACCTATACAGCCGGGCATGATTCCTGGCTTGTCACTCCAACGGAAACAAAATCGGGCTGATGAGGTGCTGGCGCCGCCCGGGTGCCGGCTCGTTGCGCAAGCGGGGGAGCAGCGCTTCACGCAGGTCAGTGATCAGGTCGGCGAGCTCGTCGTGGCTCAGCCACACCGAATGCTGGCGGTAGCCCACCAGATCCTCGACGGGATCCGCTCCGGTGCGTCCCAGGTACGCGGTGAACTCGGCGATCAACGTCGTCATCGCGGTCGCGAACACGCGCCGGTGGTCCTCGAGCGTCGCCGAGGCCGCCGCGTCGGCGTCGACCACCGCGCGGTCGCGCCGCAGCCGGTAGCTGCGCTCGACGGCACCGCGCACGCGCTGTTCCTCCGCCACTTCCAGTATCCCGGCCTCGGCGAGCAGGCTCACGTGCCGGTAGACGGTCGCTTTCGACACGTCGTGGATGCGTTCGGCCAGCTCGGAGGTGGTCAGGGGCTGCCCGCCGGAGAGGGCGTGCACCACGCGCAGCCGCACCGGGTGCACCAGGAGTTCGAGATCGTCCACGCCGTTATGTTCGCACATCTGCTACCGTTCGCAATATTGAGAAAGGTGGCCTCTGGGGGCCCGAGGACAGGAGTTCGGCATGAAACTCGACGAGGCACCACTGGGCGAGCACTACGACGCGGCGGGACACCGCCTCTTGCTGCACCGCTGCGGGACAGGCGGACCGGCGGTGGTGTTCCTGCCCGGTGCGGGCCTGATGGCGTACGACTTCCTCAACGTCCACCAGCGGGTCGCCGAGTTCACCACGAGCGTGGTGTATGACCGCGCCGGCACGGGCTGGAGTGAGGACACCGCACTGCCGCGGACGCCGGACCAGGTGACCGACGAGCTGCACGCCCTGCTGGCGGCCGCGGAGGTTCCCGGACCCGTCGTGCTGGCCGGGCACTCGCTCGGCGCGCTCTACGCCCGCCGGTACGCGCAGCGGTTCCCCGATGCGGTGGCCGGACTGGTGTTCCTCGACCCCGGCCACGAGGACATCCTCGACTTCCTGCCGAAGGAAGCGGCCGAGCTGAACGAGAGCCTCAAGCCCGACCCCGCCGCACTGCCCGAACCGACGACCGAACAGCTGGCCGCCTCACGCGAGGCTCTGCTGGCGCTCTACGGCGCCTGGCCCGACGGTGTCCGCGAGGCCCTGGTGGACAAGCACCTCACGGCGTGGCGCACGGCCGTGCTGGAGACGCAGAACTTCGAAACCGAGGTGTACGACCAGGTTCGCGCCGGGGGAGCGCTGCCGGACGTGCCGCTCGTCGTGTTGAGCGCGCTGGGGGCCAACCCGTACTGGGCGCAGTTCGCGTCGCCGGAGCTGATGGGGGAGATGCTGGCGGGGATCAAGGCACTGCACGCTTCCATCGCCGCCGCGGTTCCGAGGGGTGAGCACCGCGTGCTGGAGGGAGCGGCCCACCAGACGATGCACCTGGACCACGAGGACGCCGTGGTGGCAGCCATCCGCTCGGTCCTCTGAGGACGATCGACCCCTTGTGCGAAATCGCATTTTATGGCCTGTGCCAAGGGCTCCTATGGTCTGATTCATGGACTGGAGCTTTCAGACGGCCGAACGGCTCGTGGCAGCACTGCGAGCCGGTGAGGTGACGTCGGCGGCATTGACCGACGAGGCGATCACCCGGATCGAACGCGACGACAAGGTCATCAACGCGGTGTGCGTACCCGACTTCGACCGTGCGCGGGCCGCCGCGCGCACCGCGGACGAGGCGCTGGCGCGCGGCGAGAACCGGCCGCTGCTCGGTGTCCCGGTGACGGTCAAGGAGTGCTACGACATCGCCGGACTGCCGACGAGCTGGGGCATGCCGCAGTACCGGGACTTCGAGCCGGCCGAGGACGCGGTGCAGGTGTCGCGGCTCAAGACCGCGGGTGCGGTGGTGCTCGGCAAGACCACCGTGCCCTTGGGGTTGCAGGACATCCAGACCTTCAACGAGATCCACGGCACCACGAACAACCCGTGGGATCACGATCGCACCCCGGGCGGGTCGTCCGGCGGCTCGGCGGCTGCCCTGGCGTCGGGGTTCGGCGCGTTGTCGCTCGGTTCCGACCTCGCCGGTTCGCTGCGCACCCCCGCGCACTTCTGCGGCATCTACGCGCACAAGCCGACGATCGGACTGGCGGCGACCCGCGGCATGGTCGCGCCGCCGGGTCCGGCCCTGCCGGTCGACCTCGACCTCGCCGTCGTCGGTCCGATGGCGAGGTCCGCCCGCGATCTCGCGCTGCTGCTCGACGTGATGGCCGGACCGGACCCGCTGACCCTCGGCAAGGCACACCGGCTGACGCTGCCGCCCGCACGCCATGAGCGGCTCGGCGACTTCCGGGTCCTGGTCCTCGACGAGCACCCGCTGATCCCGACCGGGGCGGCCGTGCGGGCCGGCGTGAACCGCGTGGCCGGCGTGCTCGCCGAGGGCGGCGCCCGCGTCGCGCGGCACACCCCGCTGCTGCCGGACCTGGCCGAGGCCGCGTCGCTCTACCTGCAGTTCCTGTTCTCGGGCTCGGTGGCGCGCTTCCCCGTCGACGCCCGTGAGCACCTACAGGCCCGCGCCGTCCGGCTGAGCCCGGACGACCGCAGCCTCGACGCGGCGCGACTGCGTGGCATGGTGCTCAGCCACTCGGACTGGCTCGAGGCTGCCGCCCGCCGCGAGCTGCACCGCCACAACTGGCGGCAGCTGTTCACCGAGTTCGATGTGGTCGTGTGCCCGATCACGCCGACCCCCGCCTTCCCGCACGACCACAACCCCGACCCGCTGGCACGCCGGATCGACATCGACGGGGTGGAGTACCCCTACTTCGACCAGCTCGTCTGGGCAGGCCTGGCCACCCTGCCCGGCCTGCCCGCCACCGCCGTGCCCACGGGCCGATCCCCGGAGGGCCTGCCGGTGGGGGTGCAGCTCATCGGCCCGATGTACAAAGACCGCACCCCACTGCGCCTGGCGGAACTGCTCGAGCAGAAGATCGGCGGCTTCGCGCCACCGGAGCAGTCAGTTCAAAATGTATAACGCCCTATACAGCGGGCGAGGATCTGAAAAATCAGCCGCCTACCAGGTCTTACAACTCGACACAAAACAAGCTAAGGAACGGAGAGAATCTCGACCACGGCCGCGTATGTTTGTTCCACGTCAAGGGTTTCGGTGTCGACCACTGTGCACTTCGGACGCTGTGGGAGGTAGGCCGCGATGTCGTCGTGCACGCGGCCGATCAGCGTCAGCCCACCGGCGCGGGTGAGGATGGCGTCGATCTCCGGCGTGGGGCCGTCGCCGGAGCGGGACGAGTACCGATCGAAAGCGTGGGGGCGCGCAGCCGTCAGCACGATCTCAACGTACGAAGCACCAGCGGCGGCAGCGGCCGTCTCGAAGCGCGAAACCTCGTGCAGGCGGGTGGCCAGTTGCGGCATCACGACGGAAAATCCCGACCGCAGATGGGTTTCCGCCATGGCGACGGCCAGGCGGCGCGCGACGGGCAGCGTGCCGAAGAAGTCGTCGCGCCAGCCGCCGATCAGGGACACGACGTGGTCGGTGTCGAGGTTCAGCACACCGGGGTGGCGGTCGGCGTAGAGGCGGGCGAGCGTGGACTTGCCGATGCCCGACGCGCCGTTGAGGTGGATGAGGCGAGGGCCGCCCCGGACGGATCCGGAGCGGCCCTCGGGACTGTCGCTCAAACCGGGTCGCTCAAGCTCAGATGAGGCCGAGCTTCTGCACGGCTTCGCGCTCCTCGGTGAGCTCGCCGACGGTGGCGTCGATGCGGGCGCGGGAGAAGTCGTCGATCTCGAGGCCCTGGACGATCTCGTACTTGCCGTCCTTGGCGGTGACGGGGAAGGACGAGATGAGGCCCTCGGGGACACCGTAGGAGCCGTCGGAGACGACCGCGGCGGAGGTCCAGTCGCCGTCGGCGGTGCCGTTGACCCAGGTGTGGACGTGGTCGATGGCGGCGGACGCGGCGGAGGCGGCGGAGGAGAGGCCACGGGCCTCGATGATGGCCGCGCCGCGCTTGGCGACAGTGGGGATGAAGGTCTCTTCGACCCACTTCTGGTCGTTGACGGCCTCGGCGAGGTTCTTCCCGCCAACGGTGCCGTGGGTGATCATCGGGTACTGCGTGGCCGAGTGGTTGCCCCAGATGGCCAGGCGCTTGATCTCCGTGACGGGCACGTTGAGCTTCTTCGACAGCTGCGCGAGGGCGCGGTTGTGGTCGAGGCGGGTCATCGCGGTGAAGCGCTCGGCCGGCACGTCGGGGGCGTGCGACTTGGCGATGAGGGCGTTGGTGTTGGCCGGGTTGCCCACCACGAGGACGCGGATGTCGTCGGCCGCGCCGGCGTTGATGGCTTCGCCCTGGGGCTTGAAGATGCCGCCGTTGGCTTCGAGCAGGTCGCCGCGTTCCATGCCCTTGGTGCGGGGGCGGGCGCCGACGAGCAGGGCGATGTTGGTGCCGGAGAACGCCTGCTTGGGGTCGTCGAAGATGTCGATGCCGGCGAGCTGCGGGAACGCGCCGTCGTCGAGCTCCATCGCGGTGCCCTCCGCCGCCTTGACCGCCTGCGGGATCTCGAGGAGCCGCAGCTTCACCGGGGTGTCCGGGCCGAGGAGCTGGCCGGACGCGATGCGGAAGAGCAGCGCGTAGCCGATCTGGCCGGCCGCACCGGTGACGGTGACGTTGACAGGGGCTTGGGTCATAGCGGGTTCTCCAGCTTGAGACGACTTTGGCTAGTAAGGCGACTCTAGTACTCGCGCGTGCGTTCGTTCGGGTGCGTCCAGTCACTCTCCGGTGGGTGTCGTGACGTTGGCGGCGAGGCGTCCCAGCAGGGTGGCCAGGGTCGCGATTTCGTGGTCGGTGAGGCCGGCGCGCATGCGGTTGTCGTGGGCGACGGCGGCTTCGGCGAGGCGGTGGAAGGTGGTTTCGCCGTGTTCGGTGAGTTCGACGTGGTGGACTCGGCGGTTTTCGGGGTCGCGGGTGCGGGTGAGCAGGCCGGCGGTTTCCATGCCGTTGAGGTGGTGGGTGAGGGTGGCGCCTTGGATGCCGACGGCGTCGGCGAGTTCGCGTTGGCTGGTGTGGTGGTGGGTTTTGAGGGCGATGAGGATCTGCCAGACGGGTTGGGAGCCGCCGACGGCGGTGAGGGCTTGGTCGAAGGCCTGGCCCGCGGCTTTGGCGGTGCGGGCGAGGACGACGCCGATGGGCGCGGTTGCTGGTCGTGGCACGGGGGAAACCCTACCGCAGACCGATCGATACCTAAGCGTTTGACATCTAACGATTAGAGTTCTAACGTTTTCCCGGTAAAGCTGCTCCGGCTGCTTCACCGACCGTGGGAGGGATCATGAGCACGACCGAAGAGATCACCGACTGGGGCGCCCGCTGGGTCGCGGCCGAGACCGCCGGGGACGTCGAGACGCTGGGTGCGCTGGCGACCGAGGACTTCGAGCTGGTCGGTCCGCTGGGTTTCGTGCTGGACCGCGCGCAGTGGCTGAACCGTTACGGTCCGGGCGGGTTGGTCACGCACGAGCTGGATTGGCGTGAGGTCGCGGTGCGCGAGCACGGGGACACCGCGATCGTGGTCGGGGTGCACGATCAGAAGGCTTCGCACCAGGGCAATGCGGTGGACGGGCGGTTCCGCTCGACGCACGTGCTGGTGCGGGAGGACGGCCGGTGGCGGGTGGCGGGGATGCACTTGAGCCCGATCGGGGCGCCGCCGGCGTTCGCGCGTGGGGGTGCGTGATGGCCGGGTTGGATCACACGATCGTCTGGGCGACGGATCGGAACGCGTCGGCTGCGTTCCTGGCGGGGATCCTGGGGTTGCCGGTGGGGTCCGAGACGCCGCCGTTCTTGCCGGTGGTGCTGGGCAATGGGGTGACGTTGGACTTCGCGCAGGCGGAGAGTGTCGCGGGCCAGCACTACGCGTTCCTGGTGGACGATGCGGAGTTCGATGCCGCGCTGGCTCGGCTGGAGGCCGCCCGGGTCGCGGTGTACGCGGATCCGTTTCACCGCACGGCGGGGATCAACCGGATGTTCGGGGGCCGAGGTTTGTACTTCGCGGATCCGGACGGGCACAACCTGGAGCTGCTCACGAAGGCCGGTTAGCGGCGGCGGGTGCGGGCTGGGTCGCGTCGAGGGCGAACACGCGGCCCAGCGCGATGACGCCTTCGTCGAGGTGGCTGAAGCTGGAGATGACGGCTCGGGTTTCGGCGTCGTCGATGCGGTCGACGACGGGGGTGCCGTCGTCGCGGACGAGTTTGGTCGCAGGTGTGGTGTTGGGGTGGCGGACGGCGTCGCCGACGAGGTCGATGTTGGCGAGGACGCGGCCGGCGAAGAGGTCGAGGCGGTCGGCGACGGGTCCGTCGAGTAGGCCCGGCTGGGAGCGGGCGGCGACGTGGCGGGCGCGGAAGGCGATGGTTTCCAGCGTGGTGAGCACGTGCCAGCCGTAGTCGCGCCGGGCGCTGCGCAGGTTGATGGGGTGGGTGAGGGGTTCGATGGTCTTGCGGACTTGCTCGACGGCGCGGTCGAGGTCGCGGGACATCTCGATGATGTTCACGTTGTCGCGGCCCGAGAGCAGGGTGTCGGCTGATTCGACGAACTCGTGGAGTTCGTCGAGGACGGCGGCGATGTCGTCGAGCATCACGGATCGGGTGCGCACGGGCAGGATGACCACGGCGGCGAGCAGACCGGCGGCGGCGCCGACGGCGGTTTCGGCGACGCGGATCCAGAGGACTTCGATGCTGAAGGTGCCGAGCAGGCTGTAGAGCAGGCCGAGCATGCTGGTGACGAAGAAGGCCATGAGGAACTGCGAGACGCGGGACATGTAGACCATGCCGAACACACAGACCATGATCAGGGCCAGGATGGCGATGGTGTTGCCGCTGACGAGCAGGGCGAGGGCGACGCCGCCGACGATGCCGATGAGGGTGCCGCCGGTGCGGCGGACGCCTTTGACGAAGCGGGCGCCGGCGCTGGAGGTGCCGACGAAGACGACGAACACGGTGAGCACGGCCCAGTACCAGCGCTGGTGGGAGATGAGCTGTCCGGCGAGGACGGCGAGCCCGCCGCCGATCACGGCCTGGATGGCGCTGCGGGTCTGGTTGTCGTAGGCGAACGCCTTGGTGGGTTCGGGTTCGCCGTCTTCCTCGTCGTCGAGTGAGTAGTCCACTGTGTTCTTCCGGGCGGCGACGCGCTGGGCGCGGTCGTCGGCGACGGCGAGTTCGGCGATGGCTCGGCGGACGCCGTCGCCGGGGTGGGCTTTCTCGTCGATGCGGCTGCCTTCGACGAGCATGCGGCTGTATTCGCCGGTTTCGCTGATGAGGGGCAGTTCGCGGGGATCGCGTTCCATGAGGGAGCGGAACTTGGCGAGGCGGGCGACGAGGTCGTCGGCGACGCCTTCGGGCATGGGGTGGGTGAAGGTGCGCTGCACGGTGATGGTGAGCCACTGGACGGCGAGCTCGACCTCGATGGCGCGGCGGCGCAGGAGGTCGGCGTTGCGGGCGTCGACGACGTCGGGGGCGTTGTCTTCGATGAGCAGCACGGATTCGTGGAGGCGCGCGAGTGCGGTGCGGGTCTGGCGGTTGCTGCGGTCGCTGCCGGCGGAGGCGATGTAGGCCTCGGTGGCGCGGACGGCGGCGGCGACGCGGGCGCGGAAGGCGCGGCGGATGCGGATGAACTCGGATTCGGCGTTGCGGCGCAGGAGGACGAAGCGCACGAGGGCGTTGGCGGCGATGCCGGCGACCATCGCGATGAGCAGCTGTGGGGCTTGGGTGAGGTGGGCTTGCAGGAACATGGGGAAGAAGAACAGGAAGAACGTCATCGAGCCGAGGGCGGTGCCGCGGGGGCCGAAGCGCTGCACGTAGACGGCGACGAAGATCAGCAGCACGAAGATGATGCTGTCGAGTGGTGGGTAGGCGGCGCCGATCGTGGCGAGGGTGATGGAGCAGGCGCCGACGACGGCGGCGAGGCACAGGGTGACGGCTTGGCCGCCGCTGGTGGGGTCGTTGACGGTGAAGGCGCTCATCATCGCGGCGATCGCGGCCACGAGCGACGTGGTGAGGGGGAAGCCCAGCGGCTGCAGGGCGAGGAGCGCGAGGATGATGCCGAGCACGGCGGAGCCGGCCAGGCGCAGGCGGACGAGGCCGGGATCGGCTGCCGCCAGCCGGTCGAGGGTGGCGTCGCGGAGGTCGGCGATCATCGGGCGAGCAGCTCCCACTGGGCGAGGGTGACCCGGCGGCGGTTCGCCGCCGTGACTCGCAAACGGTAGTGCGCGTGGGCGGCGGGGCGGTCGAGGACGAAGGGCCGGGTCTGGCGGCGCCAGCGGAAGAGCTCGCCGCTGCGGCGGTCGAGTTCGGTCCAGCGGCGGCCGTCGGCGGAGCCTTCGAGGATCCACGAGGTGGGGTCGCCGGCGCGGCTGCCTGAGGTGAGGGTGTACATCGTGACTTCGCGGGCGCGGCCGTGCACGGAGAACTCGATCACCGGGGTGCGGGTGGTGAAGGTGGCTTCGGTGCGGCTGGTGTCGTCGACGAGCAGCGCGGCGGCGCCGTCGGGGCTGTAGGCGGTGCCGGTGAGGTCGGTCAGTGGTGTGGGGCGGGCCGGGGTGACGGGTTCGGTGCCCCAGGTGCCGGGGACGCTGCGCACGTCGAACTCCAGCACGGCGCCGCGGGCGAGCACGGCGTGGGGCAGGGTGGTCGAGTGGTGGGGGCGGCCGTCGATGGTGAGGCCGTGCACGTAGGGCGTGTCCTGCGGGTCGGTCGCGCTCGCGGCGCCGGGTGCGCGGATCACGAGGTCGTGGCCGTTTTCCAGGTGCAGGGTGGCCTGTTTGAACAGCGGCGCGCACACGACGTAGCGCGGGCTGCCGACGGTGAGCGGGTAGAGGCCCAGGGCCGCGAAGACGTACCAGGCGGACATTTCGCCGTTGTCCTCGTCGCCGGGGTAGCCCTGGCCGAGCTCGCTGCCGAGGTAGAGGCGGCGCAGCACTTCGCGGACGGTGCGCTGCAGTTTCGCGGGTGCGCCGGCGTAGGCGTAGATCCACGGGATGTGGTGGGAGGGCTGGTTGGAGTGCCCGTACTGGCCCATGCGGACGTCGCGGGCTTCGGTCATTTCGTGGATGAGGCCGCCGTAGGAGCCGGGTTTGCGACCGGTTTCGGGGGTGGTGAAAAATGTGTCGAGTTTGGCTTCGAGGCCGGCGGCGCCGCCGTGCAGGGCCGCGAGACCGGGGCCGTCGTGCGGTGCGGAGAACGCGGTGTTCCAGGCGTTGGTCTCCACGAAGTCGCCGCCCCACGCGGCCGGGTCGTAGCCCTGGGCGGGGAAGTGGCGGCCGCCGTCCGGGGTGCGGCCCTGGAAGAACCCGATGCGCGGGTCGAAGTGGTGCACGTAGTGCTGGGCGCGCTGGCGCAGGTAGGCGGCGTTGTCGGCGCGGCGGCGAGCACGGGGGCCTTCGCTCTCGCGGGCGAGCGCGTCGGCGAGGTTGGCGAGGCCGAAGTCGTTGAGGCAGCCTTCCAGCGCCCAGGACAGGCCTTCACGGGTCGAGGTGGAGGTGTAGCCGAGGAACGGTGCGGTGTCGAGGCCCTTGCGGCCGACGCCGGGGCGCGGTGGCGCGACGGTGGCGTTCTTGAGGGCGGCGTCGTAGGCGGATTCGACGTCGAAGTTGCGCACGCCTTTGAGGTAGGCGTCGGCGAAGGCGACGTCGGAGCTGGTGCCGGTCATGAGGTCGGCGTAACCGGGTGAGGACCAGCGGGCGATCCAGCCGCCTTCGCGGTACTGCTGCACGAAGCCGTCGATCATGCGGCCGCAGCGTTCGGGGGTGAGCAGCGCGTATGCGGGCCAGGTGGTGCGGTAGGTGTCCCAGAAGCCGTTGTTGACGTAGAGCTCGCCGTCCACGACCTTCGCGCCGGTGCGCTTGCGGGTGCTGAAAGCGCGGCCGCGGGCGACGGGGCTGGCGTGGCGGATGCCGTCGGGTGTGTTCTCGTGCGCGCGGTTCGGGTACAGGTAGAGGCGGTAGAGGTTGGAGTGGAACGTCGTGAGCTCGTCCTCGCTCGCGCCTGCCAGCTCCACGCGGCCGAGCACGTCCTGCCACTTCTCGCGGGCCCTGTCGCGCACCTCGTCGAACGTGGTGCCGGCCGGGATCTCGAGCTCGAGGTTGCGCCGGGCCTGCGCGAGGCTGATCAGCGACGTCGCGATCCGCAGCGTCACCTCCGGTGCGGTGAACTCCAGGTGCCCGAGCACGCGCCGCCAGATCGGGCCGCGGCCGCCGCCGGACGCGGGCACGTCGGCCTGGGCGTGGACGAACATCCGCCGCGCGCCCGTGGACAGCCGGCTGCGCACCCACGTGTACCCGGTGACGGTGCCGGTCGAGGGGTGCACGCGCAGGGCGCCGCGGTTGCGGGCGTTGTCGAACAGCACCCAGCCGTGGCCGTCGGGGAAGGTGAACCGGACGATCGCCGCGTGGTCGGCGGGCGCGAGGTCGGCGGTGATGCCGTTGCCGAAGCGCACACCGTAATGGTGTGGCAGGTCGGTCTCGTCGTCGTGGGAGAACGTGAGCGCGCGGCGGCGGGGGTCGGTCTGCAGCGCTCCGGTGCCGGGCATGAAGTGGAAGGTGTGGCGGTCGCCCATCCACGGGCTCGGCTGGTGGCTCACGGCGAAGGCCTGCAGTGCCGGTTCGTTCGCCGCGGTGTTGTGCCGGTGGTAGGAGTAGAACCAGTCGAGCGCTCGCGCGTCGGTGATCGGGGTCCAGAAGTTGAAGCCGTGGGGCACGGCCGTGGCCGGGAAGGTGTTGCCGCGCGAGAACCCGAAACCCGAGTGTGTGCCGCGGGTGGTGCGCACGAACTCGACCGGGTCGCCGGTGCGCGGGTGGTGCTCGCCGAGGCGGACGTCGTCGACCCAGCCGGTGATGTCGCGCCCGCCCGGCGCGTCGGTGAGCAGCACGATCCGCCGCACCCGGCGTCCGGCGAACGCCCCCAGCGGCCGCCGCACCAGGTTCCACTGGTCCACCAGCAGCGTCTTCGCGTGCCCCTGCTCGGTGGGGGAGAAGCCGGCGCGGCCGCCGTCGTCGAACTCCAGGTCCAGCGCCACGAAGGTGCTGCGGTAGGAGGGCACGGCGCCGTCGGACTCCGGGAAGACCACGTAGGACAGTGCACTGTGGGCGGTGAGCTCGACGTCCACCTCGAACAGCGCCGTGCGCGCCGCTGCGCCGTAGCGCAGGGCCCGTACGCCGGTGAACCCCACACCGGTCTTCGCGGTCGCCGACCGATCGGGTCCGCGGCCGACTTTGACACCGGAGGCGACCGGCTGCGGGTCACCCGCCTCGAACGATGAGAAGAACCCGGCGCTGGTCACGCACACACGGTAGTCGCTGCGCCACGGCTCGACCCGATGTGGCCGATGGCCGGCCCGGCGCGGCGGCCGGGCCGGCTGTGGTCAGGTCCTCGGTGGTCAAGCCGCCTGGGGGAAGATGCCGAGCTGGGTGAGGCCGAGCTGGGTGAGGATGTCGAGGATGTCCTCGACGGAGGTGGCCCCGACGTGTCGGTCTCCCAGCACGCGAAGAACACCCTGATCGAGGCACGTGGCGCGCACTCGCCCCGGCAAGCGGCCCTGCCGCCTGACCGGCCGGACACCGGCGAGAAAAGGGTGTGGCCCCGCAGGAAACCCTGCGGGGCCACACCCTCACCTCAATCCGGCTACAGCTTCGCGCACTGCCCCGCAGCCGGACCGCGCACGGTGTTGGCGAGGTCGTGGTCGGTCGGCACCGGCGTGTTGCCTGTGCAGGCCAGCGGCCCGCCCACGGTGCTGGAGGTCAGCACCGGCCCGTGGTTGCCCGTCAGCGTCGCCGGGCCACCGATGTCGGTCAGCTCGATCGACACCGCCCCGGTCGTGCCCGTGATCGCCACCGGCCCCGAGACCTTCGTGCGGTTCAGCACGACCTGCCCCGCACCCGTCGCCGCGAGCGGACCCGCGATCGAGCCGCCGCGAACCACCAGCGACGCGCCACCGGACACCGTCACCGGACCCGACACCGTCGCGTCCTGCAGGCACAGCGTGCCGCTCGACACCGTCAGCGGACCCTTCTGCACACCCGTCAGCGTCTTCGTGCACGACGCGTCCGGCCGGCCCAGCAGCTCGAACTCCGAGAGCGACGCCGGGCCACCACTGCTGTCGGTGACGGTCAGCCGGTAGTAGGCGTAGTGCGCCGGGTTGGCCACCGCGAACGCCCGCGTCTGCTGCCGCCACGGGAACGTCTGAGCAGCCTGCTTGTCCGCGACCGCCCACGTCTTCCCGTCGTAGGAACCCTCCAGCTGCCAGCTCTTCGGGTCACCGGCACCCTTCGGCGAGGTCAGCGTGTAGTGCGTGACCGCCTCGTCCGTCGAGTTCAGCTGGTAGGTCACCGCACCGGTCACCTTCGCCTCGGTGCGCGAGGTGTTGTCGATCAGCGCCGCCGCGTTCGAACCGTCCGAAGTGGACAGCGTGCCCTTGCCGGCGCCCGTCTCGTCGTGCAGCGGCGTCGGCACCGCGTCGCCCGTGGTGATCGACTTCGGCGCGTCGTTCGCACCCGTGCCCCAAGCCGACGGGTTCGGGCCCATGTCGAAGTCGAGCGTCGCCCCGTGCGCGAGCACGTCCTGCGGCAACGACGTCGACGTCCAGGCCTTGCCGTTGACCTTCAGACCCTGCACGTACACGTTCTTCGCCGAGTTCTTCGGCGCGTTGATCACCACGTCGCCACCGGGCAAGTGCAGCGTCGCCTTGGTGAACAGCGGCGACCCGATCGCGTAGTTCGGGCTGCCCATCTGCAACGGGTAGAACCCGAGCGACCCGAAGACGTACCACGCGGACATCTCACCGTTGTCCTCATCGCCCGCGTAACCCTGGCCCAGCTCGCTGCCCGAGTACAGCCGCGAGAGCGCCTCGCGCACCTTGGCCTGCGTCTTCGACGGCTGGCCCGCGTAGTCGTACATGTAGAGCAGGTGGTGCGCAGGCTGGTTGGAACCGCCGTACTGGCCCATCCGCACGTCGCGCGCTTCCCGCATTTCGTGGATCACCGTGCCGTAGGACCCGGTCATCGTCGCAGTCTCCTGGTCGGCGAAGAACTGGTCCAGCTTGTTCGCCAGGCCGGCCTTGCCGCCGTAGAGGTTCGCCAGGCCCTGACCGTCCTGCGGCACGGTGAACGCCATGCCCCAGCCGTCGGTCTCGGTGTAATCGCCGCCCCACGCGCGCGGGTCGTACTGATCCTTGGTCTTGGTGAACTTCCCGTTCGCGTCCTTGCCCTGGAAGAACCCGACACTCGGGTCGAACAGGTTCACGTACTGCTGCGCCCGGCTGGTGAAGTACTGGTAGTTCTCCAGGTACTCCGCCTTGCGCGGGTCACTGGCCGGAGCCTCGTCGTAGAGCTTCTTCGACAGGTTCGCGATGCCGAAGTCGTTCACGTACCCCTCGATCGCCCACGAGAAGCCTTCGCTGGCGGTATTGGGCGTGTAACCGAGGAAGATTCCCTGGTCCAGGCCCTTGCGCCCGACCGCCGAGTTCGGCGGCGTCACCGTGGCGTTCTTCAACGCCGCGTCGTAGGCCGACTTCACGTCGAAGTTCGTCACGCCCTTGAGGTAGGCATCGGCGAACGCGACGTCGGAGCTCGTACCCGTCATCAGATCCGCGTAACCGGGGGAGGACCAGCGCGCGATCCAGCCCGAGTCGCGGTACTGCTGCACGAACCCGTCGACCATCTTCCCGGCCATGTCCGGCGTGAGCAGCGAATACGCCGGCCACGTGGTGCGGTAGGTGTCCCAGAACCCGTTGTTCACGTAGACCTGGCCGTCGACGATCTTCGACCCGGTCTGCGTCGCGGTGTCCGCACCGGCCTTCGCCGCCACCGGCGAGGCGTACTTGTACACCGGGGCCTGCGGCGTGCCGGTGTTCTCGAAGCCCTCGTTCGGGTACAGGAACAACCGGTACAGGTTCGAGTACAGCGTCTCCAGCTGGTCCTTCGACGCGCCCTGCACCTCGATCACCCGCAGCTGCTTGTCCCACGCCTGCTGCGCGGCGTCGCGCACGGAGTCGAACGTCGCCGCCGGCGCGATCTCCTGCTCCAGGTTCTTCTTCGCCTGGTCCACGCTGATCAGCGACGTCGCGATCCGCATCGTCACCGTTTTGTCCGCGCCCGCGGCGAACCGCAGGTACCCGGTCACGTTGTCGCGGCCCTGCCCGGTCAGCTTCGCCCCGGCGGTCACCGGCTTGTCGAAGGTCGCGTAGACGAACATCCGCCCCGCACCCGCCGACAGCCCGCTCTTCGCGTCCGAATACCCGGTCAACGTGCCCGCCGCCGGGTCGAGCGTGAGCCCACCGGAGTTGTTCACGTTGTCGAAGATCAGGCTCGAATCGGTGCCAGGGAACGAGAACCGCATGACCGCCGCGTGGTCGGTCGGCGCGATCTCGGTCTTGATCCCGTTGTCGAACGTCACCCCGTAGTAGTGCGCCCGCGCGACCTCGTTGTCGTGGGAGAACGACAGCGCCCGCGCGTCACGGTTCGCGTCCGGCACTCCGGCCGCCACCGACGGCATCACCTGGAAACTCTGCCGGTCACCCATCCAGGGGCTCGGCTCGTGGCTCGCCGAGAACGCCTGCAGTTGCGGCCGGTTGTCGGCGTTGTTCTGCGTCGAGTAGTTGTAGAGCCAGCTGTCCGACCCCGCGTCGGTGACCGGCGTCCAGAAGTTGAACCCGTGCGGCACCGCCGTGGCCGGGAAGTTGTTGCCCCGCGAGAACGTGCCGTTGGCCATCGTCCCGCGCGTGGTCAGCACGTTGTCACTCGGCCGCTCGCTCGCCGGCGGCGTCGGGGTCGCCGAGATCTTCACGTCGTCGAGCCAGCCCTGGAACGCACCCGGCCCGTTCGGGTTGTCGTAACCCACGAGGATCCGGTCGATCGTCTTGCCCGCCGCGACCGTGCCGATCGCCGAACGCACCAGGTTCCACTGGTTCGCGTAAAGGATCTTGCTCTCACCCTGGCCCTGCGGCGTGAGCGGGAACCCGTACTGGTCGGTCGCCCCCAGTCCCGACAGGTACGTGCCGTCGGTGAAAGCCAGATCGATCGCCACGTTCGTGCTCGGGTACTTCAGGTCGTTGCCCGTGAACTGCGGCTGCACCTTGTACGACAGCTCGGTGGACGCGACCACCGGCAGGTTCACGTCGAACACCTTGTTGTAGGAGTACCCGTGCCCGGCCGCGGTCTGCGTGCCGGCGTAGCGGAACGCCTTCTTTCCGGTGAACCCGACCCGATTCTTGTTCGTGTAGCCGCTGATGGGCCCGGCGTCGACGAAGCTGCGCATGTTCGGCAACGGCGGCGGGGGAGCGTCGTCGTTGGCCAGCAGCAGCTCCGACATCTGCAGGATGTCGTCACCGTGGTTGCGCGTCACGTCCAACCGGTAGAACTTGTACGCCGCGCTCGGCGCCGCCAGCCGGTACTGGTGCTCCTGGAACCGCGCGTCGAACGACTGACCCGACTGCTTGTCCAGATCCGTCCACTGCTGCGCGTCGTTCGACCCCTGCAGCGTCCAGTCCTGCGGGTCACGCCCGGCGAAGTCATTGGCCGAGCTGATCGCGTAGTGCGTGATCGACACCGGCTCCGACAACGTGATCTGCGCCCACGCCGTCGGGTCCCACGAAAGCCACTTCGTGTCCGTGGTGCCGTCGACCAGGTTCGCCGAGACCTCACCACCGTCGGTGTTCTCGCTGCTCGCGCTCGTCTCGGTCACCTTGCCCCGGATGTCACCCGGGATCGTGGCCCCGTTCGCACCGTTGACCCCCGCCGTGCGCGCCTGCCCGGCGGCGTCGGTGTCAACGGTGTCCTGCCACGTCGGTTGCGGATCCGACGGCTCGAACGAAGAAGAGAAGTCCGGCGGAAGTGCGTCCGCCACGGCGACCGGGATCGCCGGCGTGGCGACCAATCCGGCCGCCGCCACGACCGCGACCAGCGCGGCGCGGACGGATCTGGCGCTTCGGGGCATCGTTGCTCCCAGCTTGTCGGGGCGGGTCTCGCGCGCCCGCGCGGGAGCAACCCGGCGGCAGCGCTACGGAAGGGAAACCCGCGGGTGACATCGATGTCAAGATCCCTCGGCCAAACCTGGCCGGAAACGGACAACGCCGGACGCACCCGCTCCCGCATCCGGTCCCGCCCCGCGCAACCGCCGAAGATCACGTCCGGGTGCTCGATGTCGATCACCCCGGCCGCGACCGGGCGACGCATCCGGAAATCCGGCACACCGGACCCCGGGCGCCGGTATAAGGGAACCATGTCCGCAGAACCGGTCGACCCCGACGAAGACGCCCGCCGCCGCGCCGAGCCCGTGGTGGCCGCCGGCGACCCCACGGGGTGGTTCGAACCCCTCTACGCCGCCGCCGAAGCGGGGGAGGCCGTCGTGCCGTGGTTCCGCGGCGAGCCCAGCCCCGAACTCGCGGCGTGGGCCACGGCGAACCCCGGCGGTGACCGCAGCGCGCTCGTCGTCGGCTGCGGCCTGGGCGACGACGCGGAACTGCTCGCCGCCGCGGGCTATCGGACCTCGGCCTTCGACGTCTCGCCGAGCGCGATCAAGGCCGTCCTGAGCCGCTTCCCCGAAACCCGCGTCTCCTACCGCACCGCCGACCTGCTCGAACCCCCCGCCGAATGGCACCACGCCTTCGACGTCGTGATCGAGATCATGACCGTCCAGTCCATGCCCAAGGCCTTCCGCGACGCGGCCATCACGTCCGTGTCCGGCTTCCTCGCCCCCGGCGGCACCCTCGTGGTCGGCGCCTTCGCCGAGGAAAGCATCGACCCGGCGACCTGGACCGGCCCGCCCTGGCCGCTCAACCGCGCCGAACTCGACTCCTTCGCCCGCGACGGCGTCAAGGCCACCACCGTCGACCGCGTCCGCGACGGCGCCCGCTGGTGGGCCCAGTTCACCCGGGAACCCTGACGTGGCCCACGATCCCGCCCTCGAACGCTGGCTCGCCGAGAACGCCGCCGGACAACCTCCGTCCGACGTGCTCACCGCTGCGCTCTTCGCGGCCCGGACCGGCCACGAACCACCCGATGACGTCCTCGACGCCCGGGGCCGCGAAGTCGTGACCAGCCGCCGCGTCGTCGACCAGTCGGAACCCGAGTTCATCACCCAGGCCCGGCGGCGCGGCTGGTCCTGGGAACGCATCGCCGAACGCCTCGGCCTTCCCGGCGCCGAAGCGGCCGAGCACCGCCAAGCAGAACTCGAGGCGGAGTTGGACCGCACGCACCCGCAGAACATTCCCAGAGCCCGGCGCGCCTGGCGTTACCGCCGTCAGTACCCGCGTTTCGTGGCTCTCCGTACATCAAGTCCCCACCGTCGAGTCATTTAGCTCACTGACAGTGAGTTTCGCGGCCATTCGCGAGGAACGATCGAGCCAGACGCCTCGATCAACCCTCCCGAGCCCTTCCCCCCGGGCTCGGTCGAAAGGTGCGCTGCGCACGTGTCCCACATTCTCGACCGGCCCGACCGCCGGCTCCTCCACGGCCGGTTCGTGGCCCCCTGGTCGCCGCGGCGCCGGACCGGATCCGGCCCTACCTGCGCCTGATGCGCGTGCACGCGCCGATCGGGACCTGGCTCTGGCTGCTGCCCGGCTGGTGGGCGCTCGCGCTCTCGCCCCTCACCGGCATCACCCTGGTCTGGCAGCTCCTGCTCTTCGGCCTGTCCGCGATCGCGATGCGGGCCTCGATCTGCACGGTCAACGACGTCGTCGACAAGGACATCGACGCCCAG
Source organism: Amycolatopsis sp. NPDC004368 (assembly GCF_053602515.1). Lineage (NCBI taxonomy): Bacteria > Bacillati > Actinomycetota > Actinomycetes > Pseudonocardiales > Pseudonocardiaceae > Amycolatopsis > Amycolatopsis sp. NPDC004368. The sequence continues at coordinate 117,186 of NZ_JBSGDT010000014.1, read as the reverse complement.
GCCGAACGCACCAGGTCCCGCCCGCTGCCCGCCGGTGAGGTCAGCGTCGCCGCGGCACTGGTGTTCGCGGCCGTGCAGCTGGTGATCGCGCTGGCCCTGCTCATCGCCACCGGATGGCTCGCGGTCCTCGCCGCGCTCGCCAGCTTCCCGTTCTTCGTGATCTACCCCTACGTCAAACGTGGATCCAACTTCGCGCAGGTGTGGCTGGGCATCTGCTTCAGCCTCAACGCGCTCGTCGGCTCGCTCGCCGCGACCGGCACCATCACCGCGGCCGCGCTCGCGCTGTGGGGCGGCGGGGTGTTCTGGACCATCGGCTATGACACGATCTACGGCCACCAGGACAAGGAAGACGACATCCGGATCGGCGTCGGTTCCACGTCCCTGCTCTTCGGCGGCGGCCACCCCCGCGTTGGTCGCTGGCTGCTACACCCTGACCATCGCCGGCCTGGCCGCCGCCGGACTGCTCGCCGGCGCGGGCGCGTGGTTCTACGTCCTGCTCGCGGCAGGCGCACTGCACCTCGCCTGGCAGGTCGCGACCCTCGACATCGACTCGCCGCAACGCTGCCTCAAGCTCTTCGTGTCCAACCGGTGGTTCGGCCTCGTCATCGTGATCGGAGCGCTGATCGCGTGAACGAGCCCCTGCTGCCCTTCGACCGCGACGTCTCCCCGCAGGACCCGCCCTCGCGCTACGCCGCGTGGCGCGCCGAAAGCCCGATCCGGCGCGTCAGCCTGCCGACCGGGCGCACCTACTGGCTCCTCACCCGATTCCAGGACATCCGTGACGTGCTCGCCGCCAAGACCGTGAGCGCCGACCCCACGCACGCGGACTACCCGCGCCTTCGCGGCGACGACAAACCACCCCGCCCCGGCGCGTTCATCACCAGCGACCCGCCCGAGCACACCCGCCTGCGCCGCATGGTCAACGGCGCGCTCCGCCCGGCCGCGCTCGAACGCCTCCAACCGGCCCTCGAGAAGCTCACCGGCGACCTGCTCGACGACGTCGCCACCCGCCCGGAGTTCGACCTCCTGGCCGACTTCGCCCTGCCCCTGCAGAACGGGATGCTGTGCGAGCTGCTCGGCGTGCCGGCCGCCGACCAGGGCCTGTTCGAACGCATCGCCCTGACCATCTCCGACCTCGAAGCCACGGGGGAGCAGGTCACCGCGGCACGGATCGAGCTCGAGACCCACCTGATCGAACTGCTCGACCACAAGGGCCGCCACCCGGCCGAAGACCTGCTCTCCGACCTGGCCGTCAACCGGATCCGCACCGGCGAGCTCACCCCGGTCGAAGCCGCGGGCATCGGCACCCTCCTGCTCTTCGCCGGTCAGGAACCGACCGTCAACACCCTCACGATGAGCGTTCTGGCCCTCATGCGGGACCCGGAGCAGGCCCGTCGGCTCGCCACCGAACCGGACACGGTGCCCCGCGCGGTCGAGGAACTGCTGCGCTACACCACGGTGATCCACTTCGGGATGCGCCGCGTCGCCACCGAGGACCTCGACATCGGCGGCACCGTCATCCGCGCCGGCGAAGGCGTGATCTGCCCCCTGCAGTCCGCCAATCGCGACGAGACGGCGTTCCCCGAGCCCGACGTGCTCGACCTGACCCGCGACGCCCGCAAGCACGTCGCGTTCGGGTTCGGCGTCCACCAGTGCGTCGGCCAGCCCCTGGCCCGCGCCGAACTGCGCGTGGCGCTGCTGGCGCTCTTCCGCCGCTTCCCCGACCTGCGCACCACCGTGCCGATCTACCGGCTCGCCTTCCGCGACCACGCGATCGTCTACGGCCCGGTGCGCCTGCCGGTCACCGGGGCGCCGCTGGGTTGACTCAAACCGGGTTCGGACACGACTTGGCTAGCAGGACTCCAGGAACCGCTTGAGCACCCGCGTCCCGAACCGCAGCCCCTCGGTCGGCACGCGTTCGTCGACGCCGTGCGCCATCGCGCGGTACGGGAACCCTTCGGGCAGCGACAGGGGAGCGAAGCCGTAACACGCCATGCCGAGCTTCGCGAACGCCTTCGCGTCCGTGCCGCCACCCAGGCAGTAGGGCACGACCACCGCGTCGGGATCCTCGCTCCGCAGCGCGGCGGCCATGGCGTCGAACCACGGCGAGTCCACCGGCGCCTGCACGGGTGGCTGGTGCGCCACGAACTCCCGCGTCACACCCGGGCCCAGCAGCGAGTCGAGGACCTCGAACAGCTCGTCCTCCGTGCCCGGCAGCACCCGCACGTCGACCTGCGCGGTGGCGGCCGACGGGATCACGTTCACCTTGTAGCCGGCCGACAGCATGGTGGGTGTGGTGCTGGTGCGGATCGTCGGCACCACCAGCGACCCCGCCGGCCCCAACCGCGCCACCGTCTCGTCCACCGCCTCGCTCGACGAGAGGTCCACGGCCACCCCGAGCGCCGCGCCGGTGCGTTCCAGGAACGCTCGCACGGTCGGGGTCAGCCGCACCGGCCAGCGGTGCCCGGCGATCCGGTGCAGCGCGCCGGTCAGCAGCGTCACGGCGTTCTCGTCGTTGGGCCGCGAACCGTGCCCCGCCCGGCCGCGCGCGGTCAGCTTGAGGTGTGCCGTGCCGCGCTCGGCCGTGCCGACCGGGTACAGCCGCACGGTGCGCCCGTCGGCCGCCGGCGCGTGGTAGCTGTAGGCGCCCGATTCGCTGATCGCCGCGGCGCAGCCGTCGAACAGCTCCGGGTGGTGCTCCACGAGCCAGTGCGCGCCGAAGTCGCCCTTGTCCTCCTCGTCGGCCACGAACGCCAGCACCAGATCCCGGCGCGGCCGCAGCCCGGACGCGACGGCGGCCAGCACCATCGCGCAGAAGTCCTTCATGTCCGTCGCGCCGCGGCCCCACAGGAACCCGTCACGCACCTCACCGGAGAACGGCGGTACGGACCAATCCGCCGCGTCCGCGGGCACCACGTCCAGATGCCCCTGAACCAGCAAGCCCGGCAACGCCGGATTCGCGCCCGGGATCCGCGCGATCACGTTCGCCCGCCGCGGCGCCGACTCCACGATCTTCGCCGAAACCCCGTGCCGCCCCAGGAACCCGGCGACGTACTCCGCTGCCTCGCGCTCGCCCTCGGAGTCGCCGCCGCCGCGGTTGGTCGTGTCGAACCGCACCAGATCGGCGCACAACCCGACGACGTCCACCGCGGGAATCTCCGGACCCTCAGCCATAAATGCCCTGCACCGCCCCACCCGCGATGGCCGTGACCACTTTGAACGCCTTCATCGCCTCGGTCATGCTCGGCGCGTCGAACCCCACCCGGCGCGTGCCGATCTGCTCCACCGTCGGGATCACCGCCGTCGCCTGCGCCAGATGGCTCGCGTCGAACTCCACCTCGATCCGGTGCCGCCCCGGCTGGCGCTCCACCCGCCCGGCCCGCACGCACGAATCCAGCGCCGCCGCCCTGAGCAGCTCCGCCGTGCGCGCCGGCGGCAGGCAGATCGCCGCGTACCGGCTCACGCACTCCTTCACCGGCACCAGCTCCGCCTCCGGCGCGTAGTCACGGGCGTCCTCACACGCCTGGTCGTCACCGCTCACCAGCAGCACCGGCACGCCGTACTCCGCCGCCAGCGCCGCGTTGAGCCGCCCCTCGCTCGCGGGCACGTCGTCCAGCCACACCCCGGTGATCTGGTTCTCCAGGTAGGTGTGCGACAGCACCCCGTCGAACCCCGCGCCCGCGTGGTAACCGAGGAACACCACACCGTCCACACCGGAATCGATGCCCTGCATCATCGACAACGGCTTGTGCCGGCCGGTGAGCATCCGCGCCCGCGGATCCAGCTCCTCCAGCAGCAGGTTCCGCTGCGACGAATGCGCCTCGTTCACCAGCACGTCGGACGCGCCGCCGTCGAACAACCCGGCCAGCACGGCGTTCACGTCACCGGTGAACAGCCGCCGGAACCGCTGCCACGGCTCGGTGCCGGGCACGACGTCGTCGGTCCACGTGACGCCCGTGGCGCCTTCCATGTCCGCCGAGACCATGATCCGCATGCGGGCACTCTAGTCATCCTACGTCCGGCCCGCGGCAGAACACCCGAGCTCACCCACCGTGACCCCGCCTCGTGGATACTGTGCCGATCGTTACCAGTCCGACCACAGTCACGGCCGAATGACTCCTTTGCAGAGCTCACGTGCCGCCGGGGGGGGTCGGCCTACTTTTGGCCGGACTGGTAACAATCGGACCTGCACAGTTGTCGGAACATGTTGCGCCCTTCCCTCGGTATGTGGTTACTTTTCGAAACTGGGGCTAGACGATGGGGTGGTCTTCAAGTGCGGATCAAGCACGTTCGGCGCGGGGTCAACCGCGTGATCACGGTTCTGGCCGTGGGAACCATGGCGATTCTGCCGTTGGCGGGCACCGCCGCGGCCCAGAATCCGGCCCAACCGGCGCAGCAGCCGACGCAGCCGAAGGTGCTGCGGGTGGCGCTCACGACCGGGATCGACCACCTGAACCCGTTCACGGCGTCGCTCGCGGCGTCGACGCAGGTCGGCCGGTTCATCTACGAGTTCCTCACCATCCCCAGCGCGGACAAGGCCGAAGCCTCGCCCGCGCTCGCGGAATCGTGGACGACCTCGCCCGACAAGCTCACCTGGACGTTCAAGATCCGCCAGGGCGCGAAGTGGTCCGACGGGCAGCCGGTCACGGCGAAGGACGCGGCATTCACGTTCAGCCGCATGCTCACCGACGAGACCGCGCGCACCGCGAACGGCAACTACGTCGCCAACTTCGAGAGCGTGTCCGCGCCCGACGACACGACGCTGGTGATCAAGACCAAGGCCGTGCAGGCCACCATGGACCTGCTCGACGTGCCGATCGTGCCCGAGCACATCTGGTCCTCGATCAAGGATCTCAACGACCCCAAGACCGACGACCTGTCGGTGGTCGGCGTGAGCGACGGCCCGTACCAGCTCACCGAGTACAAGCAGAACGAATACGTGAAGTTCAAGGCCAACAAGTCCTACTGGCGCGGCGCGCCCAAGGTCGACGAACTGCAGCTGCTCGTGTTCAAGGACGTCGAGGCCGCCGTGAACGCCCTCAAGCAGGGCGAGGTCGACGTGATCAATCGGCTCACCCCGACCCAGTTCGACGCGCTCAAGGGCCAGCCGGGCATCGCCACCAACCAGGCACCCGGACGCCGCTACAACGAGATCAACATCAACTTCGGCGTCGAGGACGTGGACAACAAGCCGATCGGCAACGGCAACCCCGTGCTCAAGGACATCAAGCTGCGCCAGGCCATCGCCCAGAGCATCGACACCAAGACCATCGTCGACAAGGTCATGGGCGGCTACGGCCAGCTCGGCGGCGGCGTCATCCCACCGATCTACTCCGCCTACCACTGGGACCCCTCGGCCACCGAGGCCCGCAAATTCGACCTCGCCGCCGCCAACGCGGCGCTGGACCAGGCCGGCTACGCCAAGGGCGCCGACGGCATCCGCGTCGCTCCCGGCGGCGCGCGGCTCGAGCTGCGCCTCACCGGCCACGCCAACCGCGCGTTCGACCAGCGCACCGCGCAGTACGTCGCCGGCTGGCTGCAGCAGATCGGCATCTCGGTCAAGCAGGAGCTCGTGTCCGACGAAGAGCTCAACGACCGCACCACCGCCGGCAACTACGACCTCGTGATCTCCGGCTACGCCACCAACCCCGACCCGGACTACGCGCTCGCGCTGCACACCTGCGCCGCCCGGCCCAACGCCCAGGGCAAGGGCGCCACCACCGACACGTTCTTCTGCGACCCGGCCTACGACGGGTTCTACAAGCAGCAGCTCACCGACACCGACCCGGCCACCCGCGCCGGCTACGTCAAGCAGGCCCAGGCCCGCCTCTACAGCCAGGCCGTGAACGTCGTCCTCGACTACGACAACGCGCTCGAGGCCTACCGCTCCGACAAGTTCTCCGGTTTCCAGACCCAGCCGCAGCCCCAGGGCTCGATCCTGGAGCAGACCGGCTACTGGGGCGTCTACGGCGCCGTCCCCGCCGGCACCACCGACGCCGCGGCCGAGAGCGGCGGCTCCAACACCGTGCTGTGGATCGTGCTCGGTGTCGTGGTGGTGGTCGTGCTCGTCGGCGGCGGCATCATGATCGGCCGGCGCGGCAAAGCCGCCGACGACCGGGAGTAACCCCTCTTGACACAGGCACTGTCCTCTTCGGACCCCGCCTCGGTGCTCATCGACCCCGACGAGCACCGAGGCGGGACCGGGACCCTCCGCTTCGTCCTGACCAAGGTCGCCGAGGCGATCGGCAGCATCCTGCTGGTGATCGTGCTGGGCTTCCTGCTGTTCCGGCTCCTGCCCGGCGACCCCGTGGCCTACATGGTCCGCGAACGGCCCACCGATCCCGCCCAGATCGCCGAGCTGCGCGAACGCCTCGGCGTCGACAAGCCCATGCTCACCCAGTTCTGGGACTACTTCACCGGCCTGTTCCGCGGCGACTTCGGCGAGTCCTACATCGAACGCCGGCCCGTGCTCGACATGATCGGCGAACGCCTGTGGCCCACGGTGCTGCTCGTCGGCAGCGCCACCGTGCTCGCGGTCGCGATCGGCCTGTGGCTCGGCATCCGCACCGCGTGGAAACGCAACAGCTTCTTCGACCGCACCCAGACCGGCATCGCGCTGACGCTGTGGTCGGTGCCGCAGTTCTGGCTCGGCCTGATCCTGCTCGTCGCCACCGGCGGCCTGTTCCCCAGCCGCGGCATGCACTCACCCGACGCCGCGCCCGGCGTCCTGCTGCAGACCCTCGACGTGCTGCACCACCTCGTCCTGCCGTGTGTGACCCTGCTCGTGGTCTTCTACGCGCAGTACATGCTGGTGATGCGCTCGTCGCTGCTGGGGGAGATGAACGCCGACTACCTCACCACCGCCCGCGCCAAAGGCCTGCGTGACGACCTCGTGCGCCGCCGCCACGCCGTGCCCAACGCGTTGCTGCCCACCGTCACCCTGGTGTTCATGCAGTTCGGCATGGTCGTCTCCGGCGCCGTCACCGTCGAGGCCGTGTTCTCCTGGCCCGGCCTCGGGCAGCTCACCTACGACGCCATCCACGGCCCCGACCTGCCCGTCCTGCAAGGCGTGCTCGTGGTCCTGGCGAGCGCCGTGGTCCTGATGAACCTGTTCGCGGAACTGCTCTACCGCGTACTCGACCCGAGGGTGCGCACCGCATGACCACGACCGTTCCCGCCGAAGCCCCGCGCGCCATCGCCTGGCGCCGCCGTCGCGCCGGCCTCGCCCGCACCTGGCACGAGTTCGCGACCCAGAAAGGCGCGCTCGCCGGGTTCTGCCTGCTCGCGCTGACCGTCGTCGTCGCGCTCGCGCTGCCGCTGATCAGCGACTCCGGCGGCCTCGACGTCACCAAAGCCACCGGCCGGCCACTGAGCCCACCCGACGGGCAGTTCTGGCTCGGCACCGACATCGACGGCCGCTCCGTGCTGCTCATGACGATCTGGGGCACCCGGCTCTCCCTGCTCGTCGGCTTCTCCGCGACCGTCCTCAGTGTCCTGATCGGCACGGTCGTCGGCATCGCCGCCGCCCACTTCGGCGGCTGGATCTCCGCGGTCCTGCTGCGGTTCACCGACTTCTTCCTCGTGCTGCCCTCGCTGATCCTCGCGATCGCGCTCTCGGCCGTGCTGCCGCAGAGCACCCGCACGATCATCCTCGCCATCGGCCTCACCGCCTGGCCCAGCACCGCCCGGCTCGTGCGCGCCCAGACCCTCACCGTCGAAAGCCGCCCCTACATCGAGCGCTCCCGCGCACTCGGCGGCGGCCACCTGCACGTGATCGGCCGCCACGTGCTGCCCGGCGTGCTGCCGCTCGTGCTCGCCAACACCACCCTCGTCGTCGGCAACGCCGTGATCGCCGACGCGACCCTGGCGTTCCTCGGCGTCGGCGACCCCAACGCCATCTCCTGGGGCGCGATGCTCGAAACGGCGCTCAGCAGCGGCGCCGTGACCCGCGGCGCCTGGTGGAACCTGCTCCCACCGGGCATCGCGATCGTGCTCGTCGTGCTGTTCTTCACCCTCGTCGGGCGCGGGCTGGAGACAGTGCTGAACCCGAGGCTCAAAGGACGGAAATGACCGAGCCCGTGACCCCCCTGCTCGAACTCAAGAACCTCGGTGTCACCTACCACTCCGGCGGCGGCGAGATCCCCGCCGTCCGCGGCGTCGACCTGCGCCTCGAAGCCGGCGGCACCCTCGGCGTGGCGGGGGAGTCCGGCTCGGGCAAATCCACCGTCGCCATGAGCGTGCTGCGGCTGCTCCCGCGCAGCGCCACCGTGACCGGCGAGATCCTGCTCGAGGGCGAAGACGTCACCACCATGCGCTGGGGCCGCCTGCGGGCCGTGCGCTGGGCCGAGGCGTCGGTGGTGTTCCAGGGCGCCATGCACGCGCTCAACCCCGTGCGCCGCATCGGTGAGCAGATCGCCGAACCCCTCCGCCTGCACCCGCCCGAAAGCGGCGCGCTCACCGAGAAGCAGGTCGACGCCCGCGTCGCCGAGCTGTTGGCACAGGTCGACCTGCCGCCCGCGCGCGCCGGTGCGTACCCGCACGAGCTCTCGGGCGGGCAGAAGCAGCGCGTGATGATCGCGATGGCCCTGGCCTGCTCGCCCCGGCTGGTGATCGCTGACGAACCCACCACCGCGCTCGACGTGGTCGTGCAGGCCCAAGTGCTCGCGCTGCTGTCGAAACTCGTCGCCGAGCAGGACATCGGCCTCGTCATGATCAGCCACGACCTGTCCGTGCTCGCCGCCACCTGCGACCGCATCGCCGTGATGTACGACGGGCAGCTCGTCGAGGAACGTCCCAGCGCCGAGCTGATGGCCGACCCGCACCACCCCCACAGCCGCGCCCTCGCCGCCGCGTTCCCCACCGTCGGTGACCCCGTGTCCCGCTTCGCCCCGGCCACCAGCACCCCGCTGCCCCCGGAACCCGAAACCCGCGGCGGTGACGCCGACGCCGACGACGCGCCCCTGCTGGAGGCGGCCGACCTGCACGTCAGCTTCCGCGACCGCACCGGCAAACGCATCCACGCCGTCAAGGGCGTCGACCTCTCCGTGCGGCGCGACGAGATCGTCGCCCTCGTCGGCCAATCCGGCTCCGGCAAAACCACCCTCGCCCGCACCCTGCTGGGCCTGCAGAAACCCGACTCCGGCGCCGTCCGCCACGCCGGCCGCCCCATCCCGACCGGCGGCGCCGCCCTGCGCGCGTACCGGCGCGAGGTGCAGCTCGTGCTGCAGGACCCCACCAGCGCGCTCAACCCCGCCCACACCGTCTACGAGGCCGTCGCCGAAGGCCCGCGCATCCACGGCCTGCCGGACGAACACGACACCGTGCTGCGCGCCCTCGAAGCCGCCGAACTGCGCCCCCCGGAGAAGTTCCTCGACCGCCTGCCCCACGAACTCTCCGGCGGCCAGCGCCAGCGCGTCGTCATCGCCGGCGCACTCGCGCTGAACCCCGCCGTGCTCGTCGCCGACGAACCCGTGGCCTCACTCGACGCCTCCGTCCGCGGCGAAATCCTCGCCCTGCTGCTGCGCCTGCGCCGCTCCCTGGGCCTCGCGGCCCTCGTGATCACCCACGACCTCGGCCTGGCCTGGAACATCGCCGACCGCGTCGCCGTCATGTACCGCGGCGAACTCGTCGAAACGGGCACAGTGGAGCAGGTCCTGCTGGACCCGCACCACGACTACACCCGCTCCCTGCTCGCCGCTTTGCCCGGCGGCACCGCCCAGCGCACGACGTCCGGCAGCTGAGGTGGACCGCGCGATCGGGTGGGCGGGCTTCCACAACACCCGCGACCTCGGCGGCCTCCCGATCCGCGGTGGCGGCACGACGTGCCACGGCGCGTTCTACCGGGCCGCCGACCTGCGGTTCGTCACCGACGCCGGCTGGGCCCAGGCCCGCGAAGCCGGGGTGCGGACCGTGATCGACCTGCGCAACCCCGCCGAAATCCGGCCCGGCCCCACAGCGTCCGCCTTCGCCGGTTCAACCCGCCTGAACCCGGGCCCCATCGGCGCGCGGACGCCACCCGGCATCACGCGCGTCGAGTTCCCCCTCGACGACGTCGAGGACACCGCGCTCTGGCGGCGGATCAGCGAAGAGGAACTCGACGGCAGCCCGCTCTACTACCCACTGTTCCTGCAGCACAAAGCCGCACGGTGCGCGGCGCTCATCGAGACGATCGCACGGACCGAACCCGGCGGCGTGCTCTTCCACTGCGGCTCCGGCCGGGACCGGACCGGCCTCACCGCGCTCCTGCTCCTGGCCCTGGCCGACGTCGAACCCGCGGCCATCGCCGCCGACTACGACCTGTCCACCGAAGCCGTCCGGCCCCTGTACGCCGCGCTCGGCGTCGAGGACCAGGGCCCGCTGATCAAGTCCGTGCTCGACCGGCGCGCCACCACGACCACGGCCGCCCTGCTCACCACCCTCGACGGGCTCGACGCCCGTCAGTGCCTCGCCGCCGCCGGGGCGGCCGCGCTGGACGAAATCCGCAGCAGGCTCGTCACCGGAAGCCGACCGTCCGCCTAAAAGCCGGCGGTCGGCGCCGCAGAGCGGGACGATTCACCCGGACCGCACAGCAGGCGCCCGAACACCTGCGCGAAACACGCGCCATGCGGGAGGCCGTGCGGTGTGACGAAGATTCACCCGGTAATCTCCTGGATCGAAATGGCGACCACCACCGACTCCGCGCAGCCGTCCGCGATCAGCGCTCCGGACGCGCAGTTCCTCACGCCCTCGCGGTTCCCGTACCGCACGATCGCGATGGGCACCATCGGGACCACGCTGCTGATGCTCGCCGCGCTCGGTGCGGGCGGCATTCTGATCCGCGACCCCGTCCTGGGCCACGGCGCGCTGTCCTGGATCCGCTACGGCCACGGCCGCGCGCTCGCCAACGGGCTGCTCTACCTCGGTTTCGCCCTCGTCGTGTGGGCGTGGGTGCGCCTGGGCCGCTACGTGCTCGCCGGCCGCATCGGCAGCAAGCCGATCCTCGTCGCCGCGCTGTGCTGGATGGCGCCGCTGCTCGTGTCGCCGCCGCTGTTCACCCGCGACGTCTTCTCCTACCTCGGCCAGGGCGCGCAGCTGCTCTACGGCCTCGACCCGTACGCCAACGGCCCCGCCGAGCTCGACGTGCTGCCCAACGTCGTGCAGAACGTGCACCCCCTCTGGCAGACCACGCCCGCACCGTACGGGCCGCTGTTCCTGCTGATCTCCAAGGGCATCGTGTCCATCACGCAGGACAACATGATCGCCGGCGTGATCCTCACCCGCGTCGTGCTGCTCGTGGGGCTCGGCATGACGCTGTGGGCGCTGCCGCGGCTCGTGAAGCACCTCGGCGGCAAGCTGCCCGTGGCACTCTGGCTCGCGGTCGCCAGCCCGATGATGGTCATCCACCTCTTCGGCGGCCCGCACAACGACCTGATGATGCTCGGCTTCCTCACCACCGGCGTCCTCGCCGCGCTCGAGCGCAAGTACATCGTCGCCGTCGTGCTCGTCACCATCGGCATGCTGATCAAGCCGACCGCCGCCGTCGCGCTGCCCTTCCTCGTGTGGATGTGGGCCGCGAACATGACCGGCGAGTCGAAGGTCAAGAACTTCTTCAAGGCCGGCGCCGCGTCCGTGGGCCTCTTCCTGCCCGTGTTCGTCGCCGGCACCTGGCTCTCGCTCGGCTCGCTCAACCTCGGCTGGTGGTCGGGCCTCGCGGCACCCCAGCTCATCGCCAACTGGCTCAACTTCCCGACCGGCATCGGCGAAGCCGTGTACAACCTCGTGCACCTCGTCGCCAACGTCCAGCCCTCGCCGTTCGTCACCGTCGCCCGCGCGATCGCCATGATCGGCCTCGCCGCCTTCGGCATCCGCCAGTGGTGGCTCGCCCGCGAAGGCGGCGCCAAGGCCGTCTACCGCGCCGCGATCACCTTGCTGGCCGTCGCGATCCTCATGCCGCCGACCCTGCCGTGGTACCTCACCTGGGGCTTCGTGCTGATCTCCGCGTTCCCCTGGGAGCGCCGCAACCTCTCCGCGGTCGTCGCGGTGTCGGTGTTCGTGACGCTCGTGTACTACCCGACCGGCGAACAGGCCCTGTACGACTGGTGGTTCATCGCGATCGTCGTCGTGGTCAGCCTCTACGCCGCCGCGTCGCTGCTGCGCCCGGACCCCCTCGGCCTGATCTCGGCCTGGCGGCGGCCGCGGAAAGAAGAGTTCCTCCCCGCGGCCCCCACCCAGGGCGACTAGGGCCGGCCGAGCGCCTCGGCGAACACCGGGGCGACCTTCTTCAACACCGGCTCGCCGGCCTTGTCGACCCAGTCCGTGTTCGTGTACATGGTCGCCTCGGCACGGTCCCCCTTGCCCAGCACCAGCACGCAGATCCGCGCACCGATCGGGTCGGTCGGCGAGGCACAGAACCCGTACTGCGCATCCGCCACCTTCGGCACCGCGAACTCGCTGACCGACGCGAAATCCAGGTCGTGCACCGTCACGTGCCCACAGGCGAGCGCGTTCTTCACCCCGGCCACGACCTGCGCTCCCGAGTAGCCGTCGTACTCGGCCACGAGCTGCGCGATCTGCCCCTCGCCACCCTTCGACCGTGCCTGCGCGCCCACCTTGGCCTTCGCATCCCACGGCTGCGCCGCACCGCACGCGTACACCAGCCGCAAGGGCGTGTGCTCACTGATGGAGTATTCGACCGGCCCGCCGTAGTCGTCCTGCCCGAGCTTCGCCATCTCGTCCTCGGTCGGCAAGAAACGCTCCGGCAACTTCCGCGAATCCGACGACGGCGGCGCACTGATCGAGGCAGGCGCGGCCTCCGTCTTGGTGGCGCTCACCTGCGTCTGCGCCACACCGGACGAACACCCCGCGACCAGCACCGCGAGACCGGACACCACTGCCGTTTTCCACAAAATCCGTCTGTGCACGCACCAAGATCGCCGATCACCCGGCGATCGTTACCGGTCTTTCGCGAACGCCGCCGCGAACATCGGCAGCGTGGTCAGCAGGGTCTTCTTGGCCTTGCCGGGTTTCAACCCGTCGTCGTCGGTCTCGCTCGATTCGAGCACTTCAGCCCGATCGCCGTGCGCGAGGAACAGGAAGCACCGGCGCACATCAGGAGCGTCGGTGGCCGCACCACAGAACCCGAATTGCGCGTCGACCCCGGGGAATGCCGGAGCGGCGAACTTCTCGTCCACCTTGAAATCCTCGGCCGTTTCGGTGAACGTGCCGCACGCCATCGCAGCCTTGATCCGCCCCACCACCTCGGCGCCGGTCAAACCGTCGTAGCGGCCCATGCGTTCTTCCACGCCCTCGGAGGTCAGTGCGGGGTTCGCGCCGCTGCTCGTCTTGAACCAGCCGGCCGAACTGCCCTCGACCACGGCCTCGTCCCAGGGCTCCATAGCTTCGCGCCCGCAGGCGACGATGAGCTTCTTCGGGTACACCGAGCTGATGATCGACCGCGGCTCGCGGTCCACGGCGAACCCCACCGATGCCAGCGTTTCTTCCGTCGGCAGGAACTGCGACAGGTCCGCCGGCTTCGGGAGGTGCGACTTGTGGCTCGTGGTCGGCGACGGCGGCGCGGTCGGCTCCGCCGTCTTCACCTCACCTGCAGAGCACCCCGCAAGCACCAGCACGAGACCCGCCACCACCGCCGTTTTCCTGATCACGGCACCAAGATCGCCGAACACCGAGCGATCGTTACCCAAACGCCCAACCACGCCACGAACCCACCGTCGTCGACACCAGCGCGTGCTCCGGCGGCCTCTCCGCATACTGCGGATACTTCGCCACCAGCCATCCGACCCGCTCCGCCCGCTCGGACTCGGCGACAACCCGCGCCACGCCGTCAGCCCGGGCCCACCACAGCTGCGACCAGTCGTCCGAATACGCGTCGACCAGGAACGACACCGCGGGGTTCTCCGCGATGTTCGCCAGGCGGCGCAACGAAGTCGACGACTTCGGTTTGTGGTCCACCGCGAACACGATCTCCGACCCGGACACCGCGAAGGTCACCGGAACGACGTGCGGCACACCCGAAGCCGACGCGGTCGCCAGCCGGGCCACGCGGGCAGCGGCGAAGCGGGCGCGCGCCTCGTCCGCGGAGAGCTTCACGCCAGCGCGGGGGAGTCGAGGGTCAACGTCGCCAGGTCTGTGTCCAGCGAAGCCCGCGCACCCAACGGCAGAGTCGGCGACGAAGCCACGTGCCCGAACCCGAAGGCGCCCAGCACCGGCACTCCCAGCGGCTGCAGCCGTTCCAGCAGCAGCGCCCGGATCTCCACCGGGTCGCCGCATGCGGCCCACGAACCCAGCACCACCCCGCACGCCCCGGTCAGCCAGCCCGAGCGCAGCAGCTGCGTCACCATCCGGTCGATGCGGTACACGCTCTCGGTCACGTCCTCCAGCAGCACGATCCCACCGTCGGCCGAGCCCTGCTCAGCCGTGCCCAGGCCGGCCGCGAGCATCGACAGGTTCCCGCCCACGAGCACGCCCGAGGCCCGGCCCGCCACCAGCACATCGGCGGCAGGCGCGTGCAGCACGCGGGTGCGCTCGGGTTCGAACAGGGTGCGCCGCAGGTGTTCCGCGGCGAACTCGTCGAACAGGACCGAGGCGGGCATCGGCGAGAACAGCGTGTCCAGGCCCAGGTGCACGGCCACGGCCCGGTGCAGCGCCGTCACGTCGGAAGAACCGGCCAGCACCTTCGGGCCGGCCGAGCGCAGCGCCGCCCAGTCGACGAGGTCCAGCATCCGCTGCGAGCCGTAACCGCCGCGCGCCGCCAGCACGCACGACACCTCCGGGTCCAGCCACGCGGCCGTGAACTCCGCCGCGCGCACCTCGTCCGGCGCCGAGAGGTACCCGGACGACGAACCGGGCACCGCCTCGCCCACGCGCACCTTCACACCCCAGCCGCGCAGCACCGGCAGCGCGGCGTCGAGCAGGTCCGGCGCGACCGGGCCCGACGGCGCGATCAGCGCCACTGTGTCCCCGGACACCAGCCGAGGTGGTCTCATCGCGACAGCTCCAGCTTCGCCACGTCCGGCGTCGCGAAGCCGAACACCTGGCCGTAGAAGGACAATTCGGCCTCCAACGCTGTCACGATCGTCTCGGCGCGCCGGAACCCGTGCTGCTCGCCCGGGAACCGCAGGTAGGCGTGCTCGACGCCGCTGCCCGCCAGCCCGGCGACGAACCGGTCCGCCTGCTCCGGCGGGCAGATCTGGTCCTCCAGCCCCTGCAGGAACAACACCGGACCCGCCAGCGAACCCGCGTGGGTGATCGGCGAGCGCTCCCGGTAGCGCTCGGCCATCTCCGGATACGGCCCGACCAGGCTCACCAGGTACTGCGACTCGAAGTCGTGCGTCTCGCCACCGGCTCCGGTCCAGGTGGCGAGGTCCAGGATCGGGAACTTCACCGTCGCGGCCGCATACGTGCGGGTCATCGTGATCGACGCGGCCGAGGTGAACCCGCCCGCACTGCCGCCCCGGATCCCGAGCCGCGCGCCATCCGCCGCGCCCTCGGCCACCAGCGCCTCGGCCACCGCCACGCAGTCGCCGACGTCGACCACACCCCACTGCTCCCGCAGCCGCTCCCGGAACGCCCGGCCGTAGCCGGTCGAGCCGCCGTAGTTCACCGCCACCACACCGATCCCGCGGCTGGTGAAGTACGCGATCGTCAGATCCAGCGCCTCGTCGCTGCGCCCCGTCGGCCCGCCGTGCACGTGGACCACGAACGGTGGCCGCTCGCCCTCGGGACCGGCGAAATCGGGGTTGCGCGGCGGGAACACGAACGCGGGAACCCGCGAACCGTCCGCCGCCGTGAACACGCGTTCCTCCGGCACCGGTAGATACTCCGCCGCGGGCAGGTCCGCCGGCTGCGGCGTCAGCGCCGTCCACGTGCCCGCCCCGAGATCCACCCGCACCACGGCGCTCTCCCGCGCCGGACCTCCCGCGATGCCGGCGACCCCGCCCGGCACCGCCGCCAGGCCCGACGCCGACCACACGCTCAGCTCGCCCGCCACCGGCGTCAGGGAGCCGGCGTGCTCGTCGAGCACCGCCAGACCACCCGAGGCGAGCACCGCGTGCCGCCCGCCACCGAGCGGGCGGAACCAGCTCGCGCCGAGCTTCCACATCGCGCCGCCGATCTCCTGCTCCACCGGCGCCAGGTTCACCACCGAACCGTCGAGCCCGACGCGGTGCAGGTTCCACCAGCCGTCCGGGTCGAGCAGCGCGAGCAGCCGGTCGGGCGTCTCCCACTCCACCTGGCACACCGCCACGTCCGCGCCACCGGCCAGCACCCGGGCCTCGTCGAACACCCCGTCCGCGTCGACCGGCGCCACGAACAGCTCCGTCCCGTCCCACGGCATCGCCGGGTGGTCCCACGCCAGCCACGCCGCATGCGCGCCGTCGGGCGAGAGCTGCGGCGCGGTGAAAAACCGGTGCCCGGCCACGAGCACCCGCTCGGCCCCACCGGCCACCGGGATCGCCACGAGCTCGCGCTCGATGTCCGTCCGCCGTGGCCCCGTGCTGCGCTCACGCACCGCCCACACCTCACCGGGGCGGCCCGGCCGCAGGTCGCCGTAGCGCACTCCCTGCGGCGAAGCGGGCTCCGGCGTCAGCGGGCTCACCTCACCGGCGACCGACGTGTACACGCGCTGATCGGCCCAGTGCGTGAACACCACGACGTCCCCGACCACGGCCCAGGGCCGCCCGCCGTACTCGTGCACCCGGTTGCGGACGTTCCACGGCGCCGGCACCACGTCCTCGACCCCGCCACCCGGCAGCGCCCGCACGAGCGCCACACGACCGCCCTCGGCCGGCCTGGCCTCGGCCCACCAGACTTCGTCACCCACCGTGGCCAGCCACTGGGCGCCACCTCCCGCGGCGGCGACATCCGCCGCCGAAATGGGTGAGGTCCAGGTTCCATACGAAGAGATCTCGGGCGGCATGCGCACGAGCGTAGCGGTCGTCCGATCGGCGGCCACACGTTCGAGCGGCCACTCCGCTCGTGCCCGAATCGGCACCGCCGCCCCCGCGTTCGCTACCGGCGTAGCCCGGTCGGCCACCCGTCCGCACGAGCCCGGTTCGGCCGGTTCGACCAGGTACGGCGCGCGGCGGTGCCCCTGAGCGGAGCCGTGCGCTGGTGCGCTGCGTGTCCGCACCCGCACGCACCGCGTCGAAATCCCGGTCAACCAGGGGCGGCGGATGCCGATCATGCGCCCGTGGCCTAGGGTCGGGGGTGCCATGTCTCGCGTAATCCACGTCTTCCGCAAGCCCGACCGGTTCGTCGCCGGAACGGTCGGCGAGCCCGGCGATCGCACGTTCTACCTCCAGGCGTCGGAAGATGTCAGGACGATCAGCGTGACGATCGAGAAACAGCAGGTCGTCGTCCTCGCCGAGCGGCTCGGCTCCCTTCTGGAGGAGGTCGCCAGCCGCTTCGGCGCCGACGTGCCCACCGACGTCCCCGACGACCACCTCGACGTCGACCCCCTCACGGTCCCCGTGGAGGAAGAGTTCCGCGTCGGCACGATGGGCCTCGGCTGGGACGCCGACTCCAGCGCCGTCGTGATCGAGCTCCTCGCGATCACCGAGGGTGAGGTCGACGAGACGGTGGTCCTGGACGACACCGAAGAGGGTCCCGACGCCGTGCGCGTGTTCCTCACCCCGGTCGCCGCCCGCGCCTTCGCCGAGCGCGCCGACCGCGTCGTGAACGCCGGGCGCAAACCGTGCCCGCTGTGCGGGGAGCCCCTCGACGCGACCGGGCACATCTGCCCGCGCCAGAACGGCTACCGTCGCGACGTCGACGTGGCGGAGGACTGAGGGTGGCGGCCACCCCACCGGAGCCGACGGACCCCGCCGCCCGCGAGTTCGTGACCCACGGCCGCATCGATGTGGAAGGCCGGCTCGTCGACGCCTCCAACGTCACCCTGTTCTGCGCGATCGAGCTCGATGGCGTCACCGGCCGCGTGGTCTACAAGCCGGTGTCGGGGGAGCGGCCGCTGTGGGACTTCCCCGACGGCACCCTCGCCGGCCGCGAGGTCGCCACTGCGATGATCGCCGACGCGTCGGGCCTCGGCGCCATCCCGCCCACGGTCCTGCGCGACGGCCCGTTCGGCCCCGGCATGGTCCAGCTGTGGGTCGAGACCGACGAGGAGGCCGATGTCGTCGACGTCTGCGCCCCCGAGGAGGTCCCCGAAGGCTGGCGCACGGTGCTGAGCGCCCACGACCGCCTCGGCGACCCGGCCGTGCTCGTCCACGCCGACGACCCCGGCATGCGCGAGCTGGCCGTGCTCGACATCGTGGTCAACAACACCGACCGCAAGGGCGGGCACCTGCTCGCGGGCACCGACGGGCGCGTCTACGGCGTCGACCACGGCATCTGCCTGCACACCGACCCGAAGCTGCGCACCGTGCTGTGGGGCTGGATCGGCGAGCGCCTCGGGGACGACGCCGTGGAGAAGCTGCGCAAACTGCGCTCCGATCTCGACGGTAAACTCGGCGCCAACCTCGCCGAGCACCTCACCACGTTCGAGGTCCGCGCGCTGTCCGACCGCACCGACTTCCTGCTCACCGAAGGCGTGTTCCCCGAACCGGGCGACGACTGGCGCGCGATCCCCTGGCCCCTGTTCTGACGGACCCCGCCGTGCCGACCGAGCCCCTGGACGCCGACGCCCGCGCACGGCTGGTCGACCGGTTCGGCGCGAGCGTCGAACCCTGGTGCGACGCGTTGCCCGGCCTCGTCGACACGCTCGCGCGGCGCTGGGGCCTGACCGTGCGCGAAGCCCGCCCGGGCAACACCGGCCGCACCCTGCTCTGCGACGGCGCGGACGGGCCCCGCGTGCTGAAGCTCTGCCCCGACCCCGTCATCGCGCGGACCGAAGCCGCCGCACTGCGGGCGTGGGCCGGACTGCCCCGCGTGGTGCAGTTGCTCGACACCGACCTCGGCGCGGGCGCGCTCCTGCTCGAAGGCCTCGTGCCCGGCACCACCCTCACCGGCGCCGACATTCCGTGGGGCCAGGTCCGCGATCTGCTGGCCCAGGTGCACAGCGTCACTCCGGAACCCAGCGTCACTCCGGGACCCAGCGTCACTCCGGAACGCAACGTCACCGCACCGGCCGACAGCCCGTTCCCGGCCCAGCTGAGGCGGGTCCACGCGATGTTCGACCTTGCCGAGCGCCGCCTGCGCGCCAGCGGCGCGCTGCACCACTTGCCGCTCGACGTCCTGCGCACCGGCCGCACCCGCGCTGAACAGCTCGCCACGACCGGTCCCGTCACCCTCGTGCACGGCGACCTGCACCCCGGCAACGTCCTCGACGCCGGCCCGGTCCGCGGCATCGTCGCCATCGACCCCCGTCCGTGTCTCGGTGACCCCGCGCTGGACGCCGTCGACTGGGCGTTCCTGCCGATGTCCGCCGGCGGCTCCCTCGAGGACGGCCTCGCGCTGCTGCCCGACCCCGCCCGCACCCGCGCGTGGTGCGTCGCGCTCGCTCCGCTCGTCGCGATGGGCCCGCTGCGCCGCACCGGCCGCACCCGCTTCACCAACGCGGTGCTCACCCTCGCGCGATCTTGAGCGTGGCTCGGGTCACACCGTTAAACCGCAACCAGCTCGGGCTCCGTGTCGCAAGTGCCGGACACAGCCGTTCCGGCACCGCTGCCGAAGGACTGACCAATGACCGCGATGAAGACCCCGGTCGCGATGACCCGGGAACTGCAGATGGTCCACACCGGGCTGGTTCGCGAGTTCGTCCTCATGCCCACCCTCCTGGCCGGCGTCACCGAAGGCGACCGCGAACGCGCCGAGCTCGTGTCCGAGCACATCACCCTCCTGACCACCGTGCTGAACCAGCACCACGGCGAAGACCTCGAAGTCTCGCCGCGCCTGCTCGACCGCGGGCCGGCCGGGTTCGCGCGGGTGGCCGACGACCTCGAACGCCACCACGAACGCATCGCCTACCTGAGCGTCGACGTCATCGACACGCTCTCGACCTGGCGCGTGAACCCGACCGCGACCCACCGCGCCGCGGTGCTGGCGATCCTCGGCCCGCTGATCGCCGTGCTGCGCGAGCACCTGCACGCGGTGCTGACCGACGTTTTCCCGCTGCCCGAACAGCACACCGGCACCGAGTGGGACACGGTCGTCGGCGACCTCGGCGACACGACCACTCAAGGCCTGACCTAGCCCCAGGCGATCGGCGGCTCGCGGACGCCGTGGACCAGGGTGTTGTGCTTGAAGACCAGCGACTCCCGTGGCACCGCCAGGCGCAGGTCCGGGACCCGGCGCAACAAGCGCGTCAACGCCTCCTGCAGTGCGAAGCGCGCCAGCTGCTGGCCGATGCACTGGTGCGCGCCGTAGCCGAACGCCACGTGCGCGCGAGGTGAGTCGCGGTGGAAGTCCAGCTCGTCCGGAGCCGGAAACAGCTCCTCGTCCCGGTTCGCGGAGTTCAGTGCGGCGACCAGCCATTCTCCCGCCTTGACCAGTCGGTCGCCCACCTGCACGTCCTGCGTGGCGTGGCGCAGCAGGCCGAACTGCACCACCGACAGGTACCGCAGCAGCTCCTCGACCGCGCGTTCCGGCGCGGCCAGCACGGCGTCGCGCTGCTCCAGGTGCCCCAGCAGCACCAGGGTGCTCAGCGCGATCATGTTGGCCGTCGTCTCGTGGCCGGCCACCAGGAGGCTGAGCCCGAGCATCACCAGCTCCTCGAGGCCGAGCGGATCACCCGTGGCGGCACCGCGAGCGATCCGCTCGGCTGAACGGGTCGTCCTGCGGGTTCTGCTGCTTCTGGGCGAACAACCCGGCCAGGAACCCAGCCAGCTCGTCGTAGGCCTGCCGCGCCTGCTCGCGCGTGGTGTCGGTGCTGATCAGCACCGACGCTTTGCCGCTGGAACCGCTCACGGTCGGCGTACGGGACGCCCAGCAGCTGGCAGATGACCAGCGACGGGATGGGCAACGCGAAGTCCCGCACCAGGTCCGCCTCGCCCGGCCGGGCGAGCATCGCGTCGAGGTGGCTCTCGACGAGCTCCTGGACGCAGGTGCGCAGCAGCTCCACCCGCCGCACGGTGAACTGCGCGAGCACCACCTTGCGCACCCGCGAGTGCGGTTCGCCGTCGAGCTGGGTGATCGAGCCCGGCCTGACCGGCTCGTCGAGGTCGACCCGCAGGGTGACGTGCACCGAAGCCGCGCCACGCGAGCTCATCGAGTGGTCGGCGAGCACCGCGCGCACATCGGCGTAGCGGGTGACCAGCCAGGCCTCCATCCCCGCCGGGCAGCGGACCTGCGACGTCGGGTCGGCGGCGCGCAGCACGCCGTACTCGGCGGGCGGGTCGTACGGCATCCGGCCGGTCGCGTCACCGGAAGAGCCGGAGTGACGGATGCGGCTGCCGTCATGGCGGATCACACCTTCCTGTCGGTGGTCTGGACACCACCTCCACCATGAACACCTCCGCCGCGGTGGGGGACGCTCGCCCCGCATTCGGTCCGATCGGCCAAGCTGTCGTGCCCTGGGATGACCGGCGGTACCGCTGCCGGCGCGTCACGGCCACAACAGCGGAACGGCTTTCTCCAGCGCCCAGCCGATCAGCACCAGCCACCCGGCGATCCACACGAAAGCTGGCACGGAAGTGCTTTCGGCCAGCCCCGCCGCGTCGTCGGAGTGGTCGCGCAGCCCGTGGCGGACCCGGTTCGCCACCAACACCGCGACCCCGCCGATCTCGCTGGTGAGCAGCAGCCACGCCTCGCCGTACGCGGCGGCGTTCTGCAGCCACTCCGGCGCGGCCCGCAGCGTGACGAACGCGAGCCCGCCGAGCGCGACCACCACGACGAACGTGACCAGATCCCGCGTGAACACCAGCACCAGAGCCATCACCACGATCGTGAGGGCCAGGACCGCCGGCGCGTGGCCGTGGCGCAACAGGGCGGCCGCCCCGAGCCCCGCCAGCGGCGGCATCGCGTACCCGGCCGCGGTCGTCAACGCCCGGGAGAACGGCGAGGGCGCCCACGACCACGTGGCACCGCTGTCGGAACTCGTGATCTCGATCCGGCGGACCCCGCCACCGGTGACGATGCTGACGAGAGCGTGCCCGCTCTCGTGGAACACCGTGCCCAGCACGTTGGCGCGCACGATCACCGCGCCCTTCTCGCTCGCCATGACCGCGAACGTCGCCACCGACACCCCGGCCGCGAACAGCCCCGTGACCAGCACCAACCACCGCTGCGGAGCCTCGACCACGTCGGTCAGCACCCCGAAGACGCCCCCAGCCATGCGCTCGCCCTCCTTCGACCGCGGCACGAACGCGAAGAATCGCACGTCGGTACGACATTTCCGGCCCGGTTTTCCCCACCCCGCCGAAGCTTGTCGAGGATCCCCTGCCCGCCCGGCGTGGCGGCACGACTCGGCGCCGGTGCGAGCACTACCTTCGTCCGTCGTGCGCTCACATTCGTACGACGACGTGCTGTCGGGTCCGCGCAAGCGGAAGGTCCCCGAGATCCCGGCCGAACCCGGGCTCGTGGTCGAAGACCCCGCCAGCGGCTACTGCGGCGCGGTCGTGAAGATCGAGTACGGCAACGTCGTGCTCGAGGACGGCAAGGGCCGCCACCGCGTGTTCCCGCTCGGCCCCGCGGCCTTCCTGCTGGAGGGCAAACCCGTCACGCTCGTCCCGGTCCGCAAGGCCACCGCACCGGTCAAGCGGGTGTCGGCGTCCGGGTCGGTGAAGGTGCAGGGCCTGCAGGCCCGCGTCGCCCGCGATTCGCGGATCTGGGTCGAGGGCAAGCACGACGCCGAGCTGGTCGAACGCGTGTGGGGCCACGACCTGCGGGTCGAAGGCGTGGTCGTGGAGCCGCTCGACGGTGTCGACGTGCTGGCCGACCGGATCGCCGAGTTCGGCACCGGGCCCGGCCGCCGGCTCGGTGTGCTCGTCGACCACCTCGTGGCCGGCAGCAAGGAGTCGCGGCTGGTGGCGCAGGTCTGCGACGAGCAGGTCCTCGTGACCGGTCACCCGTACGTGGACATCTGGCAGGCCGTGAAACCCGAGGCCGTCGGCATCCGCGCGTGGCCGCGGATCCCGCGCGGCGTCGAGTGGAAGGTCGGCATCTGCGACGCGCTCGGCTGGGGCGAGACCTACGAGGGCTGGCAACGGGTCCTGGCCGCCGTGAGCAGTTTCCGCGACCTCGAGACCCCGCTCATCGGCGCCGTCGAACGGCTCATCGACTTCGTCACCGAACCCGCGGAATGAGCCCGGAATGAGCCCGGTTCGTCCGGATCGGGACAAGGTCACGCGTGGGTCACGTCGAGTCACTAACCCGGTGCGAACCGGCGCGATCTGAGAGCATGAGCACATGGCAGTAGCGTTGATCTGGCTGATCATCGGCATCGTCCTGATGATCGCCGAAGTCATCTCCGGCGACTTCGTGTTGATCATGCTCGGCATCGCCGCGCTCCTCGGCGCGGGCTCGGAAGCGATCACCGGCAACATCTTCATCGACGTCGCCGTGTTCGCCGTCAGCTCGGTCGCGCTGCTCGCCCTCGCCCGCCCCGCGCTCAAGCGCCGCTTCCTCGCCGGCTCCCACACCCCCACGGGCACGGACGCGCTCATCGGCGCCCGCGCCGTCGTGGTGTCCACTGTGGACTACGATGCCGGGCAGGTGAAGATCGGGGGAGAGGTCTGGTCGGCCCGCGCCGTGCACGAATCGCACCCGCCGATCGCGCCGGGCACCAGTGTCACCGTGGTCGAGATCTCCGGCGCCACCGCCGTGGTGGACATCGTGTCGTGATCGCGAGAACTTCGAAAAACGGTACTAGGTAAGGGGAAACGCTCTTGTCGACTATTGCGATCGTCGTGGTCGCGCTGCTCGTCCTGTTCGTCATCATCACGGTGGTCAAGGCGATCATGGTGGTGCCGCAGGCCCAGTCGGCGGTGATCGAGCGACTCGGCCGGTTCCGCACGGTCGCCTCGCCCGGCCTCACGTTCCTGGTGCCGTTCCTGGACAAGGTCCGCGCCCGCATCGACCTGCGCGAGCAGGTCGTGTCGTTCCCGCCGCAGCCGGTGATCACCGAGGACAACCTCACGGTGAACATCGACACCGTCGTGTACTTCCAGGTCACCGACTCGCGCGCCGCGGTCTACGAGATCTCCAACTACATCATCGGTGTCGAGCAGCTCACCACCACCACGCTTCGCAACGTCGTCGGTGGCATGAGCCTCGAGCAGACGCTGACCTCGCGCGACGCGATCAACAGCCAGCTGCGCGGTGTGCTCGACGAGGCCACCGGCCGCTGGGGCATCCGCGTCGCGCGCGTGGAGCTCAAGGCGATCGACCCGCCGCCCTCCATTCAGGACTCGATGGAGAAGCAGATGCGCGCCGACCGTGAGAAGCGCGCGATGATCCTCACCGCGGAAGGCCAGCGGGAGTCGTCGATCAAGACCGCCGAAGGTCAGAAGCAGAGCCAGATCCTCTCCGCGGAAGGCCAGAAGCAGGCGGCGATCCTCGCGGCCGAGGCCGAGCGGCAGTCGCGCATCCTGCGTGCGCAGGGTGAACGAGCCGCCCGCTACCTGCAGGCGCAGGGCCAGGCGAAGGCCATCGAGAAGGTGTTCGCCGCCATCAAGGCCGGCCGCCCGACGCCCGAGGTGCTCGCCTACCAGTACCTGCAGACCCTGCCGCAGATGGCG
The DNA here is from genome assembly GCF_053602515.1 of Amycolatopsis sp. NPDC004368. Lineage (NCBI taxonomy): Bacteria > Bacillati > Actinomycetota > Actinomycetes > Pseudonocardiales > Pseudonocardiaceae > Amycolatopsis > Amycolatopsis sp. NPDC004368. The sequence goes on along the minus strand of NZ_JBSGDT010000014.1, from coordinate 92,560 downwards.
CAGGGCGACGCGAACAAGGTCTGGATGATCCCGAGCGACTACGGCAAGGCCCTCGAAGGCTTCGCCCGCGCGCTCGGCGCCCCCGGCGACGACGGCGTGTTCCGCTACGAACCGCCGAAGGACGACACCCCCGAGCGTCCCGACCTCGAAGACGACGAGGTCGCCGGCTGGTTCGACACCTCGAGTGACCCGAAGGTCGCCGAGGCTGTCGCCGCCGCGGAAGCCGTGGCCCGCAAGGAGGTCCCGAGCCCGCTCGGCGCCACCCCGCCGCGGCGCGCCCTCGGCGGAGCCACGCCGGCACCGCAGGCCGAGGCCGCCGAGGAGGAAGAGCCGCCCGCGCCGCCGGCAGCACCGCCGGCGCCCGAGCGGCCGCAGCCCAGCACCCCGCCGCCGGGTGTGCAGCAGCAGAACCTGCCGCAGCCGCAGCCCCCGGCCACCCCGCCGGGTGGCCCGTACCAGGGGCCGCCGCCGCAGCAGTTCGGTGGCGGCCAGCAGGGTCCGGGCAGCGGGCCCTTCCCGCAGCAGGGCCCGTTCGGCGGACCCCAGGGCGGGCCGCCGCAGCAGCGCCGCTGACCACCGCAAGGCAAAGGGGGCGTGCCCACCGGAATTCCAGTGGGCACGCCCCCTTTCTTCTCGGGCGGGGTCGGGTCAGCGCGCGTACACGCTCGCGTCGTCGATGTTCGCCTTCGAGCGGTCCGGCAGCGCGATCACGCACAGGACCGTGACCACCGCGGACAACACGATGTAGATCGACACCGAGTACGGCGTGCCCGTGAGGTGCAGCAGCCAGGTCGCCAGCAGCGGCGCGGGCCCGCCCGCGAACACCGACGCCAGCTGGTAACCCAGGCCGGCGCCGCCGTAGCGCAGGTGCGTCGGGAAGCTCTCGCCGATGAGCGCGGCCTGCGGCCCGTACTGCATCGCGTGCGCGACCAGTGACACGATCACGGCGACGAAGATCAGCGCGTGCCCGCCGTGGCTGAGGATCGTGAAGTACGGGAACGCGATCACCGCCGTGAGCACGGCACCGGTGAGGTACACGCGTTTCCGGCCGAAACTGTCGGAGAACCGGGAGAACAGCGGGATCAGCGCCAGCTCCGCCAGCGCGCCGACGAGCACCGCGTTGAGGATGAACGTCTTGCTGAACTCCGGGCGCTCCACCACGTACACGAGCACGTAGCTGGTGAACAGGTAGAACGGCATCTGCTCGCTGAACCGCAGCCCCGCCGAGAGCAGGATCTCCCGCCAGTGGTGGCGTACCGCGTCCTTCACTGGTGCCTTCGACGTCTTCTTGTTCGCCACTACCGCCGCGAACATCGGCGTCTCGAGGATCCGCAGCCGGATCACCAAACCGATGACCACGAGCACCAGGCTCAGCAGGAACGGTATCCGCCAGCCCCACGAGTCGAACTGCTCCTGTGACAGCGTCGCCGACAGCAGCGTCATGCCACCGGTGCCGAGCACCAGCCCGACCGGCACGCCCACCTGCGCGAAGCTCGCGAGCAGCCCGCGTTTGCGCTGGTCGCCCCACTCCATCGCGAGCAGCACCGACCCGCTCCACTCACCCCCGATCGCGATGCCCTGCACCAGCCGCAGCAGCACCAGGATCAACGGTGCCGCGAACCCGATCGAGTCCGTGCCCGGAAGCACACCCACCACCGCCGAGGACAAGCCCATCAGCAGCAGCGTCACGATCAGCGTCGCCTTGCGACCGAGCCGATCGCCCCAGTGCCCGAAGATCGCGGCACCGATCGGCCGCGCGGCGAACCCGACCGCGTAGGTGGCGAACGACTGCATCGCGCCCGCGTAACCGGTCGAGGCAGGGAAGAACAAGTGCGGGAAAACCAGTGCCGCTGCAGTGTTGTAGAGGAAGAAGTCGTACCACTCGATCGTCGTGCCGATCGACCCGGCGAGCGCCGCCCGCCGCACCTGAACCCGACGATCTCCCGAGGACGCTTGGACCGACTGGCTGACTTCGTTGTCGCCTAGAACCATGGATGCACCTCTCGTCACTCGATAGTGTGATACTCGCGGGCTGGTTTGGCGATTCCTGACCGGTCATCCGGGCTGCGTCTTTCGTCCTGCCGTCTCTGGGGGTCGAGATTCCCCGAAGTTCCCCGGAAAAAAATCCCGGCCGGGATGTCGAGAACCGCGAGCCGCCCGCGTCCCCGTGGCGAATCCGGTCAGAATGAGCCGGACCACACCAAGGAGAACCACGATGGCCAAGTACCTGTTGCTCAAGCACTACCGCGGCGCTCCGGCGGCCGTGAACGACGTGCCGATGGACCAGTGGACGCCCGACGAGGTCACCGCCCACATGCAGTACATGCGCGACTTCGCCGCGAAGCTCGAAAGCACCGGTGAGTACGTCGACGGCCAGGCACTCTCCCAGGACGGCATGTTCGTCCGTTACGACGGCGAGGGGCGCCCGCCGGTGACCGACGGTCCGTTCGCGGAGACCAAGGACCTCATCGCCGGCTGGATGGTCATCGACGTCGAGGGTCCCGAGCGGGCGATCGAGCTGGCCGGCGAGCTGTCGGCGGCCCCCGGCGCGGGGGGCAAGCCGATCCACGAGTGGCTCGAGGTGCGCCCCTTCTACGGCGAGCCCCCCACGATCACCGAGTGACGGCGGCAGTGGACGAAGCACTGCTGCGCACGCTCACGCCCAGCGTGATCGGGATCCTCGGCCGTCGCGGAGCGGATTTCGCGGCGGCCGAGGACGCCGTGCAGGAAGCATTGGTCGAGGCCGTGCGGGTGTGGCCGGACGATCCGCCGCGCGACCCGAAGGGCTGGCTGGTCACGGTCGCGTGGCGCAAGTTCCTCGACTCCGTGCGCGCCGACACCTCCCGGCGCGCCCGCGAGCTGCGGGCCGATGAGGAACCCGAACCCGGCCAGACCGAGGTCGCCGACGACACGCTGCAGCTGTACTTCCTGTGCACGCACCCGTCGCTCACCCCGGCCTCGGCCGTCGCGCTCACCCTGCGCGCGGTCGGTGGCCTGACCACGCGGCAGATCGCCCAGGCCTACCTCGTGCCCGAGGCGACGATGGCGCAGCGCATCAGCCGCGCGAAGAAGACCGTGTCGAGCGTGCGGCTCAATGCGCCCGGCGACGTGGCCACGGTGCTGCGCGTGCTGTACCTGGTCTTCAACGAGGGCTACTCGGGCGACGTCGACCTGTCCGCCGAGGCCATCCGCCTCACCCGGCAGCTGGCCACCCGGATCGACCACGAGGAGGTCGCCGGCCTGCTCGCCCTCATGCTGCTGCACCACGCCCGCCGCGCCGCGCGGACCGGCCCCGACGGCCGGCTCGTGCCGCTCTCCGAACAGGACCGCGGCCGGTGGGACACCCGCTTGATCGCCGAGGGCGTCGACATCCTCCAGGCCGCGCTCGCCCGCGACCGCCTCGGCGAGTTCCAGGCCCAGGCCGCCATCGCCGCCCTGCACGCCGACGCCCCGGCCGCCGAGGAGACCGACTGGGTGCAGATCGTCGAGTGGTACGACGAGCTCGTCCGCCTCACCGACAGCCCCGTGGCGCGGCTCAACCGGGCCGTCGCCGTCGGGGAGGCCGACGGCCCCCGCGCCGGCCTCGCCGCGCTGGCCGAACTCGACCCCACCCTGCCGCGCCACACTGCGGCCTCGGCCTACCTGCACGAACGCAACGGCGACCCCACCACCGCGGCCCGCCTCTACGCCGAAGCGGCGCGGGCCGCCCCGAACCTGCCCGAACGCGACCACCTCACCCGCCAGGCCGCCCGGCTCAACGCCCAGCTGCGCGGCTGACCGCGGTGTCGTTCGGGCCTGCCCGTCTCGACGAGGAAGTGCCTGACCACGGCGAGGTTCAGGCTTGACACGTAGGAAACATCCTACCTATTGTTCGCGGCATGACCGTCTCCCGCATCCAGTTCGTCACCGTGCCCGTGGCCGACCAGGAGAAATCCCGTGACTTCTACGTCGAGAAGCTCGGGTTCGAGGTCGTCGTCGACCGCAACGGGCCTGCCGGCCGGTTCGTGATGGTGGCGCCGAAGGGCGCACAGACCGGTCTGGTGCTGGTCGACTACGAGATCTCCGGTGTCACGCTCACCGGGCCGCTGCACTTCCAGCTCGACACCACCGACCTCGACGCCGACGTCGCCGCGTTGCGCGAGCACGGCGTCGACGTGCCCGCGCCGCAGGCGATGCCGTGGGGGCGGGCGACCTCGTTCAAGGACCTCGACGGCAACGGCGTCGGTTTGCTGGAGCCCTCGGCGTTCGGCAACCGGCCGGGCTGAGCGCGTGCCCGTCAACGACGACGTGTTCGCCGCGCTCGCCAATCCCACGCGGCGCGAGGTGCTGCGCCTGCTGCTGGACGGCCCGATGGCGGCCGGGGACCTCGCGCAGCGCTTCGAGATGCGCCGGCCCAGCCTGTCGGAACACCTGCGGGTGCTGCGGGAAGCCGGGCTCGTTACCGAGCAGCGCGCCGGGCGCAACCGCGTCTACACGCTCGAAGCCGCGCCGCTGGAGAAAGTGACGACGTGGCTGAGCCCGTTCGAACAGTTCTGGCGCACCAGACTCACCGCCCTGCGGGACCTGCTCGACGAGGAAGACCTGTGACCGAAGACCCGACCGCCGTGCACGTGGACCAGTTCCTGCCGCACCCCGCGCGCAAGGTGTGGCGCGCACTCACCGAACCCGAACTGCTCGAACGGTGGCTCACGATGCCCAACGACATCAAACCCGTGGTGGGACACCGGTTCGAGCTGCTCACCCAGCCCGTGCCGGCAGCCGGGTTCGCCGGCGGGCCCGTGCAGTGCGAGGTGCTCGTGGCCGACCCCGAACGCGAGCTGAGCATCAAGTGGGGTCCGAAGTGGACGGTCACGTGGCGGCTGGTGCCGGAGGGCACGGGCACCCGGCTGTTCCTCAGCCACGAGGGCTTCGACCTGGACGACGAGATCGAGCGGGTGTCGCGCCGGATCATGGGCGGCGGCTGGCGCTCGCACGTGCCGCGGGCACTGGAACGCGTGCTCAGCGCGCTGCCCGGCTGAACCCGGCTACGATCAGGCCGTGACGGAGTCCAAACCGCTGCGCGCCGACGCCCGGCGCAACCGGGCGAAGGTGCTCGAAGCCGCGGAGACGGTGTTCGCCTCCCGGGGCACCGGCGCGCCGACCGAAGACGTGGCCCGTGCGGCGGGGGTGGGTGTCGGCACAGTGTTCCGGCACTTCCCGACGAAGGAAGCGCTGCTCGAAGCCGTGCTCTACGAGCGGCTGCACCGCTTCGTCGACGAGGCCGAAGCCGTCGTCGCCCAGGACTCACCCGACGCCGGCGCCGCGTTCTTCACGTTCCTGACCAGCTGGATCGAGGTGTCCAGCGCCAAGAACGCCTACTTCGAAGCCCTCAGCGCCGCCGGCGTCAACCTGCCCAAGGCGGGCTCGGTCATCGCGACCCGGCTGCTGGAGGCGCTCGGGGTGCTGCTGCGCCGCGCGCAGGACGCCACCGCCGTGCGCGCCGACCTCACCGTGGCCGAGCTGATCCCGGTGATCATCGGCACGGCCAAGGCGGCCGAGCACATCGGCGCCGACCGCGCCCTGCGCGACCGCGTGGTCGCGATCCTCTTCGACGGCCTGCGCCCGGCCCCCTCAGCGGCGCACGCTCCGAGCGCCGGTGTTCGATCCGACACTGCCTGAGTCGAGCGGGCTCGGTCCGAACGCTTCCAGTGTCGGCCGTTTCGGGTTCATCGTGTCGCCGGACGACTCGCCACGCAGCCTGCGCTGCACCCACGGCCACGCGTGCTCGCGGCTCCAGCGCAGGTTCTCCTCCCGGCGCTGCCGGGCCGACGGCCGGGGGCGCGGTCCCAGCTCGGCCGGCGTGAGCTCGTGCGGCACACCGAGCACGTCGAGCACCGCGATCGCGATCTCCAGGTGGCCGCGGGAGTTCAGGTGCAGCCGGTCCGGCGCCCAGAGCCGCCGGTCGCGCAGCTGCCGCATCGACCACATGTCCACGAGCAGCGTGCCGTGGCGGGCCGCGATGCCGCGCACGTTCTCGTTGTAGATCGCCACGCGCCCGCGCATCTGCCGGAACAGCGCGTCCTCGACGCCGTCGACGCCGGTGAACAGCACGACCCGGGCGCCGGTGCCACGCAGGCGGGCGACGGCGAGCTCGTACGAGTCGGTGAGGGCGTCGATGTCGACCTTGGGCCGCATCAGGTCGTTGCCGCCCGCATACAGCGTGACCAGGTCCGGTTCCATCGCCAGCGCCGGCTCGATCTGCTCGGCCAGCACCTGGGGCAGGAGCCTGCCGCGGATGGCGAGGTTGGCGTAGCGGAAGTCCGGCTCCCGGGCGGCGAGCACCTCGGCGACGCGGTCGGCCCAGCCGCGCACGCCGTTCGGCGCCGCGGGATCGTCGTCGCCGACACCTTCGGTGAAAGAGTCGCCCAGGGATACCAAGCGGTTGGTCATAACGGGGACAGTAGTGCAGCCCGAATCGTCCCTTGATCACCGCTCGTGTCACAGAGTGACGAGATTCGCTGAGATTTCTCCACGAATGGTTGAACTTCTCGGCCTTCTTGAGCGTTGGCCTCAATGTGAAGTCACGATCCGGTCACCGCCGAACCCGGCACGGCGCGCTGGCACTCGCCATCGTCGCCGGTGCAGGCCTCGCGGGCGGCTACGTCACGGTCCAGAAGGGTGCGCCGGCTTCCGCCGCGGGGCACGCCGACACGGCGGATGTCGCGCACACGCGCGCCGGTGCCTCCGGCTCGGGCGCGTCGCCCGCTGACGAGCCCGAGCCCGCGCCCGCGTCGAGCGGCACTGCGCCGGCGTTGCCGCCGAGTGTGATGCCGTTCAACGCGAAGCTCACGTCGAAGGACATCCCCGTCGAAGGCGGTGGGGTCCGCGGGGGCGGCTGCAGCGGTTCCCTGATCGCGCCGGACTGGATCATCACGGCGGGGCACTGCTTCCACGACCTCGCCGGCACCCGGGTCGGCGGCACGCCGAAGTACCACATGGCGGTGGCCGTGGGGAAGGTCAACGACGGGGATCCGCGCGGGCACGTCGTGCAGGCCGTGGACGTGCGCCAGTCGCCGGTGAACGACCTCGCGCTGGTCAAGCTCAGCGAACCGATCACCGACATCTCGCCCTTGCGGCTGCCCACGGGACCGCCGAAGATCGGCGAGAAGGTCGATTTCGTGGGCTGGGGCTCGCTTTCGCCCACCGTCGTCAAGCCCGCCGATCACATGAAGAGCGGACATTTCGAGGTCCACGAGATCCGCCGCACCGAGCTGGACATGGGCCCGCTGCAGGCACGCACGGTCGAGAACAGCCCGTGCCACGACGACTCGGGTTCGCCGTTCTTCGTTCCGGAAGGCGATCAGGAGGGCGAGCTCGTGGCCGTGGAGGACAACGGCCCGGACTGTCCCCAGCCCGGTTTCGAGACCACAGCCCGGGTCGACACGATCCTCGACTGGATCCACGAGCAGATGGCCTGACTCCTCGGCCGGAGTGTCGTCTCAGACGCTGAGCCGGCGGGCCCGGTGGTCGGCGACGTTGACCCGCGTGCCGCAGCGCGTAGAGCAGAAGCGGCGGCGCCCGTTGCGGGAAGTGTCCACGAACGCGATCCCGCAGCCTTCGCGGGCGCAGAGGCCGAACCGTTCGGGCGCTTCGCACACGAGGTGGGCGAGCCCGCCGGCGGAGTACGCCTGCACGCGTTCGACCGCGCCGGCGTCTTCGCTCGCGTAGTGCAGGTGCGGGGCTTTGCCGTCGTGGCTGGAAATGTGCGGCCGGACCGCGGCGGTGAGCAGCAGCCGGTTGACCAGGTCCACGCGGTCTGCGGCGTCAGCGGAGAAGACTTCGCGCAGCCGCCGGCCCCAGCCGAGGATGCGGGCGCCTTCGGCGTCGGTGAGGCGGGTCAGCGTCATGCCCTGGGCCCGGCAGGTGCCGAGCACCTCGTCGGCCGAGGGACGCTCCTGCCGCACCAGCGTGGCCAGCGCCGCGGCGACCTGAGCGCCCGATCCGCCGTAAGGGTTGAAGTGCACTGACTCATTACAGCACGATCGGGGCATGGAAGAGAACCGTTGCCCTCGTTGTGGCTGGCCACTGGCCGAACTGCCCCCGTCCGCCGTCGTGGCCGCCTCGCCCGGCAGCCGTGCCGACTACGTGCGCTGCCTGTGCGGCAGTTGGGTCGCGCGCCTCGGTGGCGTGGTGGTCGGGTCGACGCGCCCGGTCACCAGTGGGCGGGCCGGCTGAGCCGGTCGGCGAGCCTCGTCGTGGCGTCGCCGCGCGCGGCGTTGACCTGCGCTTGGGTCAAGAACAGGCTCGCGCTGAGGTCCGCACCTCGCACGTCGGCGTCGCGCAGGTCGGCTCCGATCACGTCGGCCTGGCGAAGATCGGCGCGGCGCAGGTCCGCGGCGATGAGGTAGGCGCCGCGCAGGTTCACTCCCCGCAGATCGGCGCCGGAGAGCTTCGCGCCCATGAGGTCCGCGCCCCGGCGGTCCTTCTTGCGGCCCCGCGCCCCCGCGCGCACGAGCCGGCTCGTGGCTTGCAGCAGCACGTCCACGCGAGCGCGCTGCTCGGCGACGTCGAGGGCGAGCAGGGTGTCCGGGTCGGTCCGGGTGAGCTCCTCGGTGTCGGAGAGGGCGGTGTCGAGGTCGGCGTGCAGCTCACGGGTGGTCTCGAGAGCGCGGGCTTCGGTGAGGTACCAGAGCAGTTCGTGCAGCTGGCGCATCACCGGCAGCGCGGCGAACATCTGCTGGGCGCCGCCCGGTTCGCTGCGCCAGTCGCGGCCGGCGAACGTGATCTGCGAAACCTTCTGCCCGGCACCGAAGCAGTCGTAGAAGGTGCAGCCCTGGAACCCCTTGTCCCGCAGACGGTCGTGGATACCGCAGCCGAACGCGGGCTCGAGGTTCGGGCACGGGTCGCCCACCGCCTTGTCGAGCGCGAAGTCCGTGGATTTCGTGAACGCGAGGGCGACGCAGCAGAGGCCGAAGCAGCTGCCGCAGTCGGCGGTGAGGGGATCGTGGTGGGGCAAGTGTTCTCCTGGCCGGGTGGGGGTTCCTGCCAGCGTATCGGCGCGGGTCACTGCGGGTCGTCGGGGAACCAGCTGCTCGCGACGAGGTCGACGGCGCTGCGTTCGGGCGCGCGGGCGGCGTGGTCGTAGGTCTGCTGGGTGGTGTCGATGCTGCTGTGGCCGACGTCGGCCTGCACGTGGACGAGCTGGGCGCCCGCTTCGACGGCGGTGGTGACGTAGAAGTGACGCAGGGCGTGGGGGTGCAGGGCGCCGGTGAGGGGTTCCAGCTCGGGGCCGCCGGTGGCGGTGATGCGGCGCAGCAGCTGCCAGATCGCCTGACGTTGGTAGCGGTTGCCGGTGCGGGTCTGCAGCAGCGGTGATGGCGGGGCGTGCCGGGGCTGGGTGCGGCGTTCGACGGTGGTCTGGCCCGACGCGGCCGCGGCGTCGCGCGCCGAGAGGTAGCTCATCAGTGCGTTTTCCGCCGGGACGCTGAGGTAGACCACCCGCGTCTTGCCACCCTTGCCGAGCACGCGCAGCGCCCGCCGGCCGCGGGTGACGTGCAGGTCGGTGCGGTCGAGGCCGCACAGCTCGCTCACGCGCAGCCCGAGGGTGAACAACGCGACCACGGCCACCGCCCGTGCCGTGTCCAACGGGCTCGCGCCGCGGCGCGGGGTGGCGGCCGCGGTGTAGAGGGCTCGGACCTGGCGCGTGGTGAGCGTGACGGTGCCCGAGGTGCTGCTCGCGGCCGTCGCGAGCCCGAGCCGGCGGCGGTTCAGGGCGGCGGGGTTGCCGGTGACGAGGCCGGTGTCGGCGAGGTAGCCGTAGAGGGCTTTGACCGTGGCGAGCATGCGGTCGCGGGTCGCAGGGGCTGCGTCGGCCGTCGTGAGGGTGTCGAGCCAGCTTTTGACGTCGGTGGAGGTGGCGGCCACCGGGTCGAGGCCGCGGGTGACGCACCAGCGGAACCAGTGGTGGGTGCGCAGCCGGCCGCGGGGTGCGGGCGGGGGAGCGGTGCCGGGTTTCCGGGCGGGGCCGTGATTGTCAGCAGGGCTCGGTGTGAGGTGCAGGGCTTCGGCGTAGCGGAGGACGGCCGTTCGCCACGTGTCGGGGTGCGGGGTGTGCAGTCCGGGGGTGGCCCACTCGGTGAGGTCCGCGGCGGTGACGGGCAGGCCGAGTCCTTCGGCGTAGGTACGGCGGGTGGCTTGGTTGCCGTAGCCGGCGAGCCAGTCCGCGATCGCGTCGAGCAGCGCGGCGGGGTCGTGGACGCCGGGCCAGACGTCCGTTTCTCCGGCGGGGTGGGGGTACCCAGTTTTCGGGGCCGGTTCGAGGCCCGCGTTTTCACTCGCTGCTACTGGTTTCATCACTCTCCGTCAATCGATCAACTCCGGCGAGAGCTTAGCAACAAAAGCTCTGTTCTGTAGCCGACCTGGGTTAGTGGTTAAGTATTTATAACCCTGGTTATGGGTTACATAACCAATCGGATAGAGTTCTAACGTGATTGAGGGAGCTGTGATCGAGGACCGGACCGTCGCGCTGTGCGGGTTCCGGCAGTGCCGGGCGCCGTTGCCGCCGCCGGGTCCGCGTGGGGGCCGGCCGTTCGAGTTCTGCCCGGATCGCCGCTGGCCCGGAGATCGCACGTGCAAGCAGCTCGCCGCCGCGGACCAGGCCCTGCGGGAAGCGCTGGGTGACTCGGCGCCGCACGCCGGTCTCGCCGACGCGGCGGCGGAGTTCGTCCGCGCCGCCACCGAACTGGGCGGGCCGTTGCAGACGCTGCGCAACGCGCTCGACACCGTCGCCGCCCGGGCGCAGGACGAGGTGACCGCCGCCGTGGCCCGCGCCGAAGCCGCCGAATCCCGGGCTCTGGAGGCCGAGGGCCTGCGCCAGGCCGCGGATACGCGCGCCGAGGAAGCTTCAGCTCGGGTGTCGGCCGCCGAAGCGCACGCTCAAGACCAGGTCGAGCTCGCCGAGGCGGCGAAGGACGCTGCCGCGGTCGCGGTGAAAGCCCGCAAGGCCGCCGAGCTCGACCAGGCCCGCGCCGAGGCTTCCGCCACCGCCGCCCTCGAGCGCGCCGCCGAAGCCGCGACTGACACCCGCACCGAACGCGCCCGCGCCGACGCCCTGGCCACTGAACTCGCTCGGGTCTCCGAGCAGCTCGCTGTGCGCACCACCGAACGCGATGCCGCCCTGGAGAACCTCTCCCAGGCCCGTGCACAGGCCGAGGAAACCCGCGACACCCTCACCGCCGAACTCACCCACGCCCGGTCGGCGGCCGCCGCGGAGCTCACCCGTGCCGGTGAACTCCGCGAAGCCCTGAGCGCGCAGCTCGCCGCGTCCTCGGCGGACCTCACCGCGGCGCGTGGCCAGGCCGACGACCTGGCCGCGAGGCTGCGGGCCGCGGTGCGCGAGCACCAGGACGAACGGCGGGAAGTGACCGCACTCGCCGGTCGGCTGGAAGCAACCCGCGCCGAGCTGACCCGGGCAGCCGAGCACCGCGACAACCTGCGCGCCCGGCTCGAGCGGGTGCACCGGCTCGCGCTCGCGGATCCCGCCGGAACCTCCGAGCTGCGCGCCGGGCTGCTCGCGGAACTGCTCGACCTGCCCGGTGGCTCCGCCCGGCCCTGATCACGAAGTTTTCACCCGGTCCTGGCACCGGCCGCCGCGTCGGGCGGACGTCGTGAACCGCCTGGCCGCGACACTGGGAAGGGTGACGCGGTGGCAGCGTTTTGCCTGGGGCAGCACGGGGTTGCTTCCGGTGTGGGCCGGGCTCGCGATCTCGGGGACGGCCGTTCTGCGGGGTCGGCGCGCCTGCGTGCCAAGGCGCCCGGCTCACGTCCTGTCGCTTGCGACCTCGACAGTGTCCGCGGGACATTGACGGCGGGGAACCGGGATGGAGGAGTGATGACCGGACAGCCAGCGCGGACACAGCCGGATCCGACCTTCTACCGCAGCCCGGGCGAGGCGATCGCGGCCCCGCCGGAGCAACTCGCGTACGTGGTGGCGTTCGACCGGTCGGCACAGAAACCGGATGCCCTCGCGACGATCGACGTGGACCCCGATTCGGGCACCTACGGCAGTGTCGTCGGCTGGTCCGAGCTGCCGACGACCGGCGATGAGCTGCACCACTTCGGGTGGAACGCGTGCAGCAGCGCGTTCGCGCACACCGGGCACGATCCCGACGGGCTGCGCCGCCGGTTCCTGCTGCTGCCCGGGCTGCGGTCCTCGAACATCCACGTGTTCGACACCGAGCCCGACCCGCGCCGGCCCGTCCTGCACAAGACGGTGACCGCGGCTGAGCTGGCCGGGAAAGCCGGGTACTCCCGCCCGCACACCTCCCACTGCGGGCCGGACGGGGTGTACCTGTCGTGCCTCGGTACCGGGGAGGGCTCGGGTGGCCCGGGCGGCATCGCACTGCTCGACCACGACACGTTCGACGTGCTCGGCGCGTGGGAGACCGACCGGGGCCCGCAGTACCTGGCCTACGACGCGTGGTGGCACCTCAACCGCAACACGCTGATCAGCAGCGAGTGGGGCACCCCTTCGATGATCGAGGACGGGATCAATCCCGAACTGCTGCTGGGCAACAAGTACGGGCACGCGCTGCACTTCTGGGACCTGGCCACGGGCCGCCACCAGCAGCGGGTCGACCTCGGCGAGCAGCACCAGATGGTGCTCGAGCTGCGCCCGTCGCACGATCCGGAGGCCGAGTGGGGGTTCGCCGGAGTGGTGGTGTCCACAGAGGACCTGTCGGCGTCGGTGTGGCGCTGGCACCGCGACGGCGGAAGTTGGGTCGCGGACAAAGTGATCACCGTGCGCGCCGAGCCCGCCGACGCCGCGGACCTGCCCCCGGCCCTGCGGCCGTTCGGCGCCGTGCCGCCGTTGATCTCCGACATCGGCTTGAGCGTGGACGACCGGTTCCTGTACGTGTCGTGCTGGGGCACCGGCGAGCTCAAGCAGTTCGACGTCAGCGACCCCGCCCACCCTCGGGAGGTCGGCTCGGTGCGCCTGGGCGGGATCACCGGCCGGGTGCCGCATCCGGCCGCGCCGTCGCTGCGGTTGGCGGGCGGACCGCAAATGGTCGAGGTGAGCCGCGACGGTCGCCGCATCTACGTGACCAACTCGCTCTACGGCTCGTGGGACGACCAGTTCTACCCCGACGGCGTCGGGGCGTGGATGGCGAAGCTCGAGACCGATCCGGACGCCGGCGGGGGCCTGCGCGTCGACGGGAAGTGTTTCCTGCACGGCGACGACTTCCGGGGGCTGCGGCCGCACCAGGTCCGGTTGTCCGGCGGCGACGCCTCGTCGGACTCCTACTGCTTCCGTTGACGCCACGGTGCCGAGCCCGCCGGGTGATCAGCCGGTTTCCGTGAACGGGGCGTAGCACAGGCTGCAGGTGATCGGCCCGAGTTCGAGGATCGACCGGGCGGCTCGGATGCGGCGGGGTTTGTCGCAGCCGCAGATCGCGGCGACGTAGTTCGGCCCGCCGCGGTGGGCGCCGCGGCCGTCGACGGGGGTGATGACGATCGGCGCGGGCGCGGGGTCGATTTCGTCCGGCTGGTCCGGGTCGGTGGGGCCCGGCGGTGCGGCCTGGGCGCGGACCGCGACTTCCTGTTCGGTGTGCCGCCAGACCGTGAGGGCTTTCTCGAGCAGGCGCAGTTCGGGGCCGTACGCGTCGATCGTGGCGGGCAGAGCGGTGGTGGCGGACCAGCCGATGCGGTCGGCCTGTTCGGCGCGGACGCCGAGTTCGTGAGCGAGCGCGGCGAAGCGTTTGTTGTGGTAGCGGCCGTCGCTGACGTCGACGATGTCGCGGGTGGCGGCGAGGCCGTGGGCGGCTTCGTGGAGGGTGGTGGCCAGGATCTCGGGGGCGGGCCGGCGCAGTCCTTCGGCGCCGAGGAAGAATTCGGCGCGCGGGTCGACGCCGGGGCCGACGTGCCAGCGCGAGCGGGCGAAGTGGCCGTGGATTTCGGTGGTGGTGCCCATCGTCCCGGACGCCAGGACGAGGATGGCTTCGGGCACGTCGGGGTGCCGGCGGCGGATTTCGGCCCACAGCTGTTCCATCGCGTGCATCACGCGGGTCGTCGGGCCGAGCTCGGGGGTCACGGGGCGATCTTGCCGCTTAAGCGGTAACCCGGCCAAGGCGCCGCGCGGTGTCAGTCGAGGTACTTGATGACCTCGGCGAAGGCGGCGAGGTGCGGTTCGCGCACGCTGAGGTAGGTGATCCCGAAGGTTTCGCGGTACCGCTCGATCCGTTCGGCGAGCCGGCGCGGCGAGCCGATGAGCACGCCGGGCAGCTGCACGAGCTTCCGGTCGGGCAGGCCGGTTGCCCGGCGGAGGTCGCTGAGGTCGACCTCGTCGACGGTGTCGCCGACCGCGGCCACGAACAGGTTCAGCTCGATGTCGCCGAAGCGGTGGCCGGCGGCGTCGCGCAGTACCTGTACCCGCTGGGCGAGGGCGTCTTCCGGGGCGGTTGTGAACGGGAAGCTGACGATGTCGGCTTCCCGGCCGGCGAGGGCCAGCATGCGGTCGTCGGCGCCGGAGAGCATGATCGGCGGCATCGGCACTTCCGCTTGCGCGGCAAGGAGTTCTCGCGTGGCGGTGAGGGTCTTCTCCAGCTTGGTGAGGCGCTCGCCGTAGGAGTCCGGCCGTGGGCTGCCGGCCGCGGGCTCGACGAGGCGGAACCCGGTGCCGAGGCCCAGTTCGAGCCGGTCGAAGGCGAGTCGCTGCACGTCGGCGATGTCGCGGGCGAAGTGGGCGGGGCTGAATGTGCCAGCGTCGAGGCCGTAGGTGCCCAGGCCGATGCTGGTGACGTCGGCGGCGGCGACCAGTGCCGGGAACGGTGCGGCCAGGTCGAGGTGGTCGGGGACCTGGAGCACCTCGTAGCCGCGGTCCTGCACCTCGCGGGCGCGGGCGCGCCACTGTTCACGGGTGCCGATGCGGAGCAGGGAGACCCCGAAGCGAAACGGGCGGGTGGACATACGCGGATCCTCCGGATGCGGACCGACGACGAAGCCGACCCGATCACGCTATCGAGGTTCGATGCCTCGATCGAGATCACGCATGTTCGCGCCGTGACCGGCGCCGCGAGGTTCACGCAGATGGTCCAGCACCCGCTGGAGCTGGAGGGTGAACTGCTCGCGTTCGGCGGCGGGCAGGGGTGCGGTGAGCTCCTCCTGCACCTCGTCGAGGGTTTTCGTCATCGCGGCGAGGTGGGTGCGGCCTTCGCCGGTGAGGGTCACGACGTTGCGCCGCCGGTCGGCCGGATCGGGCGCGCGCAGCACGAAGCCGGCGGCCTGCAGTTCCCCGACGGCTTCGACGACGTAGCTGCGGTCGATGCGGCAGCGCCGGCCCAGCGCGGCCTGGCTCGCGGGGCCGAACTCGTCGAGCGCGGCCAGCAGGGCGTAGTGGTAGCGGCGGTACCCGGCGGCGTCGAACGCGTCGCCGACCAGGCGGGAGACCTGAGTGGCGAGCTGATTAACGAGCCAGGTGGGCCGGCTGCGCAACAGGGTGGGGACGCGGTCGTCACCGGTGTTCTGCATGGGCAGAGCGTAACCGCGGCGCTCGACGTCTCGGCGGGAAGTGGCTGCTTCGCGCAGCTACCTGGTGGTGATCGCCGCGAGCGAACGCCGCACGCCGTGAGCGAACGGCGGCCCCACGGGTCGGTCCGTGCTCCTACGTTCGGTGCCGGCAGGGATTCCCAGCATGAAGGAGAAGACGATGACGCTGACGGCGGTTCCCGAGCTGCACGCCGCGGGGCAGGTGCCCCAGGAGTCGGTGTACGAGCAGCTGCTGCGCGACCGGATCGTGTTCCTGGGGTCGGAGGTGACCGACGAGGTAGCCAACCGGATCACGGCCCAGCTGCTCCTGCTGGCTGCGGACGACAGCGACAAGGACATCACCTTCTACATCAACTCGCCGGGCGGTTCGGTCACGGCGGGCATGGCCATCTACGACACGATGCAGCTGGTGAAGCCCGACGTCGCCACGTGGGGGCTGGGGTTCGTGGCGTCGATGGGGCAGTTCCTGCTGTCGTCGGGCACGCCGGGTAAGCGGTACCTGCTGCCGAACACGCGGATCGTGATGCACCAGCCGTCCGCGGGGATCTCCGGGGCGGCCACCGACATCGCGATCCAGGCGGAGGTGTTCGGGAAGATGAAGCGCCGCATCGCCGAGCTCACCGCGGCCCAGACGGGCCGGCCCGTGGACCGCATCACCGCCGACGCCGACCGCGACCGGTGGTTCGACGCCGAGGAAGCCTTGGCGTACGGCTTCATTGATCACGTTGTCGGAGCCACGGTGGCCTCCTGAAGTTCCGCCGACATGGGGTGAGATGTCCGCTATCGTCCGGTTCCGGGGAAGGGAGCGCGGATGATGGCAGCTGAAGTGGTGCTGGTGGTGGCGATCGTGGCGGCGGGGCTGATCGCTGGGCTCTTCTACTCCTGGGCGGTGTCGGTGATGCCCGGTCTGGCGCGGGTGGACGACCACACCTTTGTCACGGCGATGCGGGAGATCAACGTGGCCATTGTCAACGGCTGGTTCCTGCTCACCTTCCTCGGGGCGCCGCTGCTGGCGGCGGCCGCGGTGGTGCTCGACCTGGTCGCGGGCGGGCGCGGGGCACTGCCGTGGCTGATCGCCGGGTTCGTGCTGCTGCTGGCGATGATCGTGGTCACGGCGGTGAAGAACATCCCGATGAACAACGCGCTGGACCGCGGCACGGCACCGCTGGCCGAGCTGCGGGCGCGGTTCGAGACGAGCTGGGTGCGGTGGAACCTGCTGCGCGCGATCGTCGCGACGGGCGGGTTCGGGTGCCTGCTCGTCGGGTGGCTGGCCGGGGAAACCGGTTGACGGTGGTCTCCCCGGCCGGCGAGTGTCAGTCGGCCAGGCGGAAGTACAGGTCGGTCTCCCATTTCGTCGCGTCCGGTTGCACGCGCGGGTCGGTGCGGTAGACCTCCAGGCGGCCGGTCCAGTGGTCGCCGTCGGGGGCCTCGGTGCGGTCCCAGCGCAGGCCTTCCGCCGCGCCCCACTCGAGGACTTCGGCGGTGGCGGCGACGAGCCCGTCGGGGGCGCCGTGGTGGGTGGCCTTGACGTACTTGCCGCCTGGCACGACGGCGGTGAAGTAGTCGTCGCCGAGCTCGACCGGCTCGGTGACGGGCACGCCGGCTTCCACGGTCAGGCTCGTCATGTCCGGGGCGATGACGAGGTAGCGGAAGAACGGCGCGTCGGCCGGGGTGATCCCGCGTTCGGCGAGGGCGCCGACGAGGGCGGCGATGCGGTGGGCGACCTCGCGCAGGCCGGCGAGGCCGACGGTCGCGCGGTAGCCGACGTAGGGCTGGTCTTCGCGGTCCAGCAGGGACGGCATGGGGGTCTCCTCGAGGTCGGGTCAGCCCAGCATGGGGCGGACTTCGATGGTGCCGTACGTGGCGGCGGGGTGGCGGGAGGCGATGTCGACGGCTTCGTCGAGGTCGGCGCAGTCGATGATGACGAAGCCGCCGATCTGTTCCTTGCTTTCGGCGAAGGGGCCGTCGGTCAGCAGGACGTTGTCGCCGCGCACGCGGACGGAGGTGGCGGTGGCGGGCGGGTGCAGGCCGCCACCGCTGACGAAGATGCCGCGGGCGAGCAGGTCGTCGGACCAGCCGCCGCAGCCGGCGGTCCGCTGTTCTTCGGTGGGCTCTTCGCCGGCGATCATGAGCAGGTAGCGCATGGGCGGTCTCCTAGGCGTGAGTGAGGACTTCGGTCAGGCGGGCGGCGAACGGGCCGGGTTCGCCGGCGAACCCGCCGTGGTCCCCGGGGAACGGCACGGCGTCACGCCCGAGGGCGCGGGCCAGTCCGAGCCCGGCGGTGTGGGCGGGGGTGCCGGCGGCGGTTTCACCGACGGCCACGATCAGCCGTGTGTCGGTGGCGCGCAGGGCGTCGAGGTCGGGCTCCCAGGTGCCGACCGCGGCCATGAGGTGGCCGAAGAAGAAGGCGAAGTTGGCTTGCATCCGTTTGCCCTGCTCGATTTCTTCCGGTGTCGGGTCGGCCGGTGGAGGCGGCACGTCGAAGCCGGAGGCCGCCATGAACGCGCCGAGCGCGGCTTCCACGCCGTGCTCGCGGTAGACGGCCGGGATGTCGGGGAAGTCGGCGAGCATCTCGCCCAGGTAGCGGCTGACCGGCGGCTCGTGGGCGACCAAGGTCGCCACCTGGCCGGGGTGGCGCCGGGTGTGCTCCAGCATCGTGACCGCGCCGCCGCTGTTGGCGAACACGTGCGCGGGGCCGCCGCCGAGCTCGGTGAGCAGGCGGTGCACGTCGTCGGCGTGCTCGCCGACGACGTCCTCGCCCGGTTCGCCGGCGATCGGGCTGCGGGAGAGGCCGCGCGGGTCGAAGGTGACCACGGTGTAGCGGCTGGTCAGGTGCGGGCGCAGAGCGGTGAACGCGGTGGCGTCGGCGGGGCCGCCGGGCACCAGCAGCAGCACGGGGCCGCTGCCGTCGAGGTCGTAGGTCAGCTCGGCGCCGGGAACGCGCAGGGTTCGGGTGATCATGGCGGTCCTTCCGGTGGACGGGTGGGTTCGTCCAGCCGACGAACGGGCGGCGCCGGGACCGACACCCCGGCGGCGGGAATTCCGGCGAGCCTGCGCCTCAGGTAGCCGCGTTCGGAGTCGGTGGGCGCGAGGGCGAGTGCTTCGCCGTAGGCGGTGCGGGCTTCGTCGGCACGGCCGAGGCGGCGCAGGAAGTCGGCGCGGGTCGCGGGCAGCAGGTGGTAGCCGGCGAGGGTGCCGCGGGCGGTGAGCTCATCGGCCAGCGCCAGCCCGGTGCCGGGGCCGAACGCCATTCCGGCGGCGACGGCGTGGTTGAGCTCCACGACGGGGGTGGGCAGGTGGCGGCGCAGCTCGCGGTAGAGCCCGGTGATCTGCGCCCAGTCGGTGTCGGCGGCGCGGGCGGCGGTGGCGTGGCACGCGGCGATCGCGGCCTGCACCTGGTACGGGCCGGGGTTGCGCCGGCGCAACGCGGCTTCCAGCAACGCGGTGCCTTCGGCGATGGCGGCTCGATCCCAGCGGCTTCGGTCCTGTTCTTCGAGGGGCACCAGCTCGCCGTCGGCCGCGACGCGGGTGCCGCGGCGGGCGTGGTGCAGCAGCAGGAGCGCGAGCAGCCCGGTGACCTCGGGTTCGTCGGGCATGAGCTGCGCGAGGACGCGGGCGAGGCGGATCGCCTCGGCGGCGAGGTCGGGGCGTTGCAGATCGGGCCCGGCGCTGGCGGCGTAGCCCTCGTTGAACAGCAGGTACAGCACGCCGAGCACGGCCGCGGTGCGTTCGGGCAGCAGGTGCGCGGGTGGCACGCGGTAGGGGATGCCGGCGGTGCGGATCTTGCGTTTCACGCGCACGAGCCGCTGCGACATCGTGGCCTCGGGCACGAGGAACGCGCGGGCGATCTCGGCGGTGCTGAGGCCGGCCAGTGTCCGCAAGGCGAGCGCGACCTGGGCTTCCACGGCGAGGGCGGGGTGGCAGCAGGTGAAGATGAGGCGCAGCCGGTCGTCGGGCACGGTCGGGTCTTCGCCGGCGGGTTCTTCGGGGACGATCATGCGCGCGGCCTCCCGGAGCTTGCCCGCGCCGACGGCGTCGCGGCGGATCCGGTCGACGGCTCGGTGGCGGGCGGTGGTGGTGAGCCAGGCTCCGGGCCGGGTGGGCACGCCGTCGCGCGGCCAGGTGCGCACGGCCAGGGCGAAGGCGTCCTGGGCACACTCCTCGGCGAGGTCCCAGTCGCCGGTGGCCCGGATGAGGGTGGCCACCACGGCCGACCACTCGTCCCGGAACGCCCGCGCGACCGCGGCCTCGACCTCCGCGTCGACCACTGAGTCGTGCCCGTGCTCCTCCACCCGGTCTCCCTCCGGGTCCGGATCGCTCATACCCGCCCGACGAGCGGGCCCGGGCGAAACCGACACCCGAGGCCGAACCTACTGTGCCCATCGTTACCAATCCGACCACAGTCACGGCCGAACGACTTGGTAGCAATGGTGACGTGCCGCGAGAGCGTCGGCCTGCTTCTGGTCGGATTGGCAACCCGTGCCGATCGTTGCCAATCGGACGTAACCCGGGGGCCGACAGTCTCCAGCGCTTCAGCGGTGCTCGACGAGCAGGGTCACCCCGTCGAGGATGCGGGCGAGGCCGAAGCGGAAGTGGTGCTCGGGGTTCGACGCGGCGTTGTGGGCCTGGCCCGCGGCGGTGCCGACGCGGCTCGCGCGCGGGAAGTTGGCGGCGTCGGCCGCGGGGATCCCGGCGAGCACGGGCGCGCTGCGTTCCCACCACTCGGCGTCGGTCAGCCCGGTGCGGCGCGCGAGGCGGGCGGCCTCGATCGAGCCGCGGGCGGTGCCCTGCACCAGCCCGACGACGAGGCTGACCACGGCGTCGAGTTCCAGCTCGTCGAGGGCGAGGCCGTCGAGCGCGGCGAGCTCGCGTTCGTACTTGGCGAAGGTGTTCGGCCCGAGCGGCGGGCGGCCGGTGGTGATCTGCAGCAGCCAGGGGTGGCGGTGGTAGAGGCGCCAAAGGTCCTCGGCCACGGTGGTCAGCGCATCGCGCCAGCCGGTGGTGGGCAGCGGCGCGGTGAGCTCGCCGTGGGCGGCGTCGAGCATCAGGTCGATCAGCTCCGCGTGCCCGGGCACGTAGGTGTAGAGCGACATCGGGGCGACACCGAGCTCGTCGCCGACGCGGCGCATGGTCACGGCCTCGAGGCCGTCGGCGTCGGCCAGCCGGGTCGCGGTCGCGACGACGTCGGCCACGGTGAGCTTGGGTTTCGGTCCACGCCGCGGGGGTCCGGGCACACCCCACAGCAGCTCGATCGTGCGCCGCGGGTCGCCGCCGCCGGTGTGCTCCGTGCTCATCCGCGCCATCCTGCCCTACATTTCGTCGTACGTCGTACAGAATTCTGGTAAAGTCGGCGGACGGAACCGACGGGAAGGGGGGTCCGTGGGGAGCGGTTCGCCGGACGCTGTGGTGGTCGAACCGGGATTCGTCGTGTTCTGGCGCCCGGACGGCGCACCACCGGCCACACCGGGCGCCCCCGGTTCGCTCGAGGTGGTGCTGGCCGACGGCCCGCGCACGGTCGAGGCACGACGGGTGCCGGTCGGCGACGCCGTGGAGCTGCTGCGGGAGGTTTCCGACGAGCCGTCGGCGGTGTTCTGGTCGGTCGCCGCGCGGGCCGGGACGCGGCTGACCGAGGCGGGCTGGGCGGGACCGCTCGAACCGGCCGAAGAGCAGTGGCTGCGCCGCCTCGCCGACGCGATGCCCCCGCACGCCCACGCCACCCCGCTGCCCGGTGATCCGGCGCGGCTGCCCGAGCCGTACCCGCTGCTGCTGCGGTTCCTCCGCGAGATCGCGGGGCTCGCCGCGGCGACCCGGGTCTCGCTGCGGCTGGAACCCGACGACCTCGACGCGGGCCGGTTCCGCGCCGTCGTGCAGGTACACGGAGACACGCTCGTGGACGCGCGGGAGCTGTGGCTCTCGGGCGCCGAGGCGACCCGCCACGAGGTGCTCCTCGTGCTGCGCCGGTGCGCCCAGGAGTGGCCACCGCTCACTCCGCTGCTGGCCGCGCCCGTGCCCGCCGAGGTGACCCTGGGCGACGACGACATCCGCGAGCTGCTCGGCTCGGCGGCGGCACGGCTGGCCGAGCTGGGGGTCGCCGTCCACTGGCCCGCCGAGCTCACGGGCCTGAGCGCCCGCGCGGTCGTGCGCGCCGACACCGCACCCGACGACGTCGCCGCCTTCTTCGCCGGCGGCCGCGCGCTGGAGCTCGACTGGCAGCTCGCCCTCGGCGGAGCCCGGCTCTCGGCGGCCGAACTGGACGTGCTCGCGGAAGCCCACCGGCCCGTGGTGCGACTGCGGGACCGGTGGGTGCTGCTCGACCCGGCGTCGGTGAGCCGCGCGCGCGAGCGGGCACTGAAACCCCTCACCCCCGTCGACGCCCTGGCCGCCGTGCTGGCCGGGACGACCGAGGTGGACGGCGCCGAGGTCGAGATCGGCACCGACGGATGGCTGGCCACGCTGCGCGCCCGGCTCGCCGAGCTGCCCGGGCCGGCGCCGCAGCCGGCCGGGCTCACCGCGACCCTGCGCGACTACCAGCTGCGCGGCCTGCGCTGGCTCGACACGGTCACGTCGCTAGGCCTGGGCGGCTGCCTCGCCGACGACATGGGACTGGGCAAGACACTCACCCTCATCGCCCTGCACCTGCACCGCGCGACCGGCCCGACGTTGGTCGTGTGCCCGGCGTCGCTGCTGGGCACGTGGGAAGCCGAGATCCACCGCTTCGCTCCCGGCGTGCCGGTGCGGCGGTTCCACGGCGGCGCCCGCTCGCTCGACGACCTCGACGGGTTCGCGCTCACCACCTACGGCACGCTGCGCGCGGACCCGGGGCCACTGGCCGCCGTGGCGTGGGATCTGCTGGTGGCCGACGAAGCGCAGCACGTGAAGAACCACCGCTCGGGCACGGCGAAAGCCCTGCGCACGCTGCGGGCGTCCGCACGGGTGGCGCTCACGGGCACACCGGTGGAGAACACACTAGCCGAGCTGTGGGCGATCCTGGACTGGACCACCCCTGGCCTGCTCGGCACGCTCACCGAATTCCGGGCGCGCTGGGCGAAACCCGTGGAAACCGGCGACCCGGCAGCGGCCGAACGGCTGTCGCGGCTGCTGCGCCCGTTCCTGCTGCGGCGGCGCAAGTCCGACCCCGGCATCGCCCCCGAGCTACCCGCGAAGACCGAGACCGACCGGCCCGTCGCGCTGACCGCCGAGCAGGCCGCGCTGTACGAGGCGGCGGTGCGGGAGCTGCTGGCCGAGGTGGGTGCGAGCGACGGGATGGCGCGCCGCGGCCGGATCGTCAAGCTGCTCACCGCCCTCAAGCAGATCTGCAACCACCCGGCCCACTACCTGGCCGAAGGCGACGACGCCCCGCTGGCCGGCCGGTCGGGCAAACTCGACCTGCTCGACGAGCTGCTCGACACGATCCTCGCCGAGGACGGTGCCGTGCTCGTGTTCACCCAGTACGTGGTGATGGCCCGGCTCCTGCGGCGCCACCTCGCGGGCCGCGGGATCCCCAGCCAGCTCCTGCACGGAGGCACCCCCGTCGCCCAGCGCGAAGAGCTGGTGCGCCGCTTCCAGGACGGCGCCGTGCCCGTGTTCCTGCTGTCGCTCAAGGCCGCCGGCACCGGGCTCACGCTCACCCGCGCCGACCACGTCGTGCACTACGACCGGTGGTGGAACCCGGCCGTGGAGGACCAGGCGACCGACCGCGCGTACCGGATCGGGCAGACCCGCCCGGTGCAGGTCCACCGGCTCGTGGCCGAAGGCACGGTCGAAGACCGCATCGCCGCGCTGCTGCGGGAAAAACGCGCCCTGGCCGACGCCGTACTGGCCGGGGGAGAGGTGGCGCTGACCGAGCTGACCGACACCGAGCTCGCCGAGCTCGTGCGGCTGAGGAGGCAGGCATGACCGAGCGCGTGCGCGGATTTCCGGCCTTCCCCGCCCGCGAAGGCCGCGGCCCGTTCGCCCGCACCTGGTGGGGCCGGGCCTGGCTGCGCGCGATGGAGGACACCGCGCTCGACTTGCGTCAGCTGCGCCACGGCCGCCGCTACGCCGTCGCCGGCCTGGTCGGACCGATCACCGTGAGCCCGGGGCGGATCGCGGCGACCGTGGACGACGCCGACGGCGGACCGTTCCGCACGAGCGTGCACCTGGCCGAACTGTCCACACCGGACTGGGACCTGCTCCTCGGCCGCGCCGCCGCCCGCGCCGGGAACCTCGCCGCCCTGCTCGACCGCCACCTGCCCCCGGAGCTCGCCGACGACGTCCCGCTCCTGCCCGGCATCGGCGACCTCGACCCGGACTGCGACTGCCCGGGGTTCGACCTGCCGTGCCGGCACGCGGCCGCGCTGTCGTTCCAGGTGTCGTGGCTGCTCGACGCCGACCCGTTCGTGCTCCTGCTCGCCCGCGGCCGCAGCGAACGCGAGGTGCTGGACCAGCTCGGGCAGCGGAAAGACGGAATCCTCGCCGCCGACGCCTACACCAGGGTGGTGCCGCCGCTGCCGGACCTCGCCGAGTTCACGCCGGTGCCGCGTTAGGCGTGCGTGCCGCCGTCGATGCGGATCTCGGTGCCGGTGATGAACTCCCCGTCGTCCGACGCCAGCATCGCGACCACCCCCGCCACTGCCTCCGGGGGCCCGACCGGGTTGCCCACCGCCGTCGTGAGCCCCGTCGGCAGGATCGGCAGCAGCTTGCCGAACAACCCGAAGTCCACGTCCTGCGGCATCCAGCTTGCCGCGTTGTCCGTGATCCCGCTCTTCACACTGCCCGGCGCGACACTCACCGCCCGCACGCCCTGCTTGCTGTACTCCAGCGCCAGCGAATGCGTGAACGCCTGGATCCCGCCCTTGCTCGCCGCGTACGCCGCCATGTACGGGTGCGCGAACGCCGCCGACGTCGAACTGAAGTTGATCACCACGCTCTTCCCGGCCGCGATCAACGCCGGCAGCGCCTCCCGCGTCACCAGGAACGTGCCGGTGAGATTCACCGCGACGATCCGGTTCCAGAACTCCAGCGACGTCTCGTGCGTGTGCGCGGCCTGCAGGATCCCGGCCGCGTTCACCAGGACGTCGAGCCCACCGAGGTGCTCGACCGCCGCCTTCGTGCCCTGCACCACCGACTCCTCGTCGGCCACATCCATCACGAACGTCTCGAGCCGCGAGCCACCGGCCAGCTCGGCCGTCCCCGCGACGCCCTCGCCCGACACATCGGTGGCGACCACCCGAGCGCCCTCCTCGATCAACCGCAACGTCGTCGCGCGCCCGATGCCGGAACCGGCACCCGTCACGAAGATCCGGCGATCGTGCAGGCGGCTCATGGTGCGCTCCCTCGGTCGTGTCCGACGCTCACCGTACCGACTTCACCACTGCCTGCCACGGCACCGATGGGCGAGACCAACGGGATCGACGAGCAGCTCATGACCGACCTGCCCACAACGGCGTGCCCGACTTCGGTGCGCCGCGGCCTCGACGCGGTCCTCGCCCGCCTCCGCGAGCAGCTCAGCTTTCCTTGCGCGCCAAGAGATACGCCTGCGGCGTCTTCTCGTGCGCCGCCGCCTCCCTGACCAGCCGGGCCTCCACCGCGAACCCGGCCGCACCCAGCAGCCCGGTCACGAAATCCGGGTCCAGGCGGTACGCGTCGAGCGAGACGTCGTGCCCGTACGCAGTGCTGACGTGCCGGGGTTCGGCCCCAACCCCGACCTCCGACGAGGTCTGGAACGCCGTCAGCAGCCGCCCGCCCGGCACGAGCACCCGGGCCAGCTCCGCCACCAGCACCGGCAGCCGCTCCGGCGGCGTGTGGATCAGCGAGTACCACGCGAGCGCACCCGCCACCTCCGCGTCACCCACCGGCAAGGCGGCCATCGACCCCACCTCGAACGCCAGCTCAGGATGCGCCGCCCGCGCCACCTCGACCATCCCGGGGGAGAGGTCCACGCCGAACGCCGCCAGCCCCCGCCCCGCCAGGTAGCCCGTGACCCGCCCCGGACCACACCCGAAGTCACCGACCCGGGCACCAGGCCCGACCAGCTCCGCGAACGTGTCCAGCATCGCCCGGTCCCACGGGCTCTCGGCCAGCGCATCCTTCAGTACCTCGGCGTAGGACACGGCCACGGTGTCGTAAGCAGCACGGGTGGCGGACACAAAATCGAAGTCGGTCATGACCCACGACGCTAGCGCGCCACCCCGACAAAACCCGCCGCCTACACCCGCGCCCGCTCGATGATCGCCGCCGTGTCCGTGCCCGCCGGCAACGTCCCGAACGCGATACCCCAGTCACCCGCGAACCGCGACGCGCAGAACGCGTCCGCCACCGCCCGGTCACCGTGGCGCACCAGCAGTGAACCCTGCAGCACCAATGCCATCGACTCCACCACCCGCCGCGCCCGGAACTCCAGATCCGCCGGATCCGACAGCTCCTTCTTCACCCGGTCCACCGCGTCGTCCAACCGCGAGTCCGCCCCCGCGGCCAGCTCCACCTCACCGAAGAACGCCGCCATCGACTCCGGCTGCCGAGCCATCGCCCGCAACGCGTCCAGCGCCGCCACGTTGCCCGAACCCTCCCAAATGGACATCAACGGAGCCTCCCGGTACAGCCGCGGCATCCCCGACTCCTCGACGTACCCGTTGCCCCCGAAGCACTCCAGCGCCTCCGCCGCGTGCGCCGGCGCCCGCTTGCACACCCAGTACTTCGTCACCGCGAGCCCCAGCCGCCGGAACGCCTGCTCCTGCGCGTCACCCGGCTTGTCACCCGCGGCCGCCAGCCGCATCGCCACCGTCGCCGCGGCGTCCGACTCCACCACCAGATCGGCCAGCACGTTCGCCATCGCCGGCTGGTCCACCAGCGCCTTCCCGAACGCGTACCGGTGCGTCGCGTGGTGCACCGCCCGCACCGCACCCAGCCGCATCCCCGACGCGCTGCCCAGCGCGCAGTCCAGCCGCGTGTTGTTCACCATCTCGATGATCGTGCGCACCCCACGACCCTCTTCGCCGACAAGCCAGCCCACCGCGTTCTCGTACTCGATCTCCGACGACGCGTTCGACCGGTTGCCCAGCTTGTCCTTCAACCGCTGCAACCGGATCGCGTTACGAGTGCCGTCCGGCAGCACGCGGGGGAGCAGGAAACACGACAACCCACCCGGCGCCTGCGCCAACGTCAGGAACAGATCCGACATCGGCGCCGACGTGAACCACTTGTGACCCACCAGCCGATAACTGCCGTCCGCCACCGGCGTCGCCGTCGTGGTGTTCGCCCGCACGTCGGAGCCACCCTGCTTCTCCGTCATCGACATGCCCGCGATCAACCCGACCTTCGAGCTCGGCTCCCGCAACCCGAAGTCGTACTCGGTCGAAGCCAGCAACGGCTCGTACCGCTGCGCCAGCTCGGCATTCGCCCGCAACGCCGGAACCGCCGCGTACGTCATCGAAATCGGGCACGTGTGCCCCGCCTCGACCTGGCCCCACACGTACATCTTCGCCGCCCGCGCCGCATGCGCCCCAGCGCGGGAGTCCCGCCACGGCGCACCCTGCAACCCGTGCGACACCGCGACCTTCATCAGCTCGTGCCAGTACGGGTGGAACTCGACCTCGTCGATCCGATGCCCGAACCGGTCGTGCGTCCGCAGCACCGGCTCGTTCTCGTTCACCAGCCGGCCCCACTCCTGGGCCTGCTCACCCCCGGCGAGCCGGCCCAGCTCGTGCACCTGTTCGGCCGCCCAACCGGCATCCGCCCGGTCCAGCGCCTCCAGCAGCGCCGGATCCCGCGCGACGTCGTAGACCAACGGCGGCGCCTGGTTCGTGACCTCATGCGTGGCCGACATCGGAACCTCCCAAAGACCGGACGACGAACGTCCGCAACTCGACGACATCACTCACCACACCGTCCCGCAGCGGCCCGATCAACACCTCGGCCGCGGCACCCACCAGCGCCGCCGCCGTCAGCACGGAATCCTGCGCGGGCAGCACACCCGCCTCGACACCGGCGGCCACGTGCTCGGCCACCACATCCCGGAACGCCCGCCGGAACTCCAGCCGCTCCGCGTCGATCAACGGATCCACCGGCTCGGCCAGCAACGCATACGCCAGCCGCGGCGCCTTCAACGCCCGCGCCGCGAACGTCTCGAACACCGCCGCCACCCGCTCCGCCGGCTCACCCGGCCCCGCCGACGCCTCGCGCACCGCCTCGACCTCACGCGTCACGACCTGGCGGAACACCCGCACGACCAGCTCGGCCTTCGTGGGGAAGTGGCGGTACAGCGTGCCCACGGCCACCCCGGCCCGCTCCGCGACCGCCACCACCGAACACCCGGCATACCCGTACTCGGCCAGCTGCTCGACCGCCGCGGCGACGATCGTGCCGCGCAGCGCGTCGAGCCGCTCCTGCACCTGGGGAGTCCGCCGGTAGGGCATGTGAAGAAGTGAATCACCGTTTCACTACTTCGGTCAACCACGCCGGCGCACCCCAAAAAAGTGACGCACACAAGGGGAGCAGGGCGTGCTTGGCTGGGAAACCGGACGAAAGGACCACACCATGCTGCGAGGAATGGCCACCCTGAACTTCTCCGCCGACGACCTCACCGCCGCCCAGGCGTGGTACACGGCCGTGCTCGGCATCGAGCCGTACTTCGCCCGGCCCGGCTACATCGAATACCGCCTCGGCGACCACGAAGCCGAACTCGGCATCATCGACCGCCGGTACCTGCCCCCGGCACCCGACGGCCCCGCCGGCGCGATCCTGTACTGGCACGTCGACGACCTGCCCACCGCACTCGACCGCCTCATGACCTTCGGCGCCACCGAACACGACGGCCTGCGCGAACGCGGCCACGGTTTCGTCACCGCCTCGGTCGTCGACCCGTTCGGCAACGTCCTCGGCATCATGTCCAACCCGCACTACGTCGACATGCTCGCGAAGCAGTGAGGCCAGGGGAGAAGCAGCCGAGACCGGCCGCTCCACACCCGCAGAGACCTCGACCGGGCGATCACCGGGAGCAACACCCGGCGTCCCGCCGTCTCGCGCCGCTACGATTCGGCCATGCTGTGGGTGCGCACGGTACTGGCCACACTCGGACTGGTCGCGGTGACCTGGATCGGCGTCGCGCTGACCGTGTTCCACGGCACCGGCGGCACGCTGCTGATCTGGGTCAGCGCTGGTCTGATCCTCGTGATCCCGGCGATCCTCGCGCGGTCCGGCGCGTTCGTCCTGCTGAGCATTTTCGTCGCCGGCATCCACCTCGTGATGATCTTCATGGCCGGACTCACGGCTGTCGACGGATTCGTCCTCGAGACACGTGGCGTGCAGGTGCAGGCGACCGCAACCGGCTACACCGACCACTGGACCGCCGCTCAGTTCACGCCGCCGAGCAAGTACACGCGCCAGGCGCTGGCCGTCGTCACGCCGGACGGGCAGCACGGCATCGTGGCCGTGGACGGGGACAAGCCGGGCTCGGTCGTCGCCGTGGTCGCCGATCCGGCTGCGGCGGTGGATCTGCATCGACCCGATGAGGTCGACTTCACCGTCGGGGTCGTGGTCGGAGCCATCGATCTGTTGATGGTCTTCGGCTGGGTCTTCTGGGCGGGCCGGTCGCGGACCCGACTTCGCCGCTCGTCCGGCGAGGTACCGACGGAGGAGCCCGCCGGATAACGTCACTTGACATAATGTACATTATCGGCATATGGCTGACCTGCTGAAGGAAGCCCGGAGAGGGGCCTCAGGCAGCCGATTCGGGCGGTTGCGCACGCAGCCGACGAGAGAGTCGTCCGTGTGCGAGAGACAGCCACAGACCGCGTCGTCGATCCCGCTGGCCGCAACGCGGCCCCGTCGAGCCCTCACTCAATGAAGCCGACTGAAGCCATCGGGAGAACTCCGCCGGAGATCCCCGATTTCAAGCAGCACGACACACCAAACCTCACGTTCAATTCGTCACCGTGACGAATTGAACGTGACTGACTGGACATCGAAACCACGGGGCTGACGAGTTCACCAACGCGCCACGAGTCGATCAACGCCGGCCCCGCTGGGGCTTGCCAGGACAACCACTCGAACAGATGAACGATTCCCCGAGCGCTCACCACGCGACGGTCGAAAACCCGCGGAACGAACCACTCAGACCGAGTGGGCCAGAACGAGAGAACCGTTGTCCCCCAAGGGGATCCAGCCCTTCCGTAGCCATGTTTCATGCATAATCGCCATTATGCAGCATATCGACGGCACCATCCGCCGTGCGGAACTGTCGGTGTCGTGCGGTACAAGATCGGGATGCTGGTTTCCGAGGCGCAGCAAGCGTTCTTCGCGGCACGGCGGCCGCGCAAGGACTCGCCGCACACCACCGCCGCCTACCGTCGTGACCTGGCCGGGATCACCACTCTCCTGCTCCAGGAGCTGGGTCGTGCGCCCGAGGAGCTGCACGTCGAGCATCTGACGACGGCGGCGTTGCGGGCGGCGTTCGGCGCGTTCGCCGACGGGCACGCGAAGAGCTCGGTGCTGCGGGCGTGGTCGACGTGGAACCAGTTCCTCACCTTCTGCGTGTCCGACGGGCTCTTGGCGGGCAACCCGATGGGTGCGGTCGCCCGGCCGAAGACTCCCCCGCTGGTTCCGAAACCGTTGCGGGGGGAGGAAACTCCGGAGCGGTTGCTGGCCGCGGCGGCCGACGGTGCGCGGCGGACGCGGGATCCGTGGCCGGAGCGCGACGTGCTGGTGCTGGCGCTCGGGCTGGTGGCGGGGTTGCGGGCGGCGGAGATGCGGGCGCTGACGCCGCGTTCGGTGGTGGGGCGTGAGGGTGAGTTGCGGTTGCACGTGTCGGGCAAGGGCAGCCGGGATCGGTCGATCCCGGTGCAGCCGGTGCTGGCGAAGCTGATCGAGGACTACGGGAAGTCGTGCCGGCGGCGGTTTCCGCGGCAGCGGTTCCCGGCGTCGGAGCCCTTGTTGCGGGATCGGGCGGGTGAGCCGATCGGGCGGGGCGCGTTGGAGTACCTGGTGAAGTCGTGTTATCGGTGGGCGGGGTTGCACGACCGGGTGCCGGCGGGGGCGAATCTGCACGCGTTGCGGCACACGTTCGCGACGCGGCTGGCCGAGGACGGGGCGACGGCGTCGGAGATCATGACGTTGCTGGGCCACGCGAGCCTGGCGACGAGCCAGAACTACATCGAGGCGACGGGCCGGGAGCAGCGGGCTGCGGCGGCGAGCAACCGGACCTACCGCGCGCTGGACGGGTTGGGCGCGGGTGATGGCGGCTGAGCGCGGCTCGGCGGCCAGGGCTGACCGGCTGGGGCTCAGTGGTGTGCGAGGTACTGCTCGCGCAGGAGGTGTTTGCGGATCTTGCCGGAGCCGGTGAGGGGGAACTCGGTCATGAACTGCCAGACCTTGGGTGTCTTGTGCGGGGCGAGGTGTTCGCGGACGTGGGCGAAAAGTTCGTCTTCGCCGACGTCGGCGCCGGGGCGCAGGAGCACGAAGGCGCCGACTTGTTCGCCCCATTCGGGGTCGGGGATGCCGATCACGGCGACGTCGGCGACTGCGGGGTGGTCGAGCAGGACGTGTTCGATCTCGCGGGGGTAGATGTTCTCTCCCCCGCGGATGATCATCTCTTTGACGCGGCCTTCGATGGTGAGGTAGCCGCGGTCGTCCATGCGGGCGAGGTCGCCGGTGTGGAGCCAGCCTTCGGGGTCGATGGTCTCGGCGGTCTGGTCGGGCCTGGCGTGGTAGCCGGTCATCACGTGGTAGCCGCGGGTGCAGAGTTCGCCGGTCTCCCCCGTGGCGGCGACTTCGCCGGTGACGGGGTCGATGATTTTCACGGCGCAGGCGGGCAGGGCGCGGCCGAGGGTTTCGGCGCGGTCGTCGGCGGCGTCGGCGGGGGTGGTCATGGTGATGCCGGGTGAGGCTTCGGTCTGGGCGTAGATGATGCACATCGGGACGCCGAGGGTGGCTTCGACGCGGCGGACGAGGGCGGGTGGCACGGTGGCGCCGCCGCTGAGGGCGTAGCGGACTGAGCTGAGGTCGGTTCGGGGGAAGTCGGGGTGGCCGAGGAGGGCGAGCAGCATGGTGGGTACGCCGCCGAAGACCACTCCCCTTTCCTGCTCGAGCAGGGCGAGCTGGAGTGCGGGGTCGAACCAGGGCATGAGGACCTGGGTGCCGAGGCTGGCGATGGGGGCGAGGGTGGCGAGGACGCAGCCGGCGGTGTGGAACAGGGGCATGGGGTTGACGAAGTTCTCGCCGGGTTGCATGTCGAGGGCGCGGACGTAGGAGAGCCGGGCGTTGTTGGTGATGCCGCGGTGGTGGAGCACGGCGCCTTTGGGGGTGCCGGTGGTGCCGGAGGTGTATTGGATCTGGGCGGGGTCGCCGGGGTGGACGGTCGGCAGGGTCTGGCTGGGTGAGCCGGAGCCGCGGAAGGCGAGCCAGTCTTCGAAGCGGACGGTTTCGCGCAGGTGGGGCAGGTCGGGGCGGACGTGGTCGAGGATGGCGGCCATGGGGGTGCCGCGGTATTCGGCGACGAGGAAGACACCGGAGGCTTCGGATTGGCCGAGGACGTGGCGGACTTCGTTTTCGCGCAGGGCGGGGTTGACGGTCACGAGCGTCAGGCCGGCGAGGGCGGTGGCGAGTTCGAGGACGACCCATTCGGGGATGTTGTTGGCCCAGGCGGCCACGCGTTCGCCGGGGTCGAAGCGATCGAGCAGGGCGCGGGCGGCGTCTTCGGCTTCGGTGAGGAGTTCGGTGTAGGTCCAGCGGCGGCGTTCGGTGGGGTCGGGAACGCCTTCGACGAGGGCGGGCGCGTCGGGTGCTTGTGCGGTGGCTTCGCGGAGCAGGTCGCCGACGGTGAGTTCGAGGACGGCGTCGAGTTCGGTGGCGGGTGTGAACGCGGCCTTGGGCACGGGCGTCTCCCTCGCTCGGCCGGCGGTCGGGCGACGGTGCCGGCTGGTCCTCCGGGGGGCATTTCGGACTGTAGTCCGCCGGGGTGGTGTGCGAGGGTGGCCGAAATTCAGCGGAGCTGTTCGAGGTCTTTGGCGGCGTGCACGATTTCTTCGGCGAGGCGGCGGAGTTCGTCGGTGTCGGCGCCGTCCTGGGTGGCGGTGGCGATGTCTTCGGCGGCGCAGCGGAGCTGGAAGAGGCGGTCCTGGAGGGCGGCGATCTCGGTGTCGGAGAGCACGACGGCGTCTTCGGGTAGGCCGCTGCGTTGCAGGGCGGTGCGGCGTTCGTAGGCGCGCTGGCGGCAGGACTGTCCGCAGTAGCGGCGGCGGCGGCCGACGTTGCCGGCTTCGGGCAGGCGGCGGCCGCACCAGCCGCAGTGCTTGGGTGCGTTGCTGCGGCGTGGTACGACCAGTTCGTCGCCGGTCATCGGGTGCTCGGCCAGTTCCCTCACCCGCCCGACCCTAGCTGGCCATCGTGTTCTCATGCCGAGGCCATGCCGGTGAGCCACACTGTGGGGATGCGCCCCTCGTTTCCGTACCTGGCCGATCCGCTCCCCCGTGCGTTCGCCCACCGTGGGTGGCACCTCGACGAGCTGGAGGGGATGGAGAACTCGCTGCCGGCGTTCAAGCGGGCGGTCGAGGAGGGTTACCGGTACGTCGAGACCGATGTGCACGCGACGTCGGACGGTGTGGTGGTGGTGCACCACGACGACACGCTGGACCGGACGACAGATGGTCGTGGCTCGATCGCGGCGCAGACGTGGGAGCAGGTGAAGGGCGTCAAGGTGGGCGGCCGGGCGGTGCTGTCGCGGTTGGAGGATGTGCTGGAGGAGCTTCCTCAGGTGCGGTTCAACGTGGATGTGAAGGCGAACAGCGCGGTGGAGCCGTTTCTGCGGGTGCTGGAGCGCACGGGGGCGTTCGACCGGGTGGCGGCGGCGTCCTTTTCGGACTCGCGGCTGGCGCGGTTGCGGCGGTTGGCGGGGCCGAAGCTGTGCACGGCGATGGGGCCGCGGTCGGTGCTGATGGTCTGGGCCAACGGGTGGGTGCCGCCGTTGCCGTTGAGCCGGTTCGCGGGTGGGTGTCTGGCTCAGGTGCCGGTGAAGCAGGGTCCGTTGACGGTGGTGGACCGGTCGTTCGTGAGGGCGGCGGAGCGGGCGGGGTTCGAGGTCCACACGTGGACGATCGACGATCCGGCGCAGATGCGGGAGCTGCTGGACCTGGGTGTGCACGGGATCGTGACGGATCGGCCGGACTTGTTGCGCGAGGTGCTCGTCGAGCGGGGTGTGTGGCAGCAACAGGCGGGCTGAGTGCGGCCGGGGGCGGTGAGCGTCACCGCGGCCGGGCTCACCTGGGGCGTTTGCCTTCCCACGCGGCTTTCCACGTGAGGGGGCCGAGGCGCCCGGAGTCCTTGATGCCGTTGGCGCGCTGCAGGTCGAGGACGGCGGTCTTGGTCTTGTCGTAGTAGCAGCCGGTGCCGGTGAAGCCGTAGCCGAAGGCGTTCATGCGCAGCTGGAAGGTCTTGAGCGCGGGGGCGCAGTCGCCGTAGGCGTAGACGACGCCGGGCC
Source organism: Amycolatopsis sp. NPDC004368 (assembly GCF_053602515.1). Lineage (NCBI taxonomy): Bacteria > Bacillati > Actinomycetota > Actinomycetes > Pseudonocardiales > Pseudonocardiaceae > Amycolatopsis > Amycolatopsis sp. NPDC004368. The sequence continues at coordinate 58,590 of NZ_JBSGDT010000014.1, read as the reverse complement.
AGGCGGGCATGCCGCCGGCGGGCGGGGCCGGCGGGGGTGTCGGCTTCGGGGGCGGCGGGGCGGGCAGGCCGGTGCCGCCCATGTAGGCGGATTCGTCGTAGGAGGGGACGCGTTTGCTGCGGGCGTCGGCGTCGCCGGTGAGCTTGAGCATCCCGGCGCACTGCCAGGGCTGCCAGCCGCGCATGCGGTAGAGGTAGAGGGCGCGGTAGTCCTGTTCGCGGGGGCTGGCCTGGTCGGGGCGGCCTTGTCCGCCGACGCTGCGCCAGGTGGGCAGGTCGAACTGGTAGGCGCCGTAGTAGCCGTTGCCGGTGTTGATGGTGTAGCGGCCGCTCGACTCGCACATGCGCAGCTTGGCCCAGGCGGTCGTGGCGGGGTCCGCGGACGCGGCGCCGGTGACGGCGAGCTGCAGCCCCAGGACGGCGGCCGCGAGGAGCAGGATCCTCGCGGCACCGCGGTGAGCAGTGCGAACGCGGTTGGTCATGGGTGCACAGTAAGCACGCGACCCATTGACCACAAGAGTCACACCACACACATCAGTCTCACACAAAACGCGAAAAAATCACGTGAGCGACACGCCGCGAGCGCTGTTTCGGAGGCCGTTCGGTGAATGCGGATGATCACCGGGCGACGAACCGGACACGGTTTGCCCGTTCGGCGTCTGTCGCGGGGTCCCGCCCCAGTAGTCTGCCGCCTGACCTGGAGATACGCGACCGCTGAGGAGCCGTGGATGACGCTGGCCGAAACCCGTGACAGGAAGCGGGAACGGTGGGGCTGGTACTTCTACGACTGGGCCAATTCGCCCTTCTATTCGTCGGTGATCACCGTGTTCGGCGCGCTTTACATGAGCACTGTCGCGGCAGCGGACGCGAAGCAGAACATCACCCTTAACGGGGACAGGGCGTGCCTCGATGCGTCCGGTGTGGACGACAAGCTCAACAACTGCGACGTGTCGTTGTTCGGGCTGCATTTCCCGGCCGGTTCGATGTGGGGGTACCTGCTGTCGGTGGCGACGGTGGTGCAGGTGCTGGTGCTGCCGATCGCGGGCGCGGTGGCCGACCGCAGCCGGAACAAGCGGCGGATCCTGGGCTGGTTCGCGTGGCTGGGTGCCGTGGCGTCGGCGCTGATGTTCTTCATGGCCGGGTCCGACTGGCAGCTGGGTGCGGCGTTGTTCGTCGTCGCGAACATCGGCTACGGCGGTTCGCTGGTCGTGTACTACTCGTTCCTGGTCGACGTCGCGGAGCCCGACGAGCGCGACGACGTGTCCGCGAAAGGCTGGGCGTTCGGGTACCTGGGTGGCGGGCTGGCGCTGGCGTTACAGCTGGCGTTCTACCTCAGCCGCGACGCGCTGGGCGTGGACACCGGCACGGCGGTGCGGATCTGCTTCCTGACCTCGGGGCTGTGGTGGGCGGTGTTCACCATCCCGGTGCTGCGCCGGCTCCCCCGCACCCACACGCCCGTGAACGTCGAGCCGGGGGTGCCGGTGCTGCGTGCCGGGTTCCGGGAGCTGCGGCGGACGATCGTGGAGGCGAAGGCGTTCCCGCTCACGCTCGCGTTCCTGGGCAGCTACCTGCTCTTCGCCGACGGGATCTCGACCGTGGTGTCGGTCTCGGCGCAGTACGGCAAGGACGAGCTGCGGTTCTCCGACGAGGTGCTGATCGTGACGGTGCTGGTGATCCAGTTCCTCGCCTACGTCGGCGGGGTGCTGCACGGCCTGGTCGCGCGCCGGCTGGGAGCGAAGCGCACGATCCTGGGCAGCCTCGTGCTGTGGGTCGTGGTGCTGGTGGGCGCGTACTTCATCCGGCCGGAGCAGCCGCTGCAGTTCTACGCGGTCGCGGTGGGGATCGGGCTGGTCCTGGGCGGCACGAACGCGCTGGCGCGGTCGCTGTTCAGCCAGATGATCCCGGTCGGGAAGGACGCGCAGTACTACTCGCTCTACGTCGTGGGCGAGAAGGGCACGTCGTGGCTGGGGCCGCTGGTGTTCGCCGGCGTCGGGCAGGCGACGGGGTCGTTCCGGCTGGCGATCGTGGCGCTGGTGATCTTCTTCGTGCTCGGGTTCGTGTTCGTGCTGCTCGTGCCGGTGCGCAAGGCGATCGTCGCGGCGGGGAACCGTCCGCCCGCCGTGCTGTGAGGCCGGCCCGCCGGGCCGGATAGGGTCGATCGTCGTGACTGCCCTCGACGAAGCCCTTCCCGACGATCCCACCGACGCGCTGTCCCCGGTCCCCGCCGCGCGCGCCCGGGGTGGCCGCCTGAAGTTCTGCTACGGCCCGATGGACTGCGGGAAGTCGACACTCGCCCTGCAGATCGACCACAACCACGCGCGCCAGGGCCGGCGTGGGCTCGTGCTGGTGCGCCACGACCGGTCGGGTGCGCCGCAGATCAGCAGCCGGATCGGGATCACGCGCCGCGCGACCGAGGTGGGTACGGACACCGACGTGCGGGACCTGGTGCGGGCGCGGTGGGCCGAGGGGCAGCACGTGGACTACATCATCGTCGACGAAGCGCAGTTCCTCTCCCCCGCGCAGGTCGACCAGCTCGCGGAGCTGGCCGACGACGCCGGCATCGACGCGTACTGCTTCGGCATCGCGACCGATTTCCGCAGCCGCCTGTTCCCCGGCGCGAGCAGGCTGTTCGAGGTGGCCGACGAGCTGCAGCCGATCCAGGTCGAGGTGCTGTGCTGGTGCGGGCTGCCCGGCCGCTTCAACGCACGGGTGCGGGACGACGAAATACTCCGCGAGGGTGACACCGTTGTGGTGGCAGATACCGAACAGTCCGTAGTTGAGTCTTCAGCTTCGGCGCATTCCAGTGCCGAACTAACTACGGTGCGTTATCAGGTATTGTGCCGCCGACACTTCCGGTTGGGTGACCTGGGCCCCGTGACCGCCCACCACGGTCAGTTACGGTTGTCGTGAACCGTGCGTCAGTAGCCCAACTGGGGGATATCCGCACTTGGAAGGCGGTGTCTGCGTCACGCCAGGGCGCGAAACCTCTCCCAGTAGAGGAAGCTGATGCCGAAGGGTGACACAGCTCATCGTGAGCAACGACATGGTTACCGGGGAATCCCCCGGACGCCGCGATCGTTGCATAGGGTGAGCATCACCCTGGCTCCACCCGGAGCTGACTGAAAGGACCCCATCATGGCCGACCGTGTTCTCCGTGGAAGCCGGCTGGGAGCGGTCAGCTACGAGACCGACCGCAATCACGACCTCGCCCCGCGCCGCACCGTGCGCTACGCGTGCCCCAAGAACCACGAGTTCGAGGTGCCGTTCTCAGACGACGCCGAGATCCCGACCGTCTGGGAATGCCGCCTGCACGGCAGCGAGAGCGAGATCGTCGACGGCGGGCAGCCCGAGCAGAAGAAGACCAAGCCCCCCAGGACGCACTGGGACATGCTTCTGGAGCGCCGCTCCATTCCCGAGCTCGAGGACCTGCTGAACGAACGTCTCGCCGAGCTCAAGGGACGCCGGACCAGCCGGTCCGCGTGAGTCTCGGCCAGTAGCTGGCTCCCAACCCCCGACCGATCGGCCCCCGTGACCTCCCTCCACGGGGGCCTTTCGTATGTCCGGACACCGCCGAAAGGGTGCGAAAGTACACCCGATCGGTCAAGGCCGGTTCGTCCACGCCACCTCGGCCGCGCCATGGCCACGGCCGAAGAGTCGCGGCCGGAGGACCCGACCGGGAAGCTGCACGCCCACGGCACGGCGAGCGGTGTGGTGTCCCGCCCTCGGCTGACGAGCACGCCGACGGGTCGGGCTCAGCGGTTCGGTGCCGGCCGAAATTCAGTGCCGGCCGAAGTTCAGTGCCGGCCGAGCAGTCGCTTGACCTGCTCCAGCCGCCGCTTCACGCCCCACTCCGCGACGCGGAAGAACGCCTCGCGCATGATGTCGCCGCTCATCTTCGACTGGCCGATCTCGCGGTCGGTGAAGGTGATGGGGACCTCGACGATGTCGAAGCCCGCGTCGGCGGTGCGGCGGGTGAGGTCGATCTGGAAGCAGTAGCCGTGCGAGGCGATCTCGTCGAGCTCGAGCTTCTCCAGCACCGGCCGGCGGTACGCGCGGAAGCCGGCGGTCATGTCCGAGACCTTCAGGCCCAGAGCGATGCGCGAGTAGAGGTTCGCGCCGCGTGAGAGCAGCTGACGGCTCAGCGGCCAGTTGACCGTGCTGCCGCCCGGCACGTACCGGGAGCCGATGGACAGGTCGGTGTCCGCGACGGCGTCGAGGATACGGGGCAGGTCCTCCGGGGCGTGCGAGCCGTCGGCGTCCATCTCGACGAAGGTCGCGTAGCCCTGGGCCAGGCCCCACCGGAACCCGGCGATGTAGGCCTTGCCGAGGCCGGCCTTCTCCGTGCGGTGGAGCACGTGGACACGCTCGTCGTCGGCGGCCCGCTCGTCGGCGAGCTCACCCGTGCCGTCCGGGCTCCCGTCGTCGACGACGAGCACGTGGACGTCCGGGAGTGCCTTGTGGAGCCGGTCCAGAACCGGGGCCAGGTTCTCCCGCTCGTTGTAGGTCGGGATCACCACCAGCACCGGCTCGATACCTTCGGCCCCCCGCGGCGCCTGCGCCATCCGTCTCCTCCGAATCCGGCGGTTCAGCCCGCCGCGTCCCCTGCTGTCGTGCCGGCGCGGGTGCGCCGGGTGCGAAAACGGAGTACGAACCCGCCGGCGACACCGGCGATCGCCAGTGCCAGCAGTCCGTACTCCGTCCACGCACCGAGTCGATCCGACAGCGTAGTCTCCGTCCGCAGCGGCACGCGGCCGACCAGGGCGTCTGCGGTGAAAAGGCTGGTCGAGCCGGTGATCGTCCCGTCGGGGGCCACCAGGGCGCTCACGCCGGAGGTCGCGGAGACCACGACCGCGCGCCCGTGCTCGACCGCGCGCAGCCGCGACATCGCCAGCTGCTGGTAGCTCATCTCCCCCGGCCCGTACCACGCGTTGTTGGTGGGAACCACGAGCAGTTCGCCGCCGTCGTCGGTCGCCTTGCGGGCGGGGCCGTCGAACGCGGTCTCGTAGCAGATGAACACGCCGATCTTGGTGCCCGCGACCGACAGGGCGGCGTTGCTGCCGTCGCCCGGGCGCATGTCGAGGGTGTCGTCGACGAACGGGGTGACCAGCTTCGCGATGTCGCGGGCGGGCACGTACTCGCCGAAGGGCACGAGGTCCTGTTTGGCGTAGCGCTGGCCCTGCCCGGTGTTCGGGTCCCACACGAGCGCGGAGTTCTGGGCGGAGCCGTCGGGCAGGCGGTAGAGCGCGCCGATGATGGCGGGCACGCCGTAGGAGTTCACCATCTGGTCCACGGCCGGGTCGTCGCCGTCGAGCGCGGTGGCGGTCTCGGGCCACACGAGCAGGTCGGGTTTGGCGACCTTGCCCGCCTGGATCTGCGCGAGCAGCTTCGCGCTCTCCTCCAGGTGGTTCTGGCGCAGCACGCCGCGCGCGCCCTCGAGGGCGATGCCGATGTCAGGCGCGTTGCCCTGCACCGCGGCGACGGTGAGCGAGCCGTCCTGCGCTTCGGTGCCGATCGTGGGCCACACGGCGAGCCCGGCGACGACCGGCGCCAGCGTGAGCACCAGGGGCACGATGAGCCGGCGGTCGCGCAGCCGGCGTTCCCGCCACCAGCGCGCGACCAGCGCGGCGAGCCCGAACCCGCTGAGCACCACGGCGAACCCGACGAGCGGCGCGCCGCCGACCGACGCCAGCGACAGGTAGGCGCCCTCGGGCTGGCTGAAGGCGACCCGGCCCCACGGGAAGCCGCCGAGCGGGAACCACGCCCGGGGCGTCTCGAGCGCGACGAACACCAGCGCCCCCCACAGCGGCGCCAACGGCAGCCGGGACACGATCCGGATCAGCACCCCGGCGAGTCCGAAGTAGAGCGACAGCGCGCACGACAGGCCCACCCAGGGCCACGGCCCGAATTCCCGGCCGAGGAAGTCCTGCAGCCACACCAGGAGCGCGAGGAAGAACACGACACCGTAGACGAAGCCGTACCCGAACGCGCCGCGCAGCGTCCGTCCACGAAGGACGAGCGCGAACCCGGCGAAGGCGATCGGCGCGAGCCACCACAGCGGTCTCGGGGCGAAGCTGAGGTAGTACAGGTAGCCCGTCGCGCCGGCGGCCACGAGCCGCATCAGCCACGCGCGGGAGAACCGCGGCCGGCGGCGCCGCTTCGAGGTCGTTTCTTGCGGTGCGCCCGGTTCGGGCTCCGCGACAGTCACTGCCACACCCCGAACTCTAGGAGGCGGAGGTGAACTGGTCGTAGATGACCGTGCCGCCGCGGACCGTCCGCAGGCACTCCGGTGCCGCCGTGCCCGGTTCGAGGCGCGGCAGCGGCGGCACGCCGGAACGCGGATCGGTGGACCAGCGCTGCACCCGGGAGTCGGCCGTGGCGACGACGAGGTCGCTCGCGTCCCAGATCGCGTAGTGCGCCGGGGCGCCGGGCACGAGGGTGCCGGTGACGCCGTCGTTGATCCCCGCGGCGCGGTGGCCTGCGCGGGTGTGGGCGGTGAACGCGGCGCGGGCCGACAGACGGGCGGCCGGGGTGTGGTGGTGCACGGCGGCGCGCACGGCGCCCCACGGGTCGAGCGCGGTCACCGGGGAGTCGGACCCGAACGCGAGCACGACCCCTTCCGCGGCGAGCGTGGCGAAGGGGTTGAGGCCGGCCGCGCGCTCCGCGCCGAGCCGCTCGGCGTACATGCCGGCGGGGCCGCCCCAGGCGTGGTCGAACAGCGGCTGCGCGGAGGCGATCACACCCCAGCCGGCGAGGACGCGGGCCTGGTCGGCGGTGACCATCTCCAAGTGCTCGAGCCGGTGGTGGCGGGCGGCGAGCGCGCGCCGGCCCACCTCCTTCTCGGCCAGGCGGAAGGCTTCGACGACCTCCGCGACAGCCGCGTCGCCGATCACGTGGAAGCCGGCCTGCAGCCCGGCCTCGGTGCACGCCGTCAGGTGCTCGGCGAGGCCGGCGGCGTCGGCGTAGAGGGCGCCGGACGTGCCCGGTTCGTCGGTGTAGGGGCTGGTCAGTGCGGCGGTGTGGGAGCCGAGCGCGCCATCGACGAACAGGTCCCCCGCCACGCCGTGGGCGCCGAGGGCACGGGCGGTGTCGAGACCGCCGAGCTGGCCCCAGTAGCCGACGACCTCGGGCAGGCCCGGTTCGGCGGCGAGCGTCAGCAGCTCGGCGAAGTCGTCGTGGCCGGCGATGTCCGGGCCGCCGCACTCGTGGACGGCGGTGATCCCGCACGCGGCGGCTTCGGTGAGGAACGCGCGCTGCGCGGCGGCGCGCTGCCGCGGCGTGATCGCGTTGCGCGCGGCGGCGCGGACGCGGTGGTGGGCGTCGCGGGTCAGCGGCCCGTCGGCGGACCAGCCCTCGCTTTCGCGGGCGGCCGGGGCGAAGTGGACGAGCTCGGTCGACACCAGCGCGGAGTGCACGTCGACGCGGCTGAGGTAGACCGGTGTCGCGCCGACGGCGTCGTCGAGCTCGGCGCGGCTGGGCAGGCGCGGATCGGCCCAGGTCGACTCGTCCCAGCCGTGCGCGAGCAGCGCCTGGCCCGGGTCGGCGGCGACGGCGGTGCGCACGGCGGCCAGCAGCTCGCCGGCGCTGCGCACGCGCGTGAGGTCGAGGCCGGTCAGGTGCAGGCCCGTGGCGGTGGCGTGCACATGGGTGTCGACGAACGCGGGGGCGACGAACGCGCCGTCGAGGTCGACCACCGTCGCGTCGGGGTGCAAGGCGCGGGCGGGAGCGTCCTGGCCGACCCAGACCACGGTGCCGCCGGAGACGGCCAGCGCCGTCGCGTCGGGCGAAGAAGGGGTGTAGATCCTGCCGCCGAGCAGGAGCGTGGTGCTGTCGTTCGTCACGGTGTCAAGTCTCCCCCGCGCCCCGCGCCGCGACCGGACGGGGTCGACGTTTCTCACTCTCCGTGATGGCCGGCGAGACCCTGTGAGCCAGGTCACCTGAACGGGTGGAGCGGGTCGGCACGTGCTTGCTCCGTGAGGGGGCGGCGCCGCCGGTGGCCGCCGAAGGGGACGCGCGGTGCGGGCGACCGGCCGCGCGGGGAGACAGGGGACTTCGATGCGTCAGGTCGTCGCCGGCCCGGTGAACGGGCTCATCCAGGCGGAAGACATCACCGATCTCGTGGCCGTGACCGAGGGCCGGGTGCTGCTGCCCGGTGAGCCCGGGTACGCCGCCGAGTGCGCCGCCTTCAACTTCACCATCCCGCTCGAACCCGCGCTCGTCGTCGCCGCGATCTCGGCCGCCGACGTGCAGAACGCTGTCCGGTTCGCCCGCCGCCGATCACTGCCCGTAGCGATCAAGGCCACGGCTCACCAGGTCGTGGAGCCGGCGCGGGACGCGGTGCTGATCACCACGAGCCGGATGACCGGCGTGAGCGTGGACCCGAAGCGGCGCATCGCTCGGGTCGAGGCGGGGGCCCGCTGGCAGCAGGTCGTGGACGAGGCCGCCGAGTACGGGCTCGCGCCGCTGGCCGGGTCCGCGCCGGGCATCGGGGTCGTCGGCTACACCCTCGGCGGTGGCCTGAGCCCCGTGATCGGGCGCTCCCGCGGCTACGCCGCCGACCACGTGCGCCTCATCGAGGTGGTCACCGCCGACGGCACGCTCCGCACCGTGACGGCCGAGTCCGAGCGTGACCTGTTCTGGGCGCTGCGGGGCGGCAAGGGCAACTTCGGCGTGGTCACGGCCATGGAGTTCGACCTGTTCCCCGTGACCCGGTTCTACGGCGGCGGCCTCTACTACGCCGGCGAGGACCTGGCCGCAGTGCTGCACGCGTGGCGCCAGTGGGTGCCGCTGCTGCCGGAGGAGGCCACAACCTCGGTGGTGGTGCAGCGGCTGCCGCCGGCGCCCGAGCTGCCGGAGGTGCTGCGCGGCGCGTTCGTGGTCCACCTGCGCTTCGCCCACCTGGGCATCCCCGCCGAGGCCGAACGGCTCCTCGCCCCGCTGCGCGACGTCGCTCCGGTACTGCTGGACCTCGTGGCGGAGAAGCCGTTCACCGAGATCGGTGACATCCACCTCGACCCGACCGATCCGTTGCCCTGCTACCACCGCACCGTCGGCCTGCGCGAGGTCGCGGCCGAGACGATCGACGCCCTCGTCGAGCGCACCGGGCCGGGCTCGGACTGCCCGCTGCTGGGCGTGGAGCTGCGGGCGCTCGGCGGCGCGCTCGACCGCGAGCCGGCCGCACCCAACTCGGTGCCGGTGCGCGGGGTGCCGTTCGTGGTGTCCGCGCTCGGCGTCGGCGGCCCCGAGCGGGCCGGGGAGCTGCGGGCGGCGCTCGACGACGTGGTCGGTGCACTGGCGCCGTGGGCGACCGAGCGGCAGTCACCGAACTTCCTCTCAGCCGACGAGGGCTCCTCGGCGGCCGCGGTGCGCGCGATCTACGGGGCGGAGCGCTACGACCGGCTCGCTGCGGTGAAGCAGGTCTACGACCCGGGCAACCTGTTCCGCGTGAACCACAACATCCGTCCGGCGGCCTGAGCCCGCACGTGTCGCAGCGGCCCCGAGCCGCTGCGACACGCACCGTCATCGTGCAAGAAGATTTACGTCGTGGGAACGTTGTGACAGGATATTTTTACGCGTTCCCCCTTTCTTGATGCATGAATGACTGGAGTACAGATGACTGCGATCCAGGAACCTGTGCCGCCCACCGCCCACGACCAGCCGTACGAGTACGCCCGCACCGAGCTCGTGGAACCGGACTGGCGCCGCTTCCCCGGCTGGCACGACGTGACCGAGGCCGAGTGGCGCGACGCGCAGTGGCAGCGGGTGCACTGCGTCCGCAACGTCAAGCAGCTGCGTGCGCTGATGGGTGACCTGCTGGAGGAGCGGTTCTACGAGGACCTGCTCGCCGACCAGCGGGAAATGGCCACGATGTCGATGCTGCTGCCACCGCAGATGCTCAACACCATGGCCGCGTCCGCCGGCAGCGACCCGGTGAAGGTCACCGAGGCGTTCTACGCCGACCCGGTCCGCCGCTACATGCTGCCCGTGCGCAGCGACCGTGACCCCGCCTGGCCCAGCCACCCGCACTCCGAACGCGACTCGCTGCACGAGGCGGAGATGTGGGTCGTCGAGGGCCTCACGCACCGCTACCCGACGAAGGTGCTCGCCGAGATGATCTCGACGTGCCCCCAGTACTGCGGGCACTGCACGCGCATGGACCTGGTCGGCAACTCGACCGAGCAGGTCGAGAAGCACAAGCTGTCGCTCAAGCCGGTCGACCGCCAGGACGCGATGATCGACTACCTCAAGCTCACCCCGGGCGTCCGCGACGTCGTGGTCTCCGGCGGCGACGTCGCCAACGTGCCCTGGCCGCAGCTCGAGACGTTCCTCATGCGCCTCATGGACATCGAGACCGTCCGCGACGTGCGCCTCGCCACGAAGGCCCTCGCGGCGCTGCCGCAGCACTGGCTGCAGCCCAAGGTCGTCGAGGGCCTCGAACGCGTCGCCGTGACCGCCCAGCGCCGCGGCGTCAACCTCGCGATCCACACCCACGTGAACCACGCCCAGTCCGTCACTCCCCTGGTGGCGGAAGCCGCGCGCACCGCGCTCGAAGTCGGCGTGCGCGACGTGCGCAACCAGGGCGTGCTCATGCGCGGCGTCAACGCCACCCCCGCCGCCCTGCTGGACCTCTGCTTCGCCCTGCAAGGCGAGGCGAACATCCTGCCGTACTACTTCTACATGTGCGACATGATCCCGAACGCCGAGCACTGGCGCGTGGCCGTGTGGGAGGCGCAGGACCTGCAGCACGCCATCATGGGCTACCTCCCGGGCTACGCCACCCCCCGCATCGTCTGCGACGTGCCCTACGTCGGGAAGCGCTGGGTGCACCAGCTGGCCGAGTACGACCGTGACCTGGGCATCTCGTACTGGACGAAGAACTACCGGACCGGGATCGAGCACGCGGACCCGGAGGCGTTGCAGCGGCGGTACCCGTACTACGACCCGATCTCGACGTTGCCGGAGAGCGGGCGGACGTGGTGGGCCGAACAGGGCTCCTGAGGTCGTCGACGGCGGGAGGCGGGCGACGCGGGTTCTCGCGATGCCCGCCACCCGCCGTCGTGGTCACGCCGTGGGGCTCACCGGATCACGCGCGCGGGTCCAGCCACCACCGCGCCTTGTAGATCTGCCCCCCGTGCAACTCCAGCGAGTGCCGCGGCCGGTACAGGTCCACCGTGTCGGTGCACCACGGGCAGGCGTTGCCCGGCTGGATCGCCGACGTCACGACCTGCCCGGTGAGCGGGTCGTCGCCGATGCTCTTCACATCCGGGCGGTCGATGGTCGCCTGGCCCTTGAAATCCTTGCCGAAGGTGTGGGCCGAGAGGGAGTACTGGAAGACGCCCGCGACGGTCGTCACCCACAGGCGGTCGGTGTTGCCGCGCACGGGGTAGACGTCGTGGCCGTACGACGTCGGGCCGGCCGGCAAGGGTGTGTCGACGACCTGCCGAAGCGAAGGCGCGGCCGGGGTGCCGCCGATCTCCAGGCCCACGAGGTCGCCGTTGCCGGCGGCCCAGAGCAGGCGCGTGGTGGGGTCGTAGTAGACGCCGTGGGCGCCGGGGAGGTCGAACTGGGCGTAGGTCGCCGAGCGGGGGCCCTGGGAGGCGGTGTAGACGCGGACGAAGCCACCGTTGCTGGCGGTGACCGCGACGTTGCCGTCGGGCAGGAGTTCGGCGCTGTGGGGGTTGTTGGCGGCGCCGACGTTCGTGGCCCAGTAGGAGCCGGTGCCCTGCGGGTAGGGCACGACGGCGGCCAGGCCGTAGGAGTCGGTGGTCAGCAGGTACTGCTGGGTGCCGAGGTGGCGCAGCTGGGCCTCGTCGGGCAGGCCCCACGCGGTGGTCAGGTCGCCGAAACCGTTGGCGGCCGTCGGTTTCCACGTCCACAGGGTCTTCGCGGCGCCGAAGGCGGCGTCGGTCGCGTCGAGGATGTCGATCTGGTCGAAGCCCTGTTCGGTGATCACGATCGGGGTGCCCGAGCCCGCGGGTGCCGCCTCCGCCGGGGTCGTGGTCACCAGTGCCGCCGAGGCCACCACGGCAGCCGCCAGCGCCGCATATCTGCGCATCCGTCCTCCTGGGTTCGCCGGCGACCGGCGTGTCGGGAGGCCACGCGATCACCGGAATGGGTGTGACAAACCCACCCGAGCAGCGCGAGGAGAAGCGGTGTCGCCGCGCGTGCGAACACCGTCTGAACACGAAACGGAGGTTGGTGGGAAAGAGCGGAACGGGAACACGCTCCCCCGCCACTATCAACGTATAACGCACCCGGGGGCTTGTGGCAAGACCCCGGTGATGCCGCACAATCACCGTTCCGAAGCCGCGACCTGCGAAAACCCAGGGGCGGCGAGAACGGTGAAGGGGATCTGTGTCAGCTGAGGGGTACGAACGGGAACTGCGTTCCGAACGCGCGTACGTCGCCGGGTTGTACGGGCGGCTCGACGGCGAACGGGCGCGGCTGAAGGGTGAGTTCGAGGCGGCGCTGGGGGAAAACAGCGGCACGCCGATGGAGCGCGACGTGCGGGTACGGGCGCTGGGCAGGGAGGTGAAGCGGCTGGACGTGGTGGACAACGGACTGTGCTTCGGTCGCCTGGACACGCTCGCGGGCGACGTGTCCTACATCGGGCGCATCGGGCTGTTCGACGAGGACGACGAGTACCGGCCGGTGCTGCTGGACTGGCGGGCACCCGCCGCGCGCCCGTTCTACACGGCCACCGGGGCGAACGCGGAAGGCGTGCGCCGGCGGCGGCAGTTCCACACGCGCGGGCGCGCGGTCACCGAGTTCACCGACGAGGTGCTCGGCCGGCCCACCACGGGCGAGCACAGCGACGCCGACGCGGCACTGCTGGCGGCCGTGAACGCACCGCGCGGCGAGGGGATGCGCGACATCGTCGCGACGATCCAGGCGGAGCAGGACGAGATCATCCGGCTCGACCACCCGGGTGTGCTGGTGATCGAAGGCGGGCCGGGCACCGGCAAGACCGTGGTGGCGCTGCACCGCGTCGCCTACCTGCTCTACACGCAGCGCGAGCGGATGGAACGCCACGGCGCCCTCGTGGTGGGGCCCAACCCGGCGTTCCTGCACCACATCGGGCGGGTGCTGCCGTCGCTGGGCGAGACCGACGTGGTGTTCACGACCACCGGCGGCTTCGTGCCCGGCCTGCACGTGACCGCCGAGGACGTGCCGGAGGTGGCGCGCCTGAAGGGCAGGCTGAAGATCCTCGACGTGCTCGCGGCCGCGATCGCCGATCGGCAGCGCACACCCGAGGAGCCGGTGCCGATCACGGTCGGTGACGTCACTGTGCGCATCGACGCCGAGACCGCGCAGTGGGCCGTCGAGGAGGCCCGCGCGAGCGGGCTGCCGCACAACGAGGCGCGCGCCGTGTTCACCGAGATCGTGACCTACGTGCTCACCGAGCGGGCCATCAGCCGCATCGGCCGGGGCTGGCTTGGCCGCGACGACACCGAGGAACGCGCCGACCTCAAGCGCACACTCGTCGAAGACCTCGCCACCAACACGCGGTTCACGGCGGCGATCGACGAGCTCTGGCCGATCCTCACGCCGAAAGGCCTGCTCGCGGCGCTGTACGAGTCGCCCGAACGGCTGCGCGCGGCCGGTGCGCCCGAGACGCTGCTGCGCGAAGACGGCGAAGCGTGGACGGTGTCGGACGTGCCACTGCTCGACGAGCTCGTCGACCTGCTGGGCCGCGACACGGCCGCCGAGGAGCGGGCCGAACGCGCGGCCGAACGGGAACGCACCGCCCAGGCCGCCTACGCCGCCAACGTGCTCGACACGCTCATCGCGCGCGAGGACCTCAACGACGACGTCGGCCTGCTCGCCAAGGATCTGCTCTACGGCGAGGACCTGGCCGAGCGGTTCACCGAACGCGACACCCGCGACCTCGTCGAGCGCGCCACCGCGGACCGGGACTGGACCTACCGGCACGTGGTGGTCGACGAGGCGCAGGAGCTGTCCGAAATGGACTGGCGGGTGCTGATGCGGCGCTGCCCGGGCCGCTCGTTCACCGTGGTCGGCGACCTCGCCCAGCGGCGGTCGGCGGCCGGGGCGACGTCGTGGGACGCGATGCTGCACCGCTACGTGAGCGACCGCTGGGTGTACCGGTCGCTCACGGTGAACTACCGCACGCCGGCGGAGATCATGAGTGTCGCGGCTGCGGTGCTGGCCGGGTTCGCGCCGGGGATCCGGCCGCCGGAGTCGGTCCGCGCCAACGGCGTCCAGCCGTGGTCCCGGCGCGTCACCGAGGCCGAGCTGGCCGGCGCGGTCGAGGAGTTCGTGCACGAGGAAGCGGGCCAGGCGGGCACGAGCGTCGTGATCGGACCACCGGACGTGCCCGGCGCGCTGCCGGCGTCGGAGACGAAGGGCCTGGAGTTCGACGCCGTGCTGGTCGTGGACCCGGACCGCATCCTCGACGACGGACCGCGTGGCGCCGCCGAGCTGTACGTCGCGCTCACCCGCGCGACCCAGCGCCTCGGCGTGCTGCACCGAGGCGCGTTGCCGGCGGCGTTGACCGGGCTCACCGAGGTGACGGCACCGGCCAGGCCTTACCAATCCGACCAAGAGTAGGCCGACCCCTCGCGGCACGTAACCGTTGCTACGAAGCCATTCGGCCGTGACTGTGGTCGGATTGGTAACGATCGGCACCTTAGCCGGCCAGCAGCACCCCGACGGCCAGCTCGAAGATCTCCCTCAGCTGCCCGAACAGCTGCGGCCCGGTCGTCGGGGTGATCTGCGCCGTGATCGACACGGCCACACCGGCCCGCCCGTCCGGCGTGGCGGCGGTGAACTGCGTGTAGCCCGCGGTGTTGCCGGTGTGGCCGTAGACGCGGCCGTAACGCGTGTCGTAGCGGAACAGCGCCAGGCCCGCGGAGTTCGTGCCCGGGCCCGGCGGCTCGGACCCGCCCGGCCGGAACCGGAACTGGGCTTCCCGCGCCTGCCGGTCGCTCACCGCGCCGCCGACGTAGGCGCGGATGAACCGCACGAGATCGGCCGGGGTGGACACGACACCGCCGGAAGCCCAGCTCCAGCCCGCCGCGATCTGGCTCGTGACGTCCTCGGGCCGGCCGGGCCCGGTGGTGCCGTAGCCGTGCAGGGCCGGCTCCGCCAGGTCCGCGCCGCGCGGCAGGCTCGTGTCCCGCAGCCCCATCGGCTCCAGGACCCGTTGCCGGAGCACGTCCTCGTAGCGGCGGCCGGTCGCCGACTCGCACATCAGCGCGACGAGGACGTTGTCGGAGTTCGAATACGCGTAGCGGGTGCCGGGGCGGAACTCGAGTGCGGGGTCGGTCGCGAACGACAGCAATTCCCGGGGCGGCGGCGGATCGAGCAGGTGCGGGATCAGCGCGTCGCGGAACGCGTCGGTTCCGCTGAAGTCGGGAATCCCGCTCGTGTGCCCCAGCAAGTGCCGCAGCGTGACGGCCGACCACTCGCGCGGCACGCCCCGCACACCCCGCCCCACCGTGGTGTCGAGCGAGAGGCGGCCGCTGCTCACCAGCGAGAGCGCCGTCGCACCGCTGAACGCCTTGGCCACGCTCGCGACCCGCATCCGATCGCCCGGGTGCGGCTCCCGGCGCGCACCGAGCCGGGAAACTCCGGCCGTGTAGGAGAAAATACCGGTGCCGCGGCTGATCGCGACGACAACCGCGGGCGGGCCGTGCGGGCTCTCGTGCAGCCGCCGGATCGCCGCGCGCAGCGAGTCTTGCACCCGGGGACGCCCGGTGGCCGCGGCCGGGCCGGCCGCCCACCCGAGACCGCCCGCGGCGGCGAGGGTGGCCTGGGAGAGAATCGCGCGCCGGGACATCACCATCGGACCACGGTAACCGCGGGAAATGTCCAGACCTAACGTTTCTTCGTCGCCCGCGGATCACCGCGGCGGAGAATTGTCACCCGCGCGTCTTCCGCGTTTTCGCGGCCGACGGTGATTAACGGCCCGGGCCGGCGGGCTCTTCCCCGCGCACCGCCGGCCCGGGCTTCCTTCACGCCATCTCGGGCACGTTGAGGTGCGCGATGGCGAGCTCGAACTCGCGGACGTCGAGCCGTTCGGCGCCCGCTTCCCGCAGAGTGGCCGCACGCAGCGTGTTCGCCTTCTCGGCGGAGCCGGCGAGCGCCTCGGCGCTGTCGTAGCCGATCGAGGCCACGCACCGGCCGCTCTCCCGGTCGACCAGCAGGCTGGCGCTGCAGAACCCCGCGAATTCGGCAAGTGCCGGCATCGCGGTCATCTTGAAGACGTCCACCACTGCGTCGATGCGGTCGGGGGTGACCTTGAGCCACGTCGCCCGCACCGCCGCGCCGTCGCCGGTGTGGTGATCGCGGTGCAGCAGGGCGATCTCCCACTCCTCCACCTGCGGCGGCCCGCCGAACATCTCCACGACCTGCTGCCGCAGCACTTCCATGGCCGCCGCGCTCTCGCGCATGGCCTCGGCCGAGCGCCACGCCGTGGTCACGATCGTGCGGCCGTCCTCCCGGCCGAGGAGCATCGACAGCCCCACGTTGCCCTCGGTGGCCAGCGCCGCGGGCATGACCGTGTCGCGCACGTGCGCGACCGCGTCGTCCATCGACGCCGGCTTCAGCTGGATCGTCGTGCTGCGAGCGAACACGATCCACCTCCCGCCGGTCGGGCGGCGCCCCGGTGACGCCACCGGTCCCCTCACCCTCCGCCTCCCCGTCGCGGGTCACAACGCCGCGAATTTCACCGCCCGGGTCAGCGGCAGAATTGGTCCAGCGCCCGCTCCCCCGACAAGCCCGTTGTTTTCGCGCAAGTTGTCGAAGTGGCGCCGGGCCGTTCGTGTAAGGGGTGACAAGAAGGAAGGATCGAGCCATGAAGCAGTACTTGCTCAGCGTCTACCAGCCCGACGGACCCACGCCCCCGGCCGAGGAACTCGAGGACATCGGCGCCCGGCTGGACGCGCTCAACGCCGAACTGCGCGAGGCCGGCGCCTGGGTGTTCTCCGGCGGCCTGCACGCACCGGACTCCGCGACGGTCGTGCGCGCGAAGGACGGCGACGTGCTGATGACCGACGGCCCCTTCACCGAGGGCAAGGAACACCTGGGCGGTTTCACGATCGTCCGGGCGCCGGACCTCGACGCGGCGCTGAGGTGGGCCGGGCGGATCGCCGGGATCACCACGTTGCCGGTGGAGGTCCGGCCGTTCCAGGGCGAGGCCTGAACGTGTCCACTGTGGACGCGCTCGACCGGGTGTTCCGCGCCGAGTACGGACGGGCCGTGGCGGTTCTGGTGAAGGTGTTCGGCGACGTCGACATCGCCGAAGAAGCGGTGCAGGAGGCCTTCGCGGCGGCGGCGAGCCGGTGGCCGGCCGACGGCCTGCCGCCGAGCCCCGCCGGCTGGCTCGTGACGACCGCCCGCAACCGGGCGGTCGACCGGCTGCGCCGCGAGGCCTCCCGCGCCGACCGGCACGCCCAGGCCGCGCTGCTGCACGCTGCCCGTGGACCGGCCTCCGAACCCGCCGAGGAGGGCCCGGTGCATGACGAACGGCTGCGCCTCGTGTTCACCTGCTGCCACCCCGCGCTCGCCCCGCACGCCCGCGTCGCGCTCACCCTGCGGCTGCTCGGCGGGCTCACGACCGGCGAGATCGCGCACGCGTTCCTTGTGCCCGAGCCGACGATGGCCCAGCGGATCTCCCGCGCCAAAGCCAAGATCCGCGACGCGCGCATCCCCTACCGCGTCCCCGCCGACGCCGACCTGCCCGACCGGCTGGACGCCGTGCTCGCCGTCGTGTACCTGGTCTTCACCGAGGGCCACACCGCCACCGCCGGTCCGGCACTGGGCCGCCCCGACCTCGCGGCCGAGGCGATCCGCCTGGGGCGCGTGCTGGCCGAGCTGATGCCCGACGAGCCCGAGGTACTGGGCCTGCTCGCGCTGATGCTGCTCGTCGAGTCCCGCCGTCCCGCCCGCACCACGGCCGACGGCGCGATCGTCCTGCTGCCCGACCAGGACCGGCAGCTCTGGGACCCCACACTGGTGACGGAAGGCCAGGACCTCGTCCGCCGCTGCCTGCGCCGCGACCGCCCCGGGCCCTACCAGCTGCAGGCCGCGATCAACGCCGTCCACAGCGACGCCCCCACCGCGGCGGCCACCGACTGGCACCAGATCGTGCAGTTGTACGACCACCTCCTGGCCCTCGCGCCGACGCCGGTGGTCGCGCTGCACCGGGCGGTGGCCGTCGCGGAGGTGTCGGGTCCTGCCGCGGGTCTGGACCTGATCGACGCGCTCGACCTCGACGGCTACCACCTGCTGCACGCCGTGCGCGCCGACCTGCTCGCCCGCGCCGGCCGCCGCGCCGAGGCGGTGACGGAGTACGACCGGGCCGTGGAGCTGGCGGGGAACGCCGCCGAGCAGGATCTGCTGGCACACAAGCGTGCGGCGCTCACGGAAAGAGACCTCCGGGGCGACCGCACGGGGGACACTGCGACGACTGATGCCACCGACGACCGGGAGTGACAGGCGGGCGACTGGGCCGGCCCGAGCGAGGGTCGTGGCGCCGGAACCCACCACCTCGCCAAGGCAAGTGACCACCACCGAACCAACGCAACGGCCCCTGACCAAGGCAGGGCCGGATCACCCAGGCCCCTCCCCGCACCCCGATCCGAAGACGGCTCAGCGGCCGTCAGCACACTCCAGCCTCGGGGTGCACGCCCACCGCAACCCGCCCCGCGAGGACAACAAACTCACCCCACCGACGCTCCGGAGCCGAACGGAGAACATCTTCAGGCGTGGCGGACCGCGTGCAACGCCGCCCTCCGCCAGGCTGCCGTCGTGACGGGGCGGGCACCCGGGACGGTCACCGGGTACAGGTCGGCCGCGGCGATGGATGCCCCCAGGGCGGCAGGCCGGCTGAAGGCCCAGCCGGCTTCGACGATGGTGCGGATGGCCTCGTCGCCGGGGTGGACAGCGCCGGGGCGAGCGCGGTGCGGGCGGCGGCGGTAAGGGTATGGCGGTCGGCGCCGGCGAGGACCTGTTCGAGCAGTTCGGGCGGGCTCCGGCGGTGCAGTGGATGCCGAGGTCGGGCACCACGTCGGCGAGGCGCACGAGGCTGAGCGGCGCATAGCGGCCGAGCCCGGTCCGCAACCGGCCGGGTTCGTGGTCGGGCCAGTAGCTCGGGCCGTTGAGCTCGGTAAGCCGGACCGGCTCGGGCAGGTCGGCGAGCGGACGCTGGTCCCCGGCCGGGGCGAGCGCCAGCAGCAGCGAGTCGGCGCAGCTGCGGGGTGGCCGTGTGCCCCTGGAAGTACCCGCAGGGTGACCACGGTGCACCGCACGCGGCGGCCGGCGCCGACCCGGAATCCGTTCTCCGCCGGTCAGTCCATTGTGGACGATCGGCAGGCCGGCGGTGCTCGTGCCTGAGCGAATCCTGGGAGCGGATACCGGACGCGGCGCGGCTGATGGCCTCCCGCGTCCGTCGCCCGTCCTTGTCGTCCCCGTTCACGGCATCCGCTCCCGTCTCGGTGGTGACCGATGTCCCAGTGCGGACCGGGGAAGACACCGAAGCCGGGCCTGCTGGCTAGACTGGCCGGGCGATGCGACGATTCCGGTGGTGGTGGGGGGCCCTGGTCCTCGCCTGCGTGGCTGCACTGGCGGGTTTCTTCGCGCTTTCCGGTCCCGGGCTCAAACCCGGGCAGCCGCTGCCGCGCAAAGGTCCGCCCGGCACGGGCCCGCTGACGGTGGTCGCGATCGGTGACAGCACCGTGTCCGGTGAGGGCGCCGGCCGCTACACCCCCGACACCGACGGCCGCAACGGCGACTGGTGCCACCGCTCGGCCGACGCGTTCGTGCAGAAGGTCCGCATCCCGGAGGTCACGGCGCGCGTGAACCTGGCGTGCTCGGGTGCGCCGGCGGAGCAGGTCGCGCTGGGTGGTGTGAAGCAGTGGGGTGAGCAGTCGCAAGCGCAGCAGCTGGCCGCGGTGGTGAAGAACCACCGGGTGGCCGCCGTGGTGATCGCGATCGGCGCCAACGACGACCCGAAGTTCTCCGCGCAGGTCTCCGAGTGCTTCAAGGCGTGGTTCAACGCGACCGGGCCCTCGTGCAACGTCGCACTGCGCCAGACCTGGCAGTCCAAAGTGGATGCGATGGTCCCGAAGGTCGTGAACGCGGTCGGTGACGTGAAAAAGGTGCTGGCCCAAGCGGGTTACGTGCCCGCCGACTACCAGCTCGTGCTGCAGTCCTACGCCACGCCGGTCGCCGCGGACGTGCCGGCGGGGCTGCAGAACCTCAACGGCTGCCCGTTCCGCACCGACGATCTGCAGTGGATCTCGACGACGGGCATCACCACGCTGTCGGCGGGCCTCAAGCAGGCCGCCGTGCAGTCGGGCGCGCGGTTCCTCGACCTGGCACGCGCGGGTGAGCACCACGAGGCGTGCAGCGGCGGGCCGAACCCGGCTTCGGAGTGGTTCACGCGCCTGACGCTGCACCTGAGCGATCTGGGCCAGGCCGACCGCGCGCAGCACGCGCTGCAGGAGTCGTTCCACCCCAACGCCGCCGGGCACGCCGCGATCGCCGACTGTCTCTCGGAGTTCCTCGCCGTGCGCGGCGGCAACGCCGTCTGCCTGGCCGGCCCCGACGGCAAGCTCCACGCCGTGCCCGAGGTCGCCGGCCGTTAGAGGTCGAGCGCCGCCCGCAGTGCGACGTCGATGTGTTCCTGCACTTCCTGGTCGATCTCCGCGATGCGCTCGGCGAACCACGGCCGGTACAGCCGCGTGAGGTTCAGGGTGGACACCCAGTACCGGGCGTCGACCGCCACACCCAGGATGTCCTGCGGGTCGCGGTCGAGCAGTTCGGTGCCGAGCAGCCACGGCCGTTCGGACTCGTTCACCCCGTCCGACGACAGGAGCACCACGGTGCGTTCCCGCGCGGGTTCGGTCGGGGGGTGGTACGTCCAGACTTCACCCCTGCGCACGCATGTCCTTTTCCGCCGCTGTCCGTTCCACCTCATCCGCCTCGGCCACGGGGGCAGGCGTCGCGGGTTGCGGGGTGTAACCCGTGCGCACGGCCTCCCTCCGGGCCGCCTTGGACAACCAGGACGAGACCGAGATCCCGTGCGCTTTCGCAGCTCGTTCGGCGAACTCGAGCGCACCACTGTCGAGCGAGAGGGTGACCTTACGTGTTGCCATACCTTTTATCGTACCAGTGCTCGGGCCCGTGGATGGTTCACGCGATCGCGACGGCCTGCACGACCCGCAGCCGGCCGTCGGCGAGGGCCTGCGTGAGGTGGGCGGCTTTCGCCGCGAAATCCGGGACGAAGATGTGCAGCCCGAGCGGGTTCGGCGGCTGGGCCAGCACGGCCTGCATGAGGCCGGCGGCGGTCTCGGTGAGGTCGGTCCAGCTCGACACGGTGAACCCGGCCGATTCCACGGCTTCGCGCAGCTCTTCGGCTGCGGCGAGGTGGGTGTGGGCGGGCTCGTCGGCCCAGGGCAGCGGGTAGTCGAGCGGCTCGCCGTCACCCACCATCACGTCCCAGATCGCCAGCCGCCCACCCGGCGCGAGGACGCGGTGGGCCTCCCGGTAGAGCGCGGGTTTGTCGGCGACGTTCATCTGGACGTGCTGGCTGAACACCACCGTGAACGCGGCGTCGGGGAAGGGGAGGTCGGTGACGTCGCCGTGGTGGACGTCGATCCCGGGCAGGCCGACGAGCTCGTCGAGCCACCGGGCCGTGCGGCAGTACTCGGCGGTCAGGTCCACGGTGCTGACGCGGCAGCCGTGGCGGTCGGCGAGGAAGCGGGCCGTGCCGCCGATGCAGCTGCCGGCGTCGAGGACCGCGTCGGCCGAGGTCACGGCCGCCAGGTCGGCGAGCGCGCCGGTGGCGAGGCGGCCCATGGTGTGGAAGTCCTCGAGCGTGGCCAGGTCGGCGGGCACGAGGCGGTCGAGGTCCTTGCCCGCCACCACCAGCGCCTGCTCGATGGCGGAGCGCGACAGCCCGGTCGCGTAGTGCGTGTCGATGTCGGTCATGAGTACGCCTTCCCCAGGGTATCTCAAAGATAGTATCTGTAAGATATCTTATGTGGAGACGGACAGCCGCACCTACGGCCACTACTGCCTGATCGCCCAGAGCCTGGACCGGCTCGGTGATCGCTGGACCCTGCTGATCGTGCGCGACCTGGTGCACGGCCCGCGCCGCTTCACCGACCTCGTGGGCGTGCTCGGCGGCATCACCCCGACCACGCTCACCCGGCGGCTGCGCGAGCTGGACCGCGACGGCATCGTGACCGCCGACCGCGAACCGGGCCGGCGTGAGGTCTGGTACCGCCTGACCGAGGCGGGCCAGGACCTGGTGCCGACACTGGAGCAGCTCGCGCTGTGGGGCCTGCGCAACGCGCCGCGCCCGCCCGGTCCCGGCGAGCCGACGCACCCGGAACACCTGCTGTGGGCGGTGCAGATCAGGCTCGCCGACGTCGGTGCCGTGATCGAGCCGGCCCGCTGGCAGTTCCACGTCGACGAGGCTCTCGTGCTCGCCTTCGACGGCTCACGCTGGACGCTGACCCGCGGTGAGACCACCGACCCCGACGTCACGGTGACGGCCACGCGGGAGGCGCTGGCGAGGTTCCTGACCGGTCCAACCTCGGCCAGGGAGGCCGAGTTCGCCGACGTCACCCTGGCCGGTGAACCACGCGCGATGCGGGCGATGCTCGACACGCTGGCGGTGTTCCCGGCGGGCCGTGATCAGGTCGGCCGGTGAACCGGAGCCGCTGACCGCGCTGGGCGGACGTCGCTCTGGCCGGATCCTCGACCGGCCGGCGGGCCCGCACCCGGAACGGCCGGCCGCCTCGTGCGGCTCGATCGTGGTGAGAAAGGTCGTGGTGTGAAAGGTCGTGGTGTGAGAGTTCGTGGTGCTCCCCCGCCGCACGAGGGAGCACCACGCGTCACAACGTCGGCGACCGGCCTTCGAACGGGGTCGACAGGACCACCGTCGTGCGGGTCGAGACCTTCGCGGCTTCCCGGATGCGGCGCAGGAGGTCCTCCAGGCCGAGCGGGGAAGCGACGCGCACCAGCAGGATGTAGGACTCGTCGCCGGCGACCGAGTAGCAGGACTCGATCTCGGTGATGTGCTGGATGCGCTGCGGGTAGTCGTCGGGGGCGGCCGGGTCGTTCGGGGTCAGCGAGATCAGCGCGGTGAGCGGGAGGCCGATCTGCTCGCCGTCGAGACGGGCGGTGTAGCCGAGGATCACGCCGCGTTGTTCCAGGCGCCGCACGCGCTGGTGCACGGCCGACACCGAGAGCCCGACGCGTTCGGCGAGGTCGGTGAAGCTGCGCCGGCCGTCGGCGGCGAGCTCCTGCACGATCGCCTGGTCGAGCGGCTCCAGGGGGCCGGTCATGCGTCGAGCACGACGAGCTCGTGCGGCCGCGTGTTCACGGCCTCGACGCCGGTCTCGGTGACCACGACGATGTCCTCGATGCGGGCGCCCCAGCGGCCCGGCTGGTAGATGCCCGGCTCGACGCTGAACGCCATGCCCGGCTCCAGCGGCAGCGTGTTGCCCGCGATGATGTAGGGCTCCTCGTGCACGTCGAGGCCGATCCCGTGGCCGGTGCGGTGGATGAAGAACTCGCCGAAACCGGCGGCGTCGATCACGTCGCGCGCGGCGGCGTCGATCGATTCGGCCGTGGCGCCCGGGCGGACGGCGTCGACCGCGGCCTGCTGCGCCTGCTGGAGCACCGCATACGTCGAGGCCACGTCGGCGTCGCGGGGTTCGCCGACGGCGTAGGTGCGGGTGGAGTCGGAGTTGTAGCCCTCGGGCAGCGGGCCGCCGATGTCGACCACGACCACGTCGCCGCGTTCGATCACGCGGTCGGAGACGTCGTGGTGGGGGCTGGCGCCGTTGGGGCCGGAGCCGACGATCACGAAGTCGGCGACCGTGTGGCCTTCCTCGACGACCGCGGCGGCGATGTCGGCACCGACCTCGGCCTCGGTGCGGCCGGCGCGCAGCCATTCGCCGACGCGGGCGTGCACGCGGTCGATCGCGGCTCCGGCGGCGCGCAGCGCGGCGATCTCGGCGGCGTCCTTGCGCATCCGCAGCTCCCGCACGACGGGTCCGGCCAGCGTCTGCTCGGCGTCGCCGAGGGCGGCGCGCAGGGCGAGCACGTGCAGGGCCGGGGTGAAGTCGCTGACGGCGACGCGGCGGGCCTTGCCGAGGCGGTCGGCCACGAGGCCGTAGGCGTCGTCGCCGTCGACCCAGGTGAGGATTTCGACGCCGAGCTCGTCGGTGGGCACGTCGGCGTAGCCGGGGGCCTCCAGCTTGGGCACGACGAGCGCGGGCACGCCGTCGGCGGGCACCACGAGCGTGGTGAGCCGCTCGAACGACCCGCCGGCCTGGCCGAGCAGGTAGCGCAGGTCGGAACCGGGGGCGATGAGCAGGGCGTCGGTGTCCGCGGCGGCGGCCGCCTTCGCTGCGCGGTCGAGGCGGGCGCGGAGCGCGGCGGCGTCCGGGGCGGGCGTGTGGAGGGATCGGCGCGACATGCGGCTGAGCCTAGTACCGGCGTACGGCCGCGCCCGTCACCCGGGCGGGGCCGGAGTTTCGAACAGTGGCGGCAGGGCGGTGAGCATCAGTGCGGACCAGACCACGTGGGTCAGCAGCGGTGCCTGGATGCCGCCGGTCGCGCGCCGTTGCAGCCCGAACAGCGTGCCCATCACGATCGACGCGGCCACGAGCGCGGGGTTGCGGGTGGCCACGGTGGACAGTGCGTAGACCGCGGTCGAGGTCGCCACCGGTGCGCGGGTCGCCGCGCTGTGCAGGGCGCCGCGGAAGAAGACCTCTTCGGCCGCGCCGGTGAGCAGCGTGGTGGCGTAGATGGCCGGCCCGGTGCCGCGGTCGGCGTAGGCCAGCACTCCGGCGATCGCGCGGGACAACGGCGGGATCCGGCGGGCGACGAGTGCGCAGCCGTAGAAGACGCCGAACGCGCCGACGCCCACCGCCACCGGCGTCGCGACCGGGTGGCGTGAGCTACCCCGGGGCGGTGGTCCGGCGGCCAGCCCGCCGGCGACCCACGTCGCGGCGACGGCGCCGGTGCGCAGCGGGAAGCGGGCCGAACCGGGTGGGGTGGCCAAAGACCGGCCCAGCAGGGCGGTGCCCGCCGCGGTGACCGCGCCGAGCAGCAACCGCCGCATCACGCCGCCCGCGCGCGTTCGGCCAGTGCCGCCAGGGCGGCGGAGTCGAAGTCCATGGGCTCGAACGGTACGACGTCGCGGATCGAGGCGTCGCGGACGACGACTTCGTTGCTCATCGAGTCGACCAGGGTGCGGCCGGTGGCCACGTCGACGTCGGTGACCAGCGCGAGCCAGTAGGACGACAGCCGCGGCGAGAGCAGTGGCACCGGCACGATCACGGTGCTGCGGCCCTCGATGCGGGCCAGCCGCTTCAGCATGTCCAGGTAGGCCAGCTGTTCGGCGCCGCCGATCTCGAACGTGCGGCCGACCGCCGCGGGGGCGTCGAGCACGCCGACGAGGTAGCGCACCACGTCGGCGATCGCGATCGGCTGCGCGCGCGTCGCGGCCCAGCGCGGTGTGATCATCGCCGGCAGGTGTTCCACGAGCTGGCGGGTGATCTCCCACGAGATGCCGCCGTGGCCGATCACGATGCCGGCCCGCAGCACCGTGACGGGCACGCCGGTGCCGGCGAGCAGGAACTCGACCTGGCGGCGGCTGCGCAGGTGGGCGGACAGGTCGTCGGTGTCGTCGCCGAGCCCGCCGAGGTAGACGATGCGGCCGGTCCCGGCGCGGCGCGCGGCCAGGGCGAACGCGCGGGCCGCGGCGGCGTCGCGGCGTTCGAAGTCGCGGGCTTCGAGGGAGTGCACGAGGTAGTAGGCGGCGTCGGTGCCCTGCAGCGCCTTCTCGAGCGAGCGGGAATCTTCGACGTCGCCGTGCACGGCGGTGCCCGCGCCGGTGTAGGCGGAGGGGTTGCGGGTCATCGCGCGCACGTCGTGCCCCTGCCCGGCCAGTGCCTCGGCGACGCGGCTCCCGACGAAACCGGACGCCCCGGTGACCAGTACGCGCACTCCTGCTCCCCTTTCCCGCGGTTGCCATCACGGGTACCCGGCACACGACGGCGGAAACCGGGCGGCGCGTCAGGCGGGGTACGACGCGGGTGGACGTGGCAGGCTGGGCGCGTGACCGGACCACTCGCTCTCCTCGATTCCGCGAGCCTGT
The DNA here is from genome assembly GCF_053602515.1 of Amycolatopsis sp. NPDC004368. NCBI lineage: Bacteria > Bacillati > Actinomycetota > Actinomycetes > Pseudonocardiales > Pseudonocardiaceae > Amycolatopsis > Amycolatopsis sp. NPDC004368. The sequence goes on along the minus strand of NZ_JBSGDT010000014.1, from coordinate 32,448 downwards.
ACTTCCGCTCGTACTACGCGCTGCCCGATTCGATGACCGCGCCCGACGGGACGCCGGTCAACGCCGTGCGCGGCTTCACCGACACGCTGGCGCGCATCCTCACCGACCGGCGCCCGTCGCGGCTGGTGGCGTGCCTGGACGCGGACTGGCGGCCGAAGTTCCGCACCGATCTGCTGCCGAGCTACAAGGCGCACCGGGTCGCCGTGCCGGGCCACGGCGAGGGTGAGGCCGACGTGGAGGAGGTGCCCGACACGCTCACGCCGCAGGTTCCGGTGATCCTCGACGTGCTGGCCGCGTTCGGGTTCGCCACGGCCGAGGCGGCCGGGTACGAGGCCGACGACGTGATCGGCGCGCTCGCGACCCGGGAGCAGGACGCGCCGGTGGAGGTCATCACGGGCGACCGGGACCTGTTCCAGCTCGTGCGCGAGACGCCGACGCCCACGTCGGTGGTGTACGTGGGCAAGGGCTGGGCCAAGGCCGAGGTGCTGGGGCAGGCCGAGATCGCCGAGCGCTACGGCGTGCCGGCCTCGTTCGCGGGTCCCGGGTACGCGGACATGGCCGCGCTGCGCGGTGACCCGTCCGACGGGCTGCCCGGGGTGGCCGGGATCGGCGAGAAGACGGCGGCGAAGCTCATCACGCAGTTCGGGTCGCTGGAGGAGCTGATCGCGGCGGCGCAGTCTGGTGACTCGCGGCTGCCGTTGAAGATGCGGTTGCGGTTGAAGGATGCGGGTGACTACCTCGCCGTGGCGCCGACGGTGGTGCGGGTGGCGGTGGACGCGCCGGTGGAGCAGTCCGGGCCGGACGCCGTGCCGGCGAGCCCCGCGGATCCGGACCGGGTCGCGGAGCTCGCCGAGCGGTGGAACCTGGGCCGGTCCGTGGAGCGGTTGGTGGCGGCCCTGCCGAAGGCGTGAGCGCGGCTCAGAAGAACGTGCCACACCAGGGCCGGGCGTCGGTGGCGAACAGCGTGTCGGCCCGGCGCAGTGCCTCGGTGTTCACCGCGGTGATCCGGCCGGCTTGCGCCAGGGTGGTCGCGCGCCACTCGCCGAGGTAGAGCATGGCGAGGGAGTCGGCGTCGAGGCGCAGGTCCGCTTCGGCGTGAGTGCGTTCGGCACCGTCGGGGCCCACGCGGTAGCGGCCGCGGTTGGCGGGCAGGAGCCGATCGTCCACTTCGAACACGACGGGTTCGGCATCGCCGTAGGTGCGGGCGGCGAGCGCGCCGGCGACGTCGACCAGCCGCAGCCACAGGTCGTCCTCGAGTTCCAGGGTGCGGGCGCGGCGCGGGTCGGTCAGCAGCACGCTCAACGGCTCGTCCGCGGGGCGGAAGCGCGACGTGACGCCGGTGACGAGGTCGATCGAGAAGAGGAACCGCCACAGCGCGGCGGTCGCTTCCGGGGTCGCGCCGTGCAGGTCGCGGACTTCCAGTAGGGGGCCGGGTTCCGGGTCGGCCGCGGTGCGCTGGTCGACGCTGGTGAACATCGCGTAGCCGTCGTCCTGGCCGTCGGGTCCGGTGTGGACGGCCGTGCGGTACCCGCCTTCGCGGCTGAGGCGCTGGTTCAGCGCGATCGGCCACCACGTCTCGGGGCGGCTAATCATGCCGGGCGTGTGCAGCCCGATGCGCTCGTAGAGCGCGGGAAGTGCAACGCGGGCTTCGTCGGCGTCGAGCAATCGGACCGCGCCGCCTGCTTCGGCACCTTCGCGCAGCTGCGCCGGCCGGTCCACGCGCACCGTCGCGCCGGCGGTCGCGATGCCGTAGCCGAAACGGCCGTAGATCACGGCTTCGCTCGCGTGCAGGCACGCCAGCGTGGTGCCGCGCTCGGCGAGATCGGTGAGCTGCGCGGTCATCAGCGCGGTGACGACACCGCGGCGCGTCCAATCGGCACGGACACCGACGCCGTCGACCGCCTGTGCGGGCAGCACCGCACCCCCGGGCACGGCGATCGTGGTGGCGAACCCGCTGGCGATCCCGATCGGCCGGTCGTCGGCGAACGCCCCGAACTTGCCGGGCGCTTCCCAGGAACCGTCCATCTTCGCCCACAGCTCGTCGGAGGGTAGCGGGCCGTGCAGTGCTTGCGCGAGCAGGTCGAAAGTGGACCGGCGCTCGTCGTCGGTGATCGGGCGTACCACGAAGTCGCTCATGTCGCGATCCAACCAAGCCGGCCGCACGGGTGCTACGCAGTTTTCGCGGCGTCCGGTCAGAACTGGTCCGGACGGGTCATGGCTGGGGATGAGGTGGTGTGCGACCCGGGACGCGACTGCGTAGGCGTTGGCGACGGAGATGGTGAAGCCGGGGAACGTCGACAGCCGGTCGGCGGCGCTCTGGCCGGGGTAGGGCTGGTCGAAGTCGCTGGCCGTGCGCAGGGACAGGCAGTGGTCGAGCCGGTCGTGGCGGGCCAGCACCGTCGCGGTGGCGTTGTCTTCCTGCTGGGTCGTGCAGTAGGTCCCGGTGCCGTTCGTCCACTGGCCGACGAGGTACGCCGCGGTCTCGAACGCGTCTTGGCCGGTCCAGTAGTCGTCGCCGGTCACGGTGTCGCAGCGGGTGACGAACGGGGTACGGCCGGCTTGCCCCGCGTAGTGGACCCGGTCGGCGGCGGCTTCGGCGCTGTCGGCCAGCGGGGTGTTCGCGGTGAGGTGGTAGGCCAGCGACACCAGCTGGGGGTCGAGCCGGTAGGCGTTGGTCCCGACCGGGTCGCCTTTGAGGTAACCGTGCACCACGGTGGGGTCGGTCGCCGGGGACACGTGGTGGCCGAGGTCGTAGTCGACCACCCAGCCCGCCCGGGCCGCGAACCCGAGGGTGCCTTCGGCCGGAGCCACGCCCGCGACGCCGGAGGTGAGGAAGTAGGTGCCGGTGAGGTCGAGCTGCGCACGGCGTCTGGTTAGCCGTTCACGAACCATGCTGGGTTGTTCGTGAGGGCACAACGTGGTGGCCGTGCGGCGGCCGGTCTACCGGGGAGGGTCGACGGTGTAGTCGCCGTCGGTTCCGGTGACGGTGATGGGGACGTGTTTCGGGACGCCCGCGATGTCCACGACGCACTGGAACGTGGAGCCGTCGGTGACGCCCTGGCGGTCGGGGCAGCTGACGTCGCCGACGTCGGCGATCTTGTAGGTGTCGGTGAGGATCTTGGCCACGCCGGTGTCCATGGCTTTCGCGTCGAACACGCGCCCGGGCCCAGTGGCCGACGCCGGGGTCGCGCCGGAGCTGCCGGGACCGTCCGCACTGTTCGGCGTGCCACCCGCGCTCGTGGTGGGAGTGGGCGTGACGGTGACGGTGGTGACGGACGCGGCCGGGTCGGCCCGGGGCGAGCAGCTCGTGGTGAGCAGCAGTCCGAGGCCGCACAGGCCCAGCACCGTGACGGCGCGCATGTCCCCGCTCCTGTCCCCGATGCCCGTCGCCGGGCCCTTGGTCAAGGTCAGAAGAAAGTACCGCACCAGGACGCGCGGCGCGTTTCGAACAGAGTGTCCACGTGCGACACCGCGGTTTCGTCGAGGGCTTCGATCCGGCCGGTGTCGGCGAGCGCCGAGGCGCGCCACGCTCCGAAGTAGAGCATCGCGAGCGAGGCGACGTCGAGGCGCAGGTCAGCCTCGGCGTCGCTGCGTTCGGCGCCGTCCGGGCCGATGCGGTAGCGGCCGTCGTTGGTGGTGAGCTGGTGGTCGGTCACCTCGAGCACGACCGGTTCGGCGTCGCCGTAGGTGCGGGCGGCGAGTGCGGCGGGCACGTCGATCATCCGCAGCCACGTCTCGTCCTCGACGCCGGTGACCTTGACCGCGCGCGGGTCGGTGAAGAGCAGCTCGACGGGTTCGTCGAGCGGGCGCACGATCGCGACGATGTCGTCGACGAGGTCGACCGAGAGCAGGAACCGCCACAGCCCCGCGAACGCGGCGGGGTTGGTGTAGTGGAACTCGAACACCGTGAGCTTCTGCCGGTCGCCTTCACCGCGTTCGACGTGGTAGACGAGATAGCCGTCGACGCCGTCCGGGCCGCGGTGCACCGCGGTCTCCACGGGGCTTTCCGAGCGGCGGGCCTGGTTCTCGTTCATCGGCCAGTAGTGCGCGGGCCGGGTGATCATGCCGGGCCGCAGGGTGCCGGTGGCGCCGTAGAGGTCGGGCCACTGCGGCAGGGCCTGGTCGAGCCCGAACACGCTCACTTCGCCACCGGCCGGCGCTTCCGGGCGAAGCTGGGCGCGGCGGCGGTCGACGACGAGGGTACGGCTGAGGGTGGCGACGCCGTAGCCGTAGCGGCCGTAGATCGCGCCCTCGGTGGCGTGCAGTGACGCGAGCACGACGTCACGCTCGGTGAAGTCGTGCAGCTGCGCCGTCTGCAGGGCGCTGAGCACCCCGCGGCGGGTGCGGCCGGCCCGGACTCCGACGCCGGTCACCGCGGCGAGCGGCACCCGCGCGCCGCCGGGGAGGAGGACCTCGTGCTCGGCGGCGCGGACCGTGCCGATCAGCTCCGGGTCGAACGCGGCGAACACCCGCGTCTGCTGGAGCGACTCGCCGATCCGTTCCCACTCCTCGTCGCTGCCGGCTTTCACGTGCAGCGCGCCGCGGAAGAGGTTCCAGGCTTCACGCAGCTCGTCGGCGGCGGACAGGAGCCGTACGGTGTGGTCGCTCATGCCGGGATCATCCTGTGGCCCGCGGGGTGTGGGCCACCGATTTACCCGGCGTCGCCCACTGGTTACCCACGGTGCCCGCGTCGGTCACTGGGCGGCGGGCGGGGAGACCTCGTAATTGCCGTCGCTGCCCTTGACCGTGATCGGGACCTGCTGCGGCTTGCCGTTGATGGTCGCGGTGCAGTTGAACTTCGCGCCGTCTTCGACCTTCTGCTCGGCCGGGCAGGTGACGCCGCTGACGCCTTCGATCTTGTAGGTGTCGGTGAGCAGCTTCGCGACGTCGGTCTGCATCTGGGTGTTGTTGAAGACCTCGGTCTTGAAGAAACCGGGGGCGACGAACCCGAGGACCGCGACCACGACGACCACGATCACGAGCGCGCCGATGCCGATGAACAGACCTCGCTTCGACTTCGGCTCGGCACCGGTGTCGCCGACGGTCTGGGCGATCGCGGTGGCCTGGCCGTAGTCGTACTGGTTGCCGCCGGGCTGGCCGTAGGGCTGCTGGGCCTGGGGGCCGGTCTGCGGCTGGCCGCCGTACAGCGGCTGCTGCTGCGGGCCGCTCTGCGGGTAGCCGCCGGGCTGCTGCCCGTACTGCTGCGGGGGCTGCTGCTGGCGGTTGGGGTCGTAGGGCTGACCGTACTGCTGCGGCGGCGGCTGCTGACCCCACTGCGGTTGTCCAGGGCCGGGTTGTCCAGGGCCGGGTTGTCCAGGGCCGGGCTGGCCAGGGCCGGGCTGGCCGTGGGCGGGCTGCTGCGGTGCCTGGGGCTGCTGCTGGTACCCGCCGGGCTGCTGGCCGTACTGCGGCTGCTGTTGCTGCGGCTGGACCCACTGCGTGGGCTGCGAGTCGTAGCCCTGCGGTTGCTGCTGGCCGTACTGCTGCGGGTTGTACGGCTGCTCCTGCGGACCGCTCGGCGGGTAGGCGCCGCCCGGCTGTTGCCCGTATTGCGGCTGCTGCCCGTACTGGGGCTGCTGCTGCGGGTCGTTGCCGCCATACGGCGTGCTCATCTTTCGCCTCCGCCTTGTTCGCCTGTGGCGCCGGTCCCCCGGGAAGGGGCCGCTGCCCACGGTGTCGAGCGCGATCCAACCACACGTCGCGGCCGAGCACACGCGTCCACGCGCACCCTGTCCGTGCGGTGACCTCGACCTGCCCGGGAACGCCCCGGGTCCGAAGCGCGCTTTTCGGTCAACCGGTCACGCCCCACCGGCCGCGACGACGCCGCGGCGCAGCGCGCGCACGGCCTCCGAGGCGGCGGCGCCGACGGGGTCGGCCTTGCCGAGGACGTCGCGGATCTGGTCGAGCAGGTCGATGACCTGGCGTGACCAGCGCACGAAGTCGCCGGCGGACAGTTCCTGGCCGTTGGTCTCGGCGGCGGTGAGGACCTTTTCGAGGGACTCGCCGCGGGCCCACCGGTAGACCGGCCATGCGAAACCGGCGTCGGGTTCGCGGGTGCGGTCGAGGTGGTGGCGGCGTTCGTCCTCGGTGAGGTCCACCCACAGTTTGGTGGTCTCCTCCCAGGCCTTGGGCACGGCGCCGCCGGGCAGCCGCGGCTCCCCCGCCGTGTCGCGGCGGGCCTCGAACACGAGCGTGGAGACGACGGCGGCTAGCTCGGCCGCGCCGAGGCCTTCCCACACGCCGTGGCGGATGCACTCGGCGGCGAGGAGGTCGGATTCGCTGTAGAGGCGGGCGAGGCGGTGGCCGTGTTCGGTGACGCGGTCTTCGCCGGTGCCGGGGCCGAGGTAGCCGCGTTCGCCGAGCAGCGCGAGGATCCGGTCGAACGCGCGGGCCAGCGAGTGGGTGGTGGCGGCGACCTTGCGTTCGAGCTGCTCGGTTTCGGCCTGCAGCCGCTGGTAGCGCTCGACCCAGCGGAGGTTGGCCTCGCGTTCGGCCAGGCCGTGGCAGGGGTGGGCGCGCAGGGCGCGGCGCAGGGTGTTGAGCTCGGCGTCGTCGCCCTGACTGGTGCGGCGGCGCTGCCGGCCGGGCAGCGAGATGCCGGAGTCGCGCAGGGCCGAGGCGATGTCGCGGCGGGTCTTGGGTGAGCGCAGCTCGATGTGCTTGGGCAGGCGGATGCGGCCGAGGGCCTCGACCGGGGCCGGGAAGTCGGCGACCGACAGCGGCCCGGACCAGCGGTCCTCGGTGACGACCACGGGCCGCGGCTCGCGGATCGGGTCGAGGCCCGGGTCGACGACCACCGCGAGGCCGGCGCGGCGGCCGGCCGGCACGGCGATCACGTCGCCCTTGCGCAGTTTCTCGAGCGATTCGGCGGTGCCGGCGCGGCGGCTGGCGGTGTTCTGCCTCGACAGGGTCTTTTCGCGGGCGGAGATCTTGGCGCGCAGCTCGACGTAGTCGAGCATCTCGTCGAACTCGCCGGTGACGGCTTCGGCGTAGCCCTTGAGGGCTTCCTTGTTGCGGTCGATGCGCCGGGAGGTGCCGACCACGGACCGGTCGGCCTGGAACTGGGCGAAGGACTGTTCGAGCAGTTCGCGGGCGGAGTCGGCGCCGACCTGGGCGACGAGGTTCACCGCCATGTTGTAGCCGGGCCTGAACGAGGAGCGCAGCGGGTAGGTGCGGGTGGAGGCGAGGCCGGCGACCTGCTTCGGGTCGACCCCGGGCTGCCAGGCGACCACGGCGTGGCCTTCGACGTCGATGCCGCGGCGCCCGGCGCGGCCGGTGAGCTGGGTGTACTCGCCGGGGGTGAGGTCGACGTGGGCTTCGCCGTTGTACTTGACGAGCCGTTCGAGCACCACGGTGCGGGCGGGCATGTTGATGCCGAGCGCGAGGGTCTCGGTGGCGAAGACGGCTTTGACGAGGCCGCGCAGGAACAGTTCCTCGACGGTCTCCTTGAACGCGGGCAGCAGGCCGGCGTGGTGGCCGGCGAACCCGCGTTCGAGGGCTTCGCGCCACTCCCAGTAGCCGAGCACGCTCAGGTCGCCTTCGGGCAGGTCGGCGGTGCGCTCGGCGACGATGCGACGGATCTCCTCGACCTGCTCGGGGCCGTTGAGCCGCAGGCCGGAGCGCACGCACTGGGCGACGGCGGCGTCGCAGCCGGCGCGGGAGAAGATGAACACGATCGCCGGCAGCAGCCCGGCCGCATCGAGGCGTTCGACGACGTCGACGCGGGAGGGCGGCCGGAACCGCTGTGGGCGGGGTGCGCCGCGGCGGCCGCCGCGGTTGCCGCGCATCGACGCGGGGGCGAAGCGGCCGAGTTCTTCGACGCGGCGCAGCAGGCCCGGGTTCATGCTCAGCTCGGCGCCGGGGTCGTTTTCGTCCTGGCCGGCGAACAGGTCCATCAGGCGGTTGCCGACGAGCATGTGCTGCCACAGGGGCACGGGCCGGTGCTCGTCGACGACGACGGTGGTGTCGCCGCGAACCTCCACGAGCCATTCGCCGAACTCCTCGGCGTTGCTCACGGTGGCCGAGAGCCCGACGACGCGCACGTATTCGGGCAGGTGGAGGATCACTTCCTCCCACACGGCGCCGCGGAAGCGGTCGGCGAGGTAGTGGACCTCGTCCATGACGACGTAGCCGAGCTCGGGGATGGCGGAGCTGCCGGCGTAGAGCATGTTGCGCAGGACCTCGGTGGTCATCACGACCACCTGGGCGTTGCCGTTGATCGAGGTGTCGCCGGTGAGCAGGCCGACGGCGTCGCCGCCGTAGCGGGCGACGAGGTCGGCGTACTTCTGGTTCGACAGCGCCTTGATGGGCGTGGTGTAGAAGCACTTGCGGCCTTCGGCGAGCGCAAGGTGCACGGCGAACTCGCCGACCACGGTCTTGCCGGCGCCGGTGGGTGCGCACACCAGCACGCCGTGACCGTCTTCGAGGGCTTCGCAGCCGCGGACCTGGAAGTCGTCGAACTCGAACGACACCTCGCCGGCGAAGCGCGTCAGCTGCGGGTACTTGGCGCGTCGGCGTGAGACCGCGTAGGCCTCGGCCGGGGAAGAGGAAGGGCTATTGGCCACCTGCCCAGGGTTCCACACAGCACCGACAGTCCGCACGCGGCGTGCCGACGCGCGGGTGGCCGGGTGGTTACGGAGCGACGACGGTGAGGGCGCGGGGCACGCAGGTGGCGGTGACCGGGGTCCGGCCTTGGGATTCGCCGTCGGCGTAGGCGGGCCAGGTGGGGTTCGCGGCGGCTTCGATGCGCACGGTACCGGTGCGGAAGGTCCGCACGGCGGGGTGGCCCACGTGGGCGCCGGTGCGCAGGCCGGGCAGCAGGCGCAGCAGTTGCCGGCGGCCGGCGGCGCCGATCACGGTGACGTCGAAGAGGCCGTCGTCGGGGGTGGCTTCGGGGCAGATGGGGACGCCGCCGCCGTAGAAGGGCGTGTTGCCGACGGCGACGAGCGTGGCGTCGAGTTCGAGGACGCCGGCGTCGGTGTGGAGGGTGACGGGGCGGGGCCGGAACGCGGCGAGCTCGGCGAGGATCGCGATGTCGTAGCGGCGGGGTCCCGGTGGCCAGCGCAGGGCGTTGGCGCGGGCGTTGACGGCGGCGTCGAAGCCGGAGCACAGCACGGTGGCGAACCAGGCGCCGCTCTCCCCCGCTTCGCCGAGGCGGCCGAGGTCGAGGGTGCGGCGGGTGCCGGTGCGCAGGGCTTCGGCGAGCTTGTCTGAGGCGGCCAGCGCGTCGGGTGGGGTGCCGAGGGCGCGGGCGAAGTCGTTGCCGGTGCCCGAGGGCACGAGGCCGAGGGCGACGTCGTGGTCGGCGCAGAACTGCACGCCCTGGTGGGCGGCGCCGTCGCCGCCGAGGACGATGAGCACGTCGAGGCCGTCGGCGTGGGCGGAGCGCATGAGGGCGCGGGATTCCTCGACGGTGGTGGCGGTGAGGACGTCGAGGCGCTCGACGGCGGGGCGCAGCCGGGCGGCCACGGCGTCGGCGATCCGGGCCGCGGCGCCGTGGCCGGAGGCCGGGTGGACGGCGAGCGCCGCGGTGAGGCCCATGCGGTGGTTACGTGATGTCGTCGGTCGAGTGGCTGCGCGGCGTGGTGGCGGGTTCGTCTTCCTCGATGGTGCTCGGGGTGTAGTCGAACGGCGCGGCTTCGTCGTCGGCGAGCTTGTCCCAGCCTTCGTCCTCGCGGAGCTTGTCGCGTTTGCGGTCGTGGAAGCGGGTGATCTGGATGGCGATCTCGAACAGCACGGTCAGCGCGGCCGCCAGGCCCAGCATGGAGAACGGGTCGGAGCCCGGAGTGGCGAAGGCGGCGAACACGAACAGTGCGAACAGGATGCCGCGGCGCCACCGCTTGAGCTGCTGGTAGCGGACGACTCCGACGAGGTTGAGCATCACCACGATGAGCGGGAGCTCGAAACTGACACCGAAGATGAGCAGCAGCGACAGGATGAACGAGATGTACTTGTCCGCGGTCAGCGCGGTCACGAACTGGTCCTGGCCGAAGCCCGCCAGCAGCGCCAGCGCGTGCGGCACGAGGAAGTAGGCGAGCACGGCGCCGGCGGCGAACAGCACCGAGGCGAAGCCGACGAAGGTCAGCGCGTACTTGCGTTCCTTCGAGTACAGGCCGGGCGCGATGAACGCCCAGAACTGGTACAGCCAGAACGGCGAGAGCAGCACCGCACCGGCCGCGACACCGATCTTCAGGCGGACCATGAAGACCTCGAACGGCTGCGTCTGCAGCAGCCGGCACCCGGCCTGGTTGCCGCCGAAGCGCTGTTCCGCGGGGATGGCGCAGTACGGGTGGGTCATGATGTCGCCGAGCGAAGGGATGGGGCCGAGGTGCTGTTCGAACCAGATCCAGCCGAAGATGCCGCCGATGACGATGAACAGCAGGGCGAACCCTAGCCGGCGCCGGAACTCGTAGACGTGCTCGATGAGGGTCATCGTGCCGTCGGGGTTCCTGCGGCGGCTGCGGCGCGTGCGCTTGCTGGGGTTGCCGTTGCCGGCGGCGGCTTCCGCCACTGGTCGTTCCGTTCTCGTCGTAGCCCGCCGGAGCGCGCTGGGTGTTCAGCGCGCTCCGTGGACCGGGGACCGGGTGGTGAAAGGCCTCAGCTGGCGTTCTTCTGCGGCTGCTCGGCGCCGGCCTGCTGCTTCTTCAGCTCGTCGAGCTGGCGCTGGAGGTCGGCGACCTGCGTGTCCTGGGCCGGGGTGGTGGCCTGCGGGAGCTGACGGGTCTCGGCCTCCTGGGCCTCCTCCTTGTGCTCGCCGGTGAGGTCCTTGGTCTCGGCCTTGAAGATCTTCATGGACTTGCCGATGGAACGGGCGGCGTCGGGAAGCCTCTTGGCCCCGAACAGCAGAACCACGACGAGCACGAGGATGATGATGTGCCACGGCTGGAGCGCGTTCATGGCGGTGGCCTCCTTCTTTCTTCAGTCATTGGCGATGGTACTGGTTTCCGGCGTGTCGCGGCGCTGCGCCACGGCCACGCGAAGTGCTGCGGACCGGGCGCGGAGCAGTCCCGTCCGGTCCTGGGTGTTCGTAGCCACCATGCTCATGGTGCGGCGGAACTGGCGCAAGACTCTGATCGTCCGCACTGCCAGGACGATCAGGACAACCAAGCCGGCCGCGAGCAGCACGTAGGTGGGCAGATACGACACGTGGGTTACCTTAACGGCCGTAGGTTGACGTTAGGTGACGGGATCGGGCCACGGCGTCGGCCGCTCGCCGTCGAACCGCGTCAGCCAGTGTGACAGGGCTCTCCACCTGCGCGTCTCCGGCCAGTCCGAGGACCAGACGGACCATCCAGGACTCGTCCGAGTAGCGCATCCGGATGCGCAGGCGGCCACCGTCGAGCTCGGCGAGCTCTTCGCACGGGTAGTACTCCGCGACCCAGCGTGCGTCGGGGTCGAGCACGAGCTCGGCCTCGCGCTGGTCGGGGCGGGTGGAGAACACGCCGTCGGACAGGTCGGTGGGCCGTGCGTGAGCCGGGGGCGCGGCGGGTTCGTCGAGCACGGTCAGCTCGTCGATGCGGTCGAGGCGGAACAGGCGCACGTCCTCGACGCGGCGGCACCAGGCTTCGAGGTAGCCGACGGCCTGCACGATGAGCAGCCGCATCGGGTCCACGGTGCGTTCGGTGATCTGGTCCTTCGACGCGGTGTAGTAGCGGATCCGCAGGGCGCGCCCGGCCTGCAGCGCGGCCGCGACCTCCTCGCGGGTCTTCGCGGCGCGTTTGCCCTCGCGCACGCCGCCGCCGACCACGACCCCGGCCGGCTGGGCCTGGCCCGCGGCGGCCTCGATCTTGGCGATGGACCGGCGCACGGCGTCGCCGTCGACCACGCCGGGGGTGTCGGCCAGCGCGCGCAGTGCGACGAGCAGGGCGGTGGCCTCGCTGCCGGTGAGGCGCAGGGGGCGGCTCATGCCGGCGTCGTGGGTGACGACGATGGTGTCGCCTTCGAAAGACAGGTCGATGAGGTCGCCGGGGCCGTAGCCGGGCAGGCCGCACATCCACAGCAGCTCGAGGTCCTTGCGCAGCTGGCGCGGGGTGACGTCGAAGTCGTGGGCGGCCTCGTCGACGCGCACGCCGGGGCGGGCGAGCAGGTAGGGCACGAGGGCGAGCAGGCGGGGCATGCGTTCGGAGGAGCCGCTCATCGGGTGCTCCCCTGCTCGGCGCGGGCGAGGACGGCTTCGAGGCGGTGCTGCACGGATTTGGCGAGCACGTCGGGTTCGAGCACGAGCACGTCGGGGCCCTGCGCGGCGATCCAGTCGGCGGCCGATTCGGGGAAGTACAGGCCGATTTCGATGAGGTCGCCTTCCTCGCCGTCGATGCTCTCGCGGCCCACGACCTCGCCGCGGCGGCGGACGCCGGCGGCGCGGCCGTCGGCGACCCACAAGCGGGCGGTGGTGACGGGGCTGGGGTCTTCGCCGCCGCCGGTCACGGACACGAGCTGCAGCAGGTTCACGCCCTCGGGCCGGGTCACCACGCCGGGCTCGCCGATTGCGGTGACCTTGCCGGTCACGCGGGAGAGCCGGAAGCAGCGGGTGGCGCCGCGGTCGCGGTCGTGCCCGACGACGTACCAGCGGGCGCGCCACGACACGACACCCCACGGTTCGAGGGTGCGGATCATGCGTTCCGGAGAGCCGCTGCGGCGGTACTCGAAGCGCACGGCCTGGCCGTTCTGCACGGCGGCGAGCAGCGGCCCGAACGCGGGTTCGGCGCGCACGCGCGGTTCGATCACGGTGGGTGCCTGGTCGTCGACCTCGACGCCGGCGGCGCGCAGCTTCACGAGCGCGCCCTGGGCCTGCCCGGTCAGCTCGGGCGAGTCCCACAGGCGCACGGCGAGACCGACCGCGGCCGCTTCGTCGGGCGCCAGGTCGATTTCGCCGAGCTCGTAGTCGCGGCGGGCGATGCGGTAGCCCTCGACGGGGTCGAAGGCGGAGTTGCGGCCGGTCTCCAGCGGGATGCCGAGCTCCCGCAGCTCCGTTTTGTCCCGTTCGAACGTGCGGAAGAAGGCCTCGTCGCTGGCCGCGTCGGCGTACCCGGACACGATCCCGCGAATCCGCTCGGCGGTGAGGTACTGCCGGGTGGACAGCAGGGCGAGCACGAGGTTGACCAGCCGTTCGGCGCGTGCGGTGGACACCCGTACAACCCTAGCTCGCCGGGCACGCCCCGATGGTGAGGTTCCCCGAACGCGTCGCGCGCCTAGCCTGGCACCATGGCTGACCGTGTACTGCTGATGACCGGAGCGTCGCGAGGGATCGGGGCCGCGACGGCCCGCCGTGCCGTCGGGGCGGGGTTCCGGGTAGCGCTCGTGGCGCGCACTCTCGACGCCCTCGACCCGCTCGTGGCCGAGTTCGGCGAGGAAAACGCGCTGGCACAGGCCGCTGACGTGGCCGACTGGGACGCGGTGTCGGGTGCGGTCGAGGCGACGCTGGCGCGGTTCGGGCGGCTCGACGCGGCTTTCGCGAACGCGGGGATCGGCATGGGCGTGTCGTTCTTCGGCGACGGCGGTGCCGAGCCCGGGCAGTGGCGGGAGATGGTGCTGACGAACGTCTACGGCGCCGCCCTCACCGCCCGCGCGACATTGCCCGCCTTGTCCGCCGCGAGCGGTCATCTCGTGCTGACCGGGTCGGTCGCCGGCCGGTATCCGCGCAAGGGGAGCTTGTATTCGGCCACGAAGTGGGCGGTGAGCGGGCTGGCCGCCGGCATCCGGGAGGAGGCGGTGGGCACCGGGGTGCGGGTGACGCTGGTGCAGCCGGGCATCACCGACACCGACATCCTCACCGAAGAGCAGCGCCGCAAGCCGCAGCTGGCGGCCGACGACATCGCCCGGGCCGTGCTCTACGCGCTGGAGCAGCCGCCGACGGTGGACGTCAACGAAATCATGGTGCGCCCGACCGGGCAGGTCCTCTAGCCGGGTTCAGCGCTGCAGCCGGGCAACCCGGCCACCGACCCCGCCGGCCCAGCAGGCGCCGAGCGGGGTGCAGTCCACGGTGTCGAAGCTGCCCGTGTCGAAGCTCGCCCAGTGGCGGCCGCCGTCGGGGCTGAGGTCGCTGCCGCCGGGACCGACCGCGATCACGGAACCGCCGAGCCAGGCCAGGCCAGAGCGGTAGCCGGCGGGGTACTGCGGCGGGGTGCGCCAGGTGCGGCCACGGTCGCCGCTGAGCGCGACGGCCGGCCCGGGCGCGGTGGGGTTCGCGAAGTCGCCACCGATGGCGACGCCCTGGCCCGGCGTGCGGAAGGCGAGGGCGAACACCCCGGCGGTCGCGCTGCTGGGCAGCGGCGTGTCGGCGACGGTCCAGTGGTGCCCGGCGTCGCGGGTGTGCAGCACGCGGGCGCGGGCGCCGCCGCCGAAGGCGAGCCACGCGTCGAACGGGCCGGAGGTGGTCACGCACTGACCGCTGGCGGCGAACCCGGCCTCACCGGGCAGGGCGGGCGGGAACGCGCTGTCGGGGATCCGGCGCCAGGTGCGGCCGCCGTCGGCGGTGGCCTGCACTCGGAACCTGCCGTCGACGGGGTCGCTCATGGCGAGGCCGCGCCAGGGGTCGAAGAACGCGAGGCAGTCGTAGAACGCGCCCGGGTCGGTGTTGGCGAAGGTCTGGCGCCAGTGCCGGCCGGCGTCGTCGGTGCGGTAGACGCGGGAGTCGGTGCCGGGCCCGATGGAGAGCACCACGGCGTGGTCGGCGTCGATGGCCTCGATGTCGCGGAACTCGAGCGTCGCGGTGCCGGGCGGGCCCACGGCGGTCCAGGTGCGGCCGGCGTCGGTGGTGCGCAGCACAGTTCCCTGGGTGCCGCTGACCCACGCCACGCGGGCGCTGACGGCCGAAAGGCCGCGGAACTGGGCCGTGACGCCGGTCGGGGTCGGCTGCCACGACGGGAGGCGCTGAGCCGCGCTCGCCACCCCGCCGGCGATCAGCGGCAGCACCGCACCCAGCAGAACCACCAATGCACGCAGGACCCGCATGCCGGTGATCTTGCCGTACCGGGGTGGCGACTTTTGTCGGGAACGCCGACCGCGCTTCGGCCCCGAGCCCGGCACGCCCCCTTGCCAGTGGCTCTCCGGCGAAAGCGCGCACAGCACCGTCGATCGGGCCCGGCGACGCCGGGTTGGCCTCATCCGCCGAAATGCCCGATGGCCGTCCCGCATCGTGCGGGACGGCCATCGTCGGCTGCGGTCCTGGCGGGTTACAGGGAGCTGATCAGGCGCTCCACCCGCTCGTCGACCGAGCGGAACGGGTCCTTGCACAGCACGGTCCGCTGGGCCTGGTCGTTGAGCTTGAGGTGGACCCAGTCGACGGTGAAATCGCGCCCGGCGGCCTGGGCGGCGGCGATGAAGTCGCCGCGCAGCTTCGCGCGGGTGGTCTGGGGCGGGGTGTCCTTGGCGGCTTCGATCTCGCCGTCGTCGGTCACACGCTTGACCAGGCCCTTGCGCTGCAGCAGGTCGAAGATGCCCCGGCCGCGGCGGATGTCGTGGTAGGCGAGGTCGAGCTGCGCGATCCGCGGGCTGGACAGGTCCAAGTCGTGCTTGGAGCGGTAGCGCTCGACCAGGCGGTGCTTGATGGCCCAGTCGATCTCCGTGTCGATCTTGGAGAAGTCCTGCTGCTCGACGGCCTCCAGGGCGCGGCCCCACAGCTCGACCACCCGCTCGTTGGCGGGTGTGGAGCCGTTTTCCTTGAGGTGCTGCACGGCGCGGGCGTGGTACTCGCGCTGGATGTCGAGCGCGGAGGCCTCGCGCCCGCCCGCCAGCCGCACCTGCCGGCGGCCGGTGAGGTCGTGGCTGATCTCGCGGATCGCCCGGATCGGGTTGTCGAGGGTGAAGTCGCGGAACTGCACGCCGGCCTCGATCATCTCGAGCACCAGGTTCGCGGACCCGACCTTGAGCATCGTGGTGGGCTCGGCCATGTTCGAGTCGCCCACGATCACGTGCAGGCGCCGGTAGCGCTCGGCGTCGGCGTGGGGCTCGTCGCGGGTGTTGATGATCGGGCGCGAACGCGTGGTGGCACTGGAGACGCCCTCCCAGATGTGCTCGGCGCGCTGCGACAGGCAGTACACGGCACCCCGCGGGGTCTGCAGAACCTTGCCCGCGCCGCAGATCAGCTGGCGCGTGACGAGGAACGGCAGCAGCACGTCCGCGATCCGGGAGAACTCGCCGGCCCGGGTCACGAGGTAGTTCTCGTGGCAGCCGTAGGAGTTGCCCGCGGAGTCGGTGTTGTTCTTGAACAGGAAGATGTCGCCGCCGATGCCCTCGTCGGCCAGCCGGCGCTCGGCGTCGACGAGCAGGTCCTCGAGGATCCGCTCGCCGGCCTTGTCGTGGGTGACCAGCTGCGCGAGGTCGTCACACTCCGCCGTCGCGTACTCGGGGTGCGAGCCCACGTCGAGGTAGAGCCGGGAGCCGTTGGACAGGAAGACGTTCGACGAGCGTCCCCACGACACGACCCGCCGGAAGAGATACCGCGCGACCTCGTCGGGCGAGAGCCTGCGCTGACCGTGGAAGGTGCACGTGACCCCGTACTCGGTCTCGATGCCAAAGATCCGCCGCTGCATCCCACCAGAGTAGGCGCTGCACCCCCTTGAGCGGTGCGCCGTTCGGGCGGCGACACGCGGTCGGTACGTTGCGAATGTGCGAAACCACGCGTGAGGCGATGTGCGCCGGACGCGGTCCACCCCTCGACGGGAACGAGGTCAGCAACGGTGTTCGACCAGCTCAGGCGCCCCTTCCGCAAGGTCGGCCGCACCGACCGGGCCCTCATCCGCCGCAGTGCGGCGCTGCCGAGGACCCGCGCCGATGACGTGCTGGGCTGGCTCTCGAAGTCGGCGAACAAATCCCGGCTGTGGTGGGCCGTGGCCGCAGTGCTGGCCGTGAAAAAGGGCTCGACCCGCCGCGGCGCGCTGCGCGGGATCGTCGCGATCGCCGGCGCCAGCGCGGCGGCGAACCTGCTCGGCAAGCCCCTGTTCCCCCGCCGGCGCCCCGCCGAGCAGGAGGTGCCGGAGCACCGCCGGCTGCGCAAACGTCCGACCTCGTCGTCGTTCCCGTCCGGACACTCCGCGTCGGCCGCCGCGTTCGCCACGGCGGTCGCGATGGAGTCGCCGCGCGCCGGGCTCGTCGTCGCGCCGCTGGCCGGCGCCGTGGCCTACTCGCGCGTGCACACCGGGGTCCACTGGCCCAGCGACGTCGGCACGGGCCTGGTGATCGGTGTCGGCGTCGCCACCCTGACCCGCCACTGGTGGCCGCTGCACCCCGACACCCCCGCCCGCACCGCGCACACGGCCGAAGCGCCCGAGATGCGCGACGGCGAGGACATGCTGGCCCTGGTCAACCCACACTCCGGCGTCGACGGCCAGGACCCGACCGAGGACGTGCGCTACGCCTGGCCCAAGGCGACCCTGCTCTACCCCGACCCGCACCAGGACCTGCGTGAGCAGCTCGAGAGCGAGATCGACGCCCGTGGCGGCACCGTACGCGCGCTCGGCGTGGCCGGAGGTGACGGCACGGTCGCCGCCGTCGCGTCCGTCGCCGCCGAACGCGGCCTGCCGCTCGCACTCATCCCCGCGGGCACGCTCAACCACTTCGCCCGCGACGTCGGCGTGCGCTCCATGTCCGACGCCGACGCGGCCACCGAGGCAGGCAACGCCGTCGGCATCGACCTGGGCGAGGTCGAGGTCCACGGCGCCGGCGAGCCCGAGCACCGCTGGTTCGTGAACACCGCGAGCCTCGGCGGTTACCCCGAAATGGTGCGGCTGCGCGAAAAACTGCAGCAGAAGCACCCCAAGTGGCCCTCCGCGGCGCTCGCCCTGGCCCGCGTGCTGCGCCGCGCGAAACCCCTGCCGATCCTGCTCGACGACGAACCCGCCGAGGTCTGGCTGATCTTCATCGGCAACGGCACCTACTCCCCCAAGGGTTTCGCCCCGTCGCGGCGCCCCGCTCTGGACACCGGCCTGCTCGACGTGCGCTACCTGCGGGCCGACCTGCCCTACTCCCGCGCCCGCTTCCTGCTCGCGATGGTGACCAACAGCCTCAACGCCAGCCACGTCTACCAGCAGCGCGACGTGCCGGAACTGCGCGTGAAACTGCTCGGGGGCAACCGCCGCGTGGCCACCGACGGCGAGGTCGGGCCGCTCGGCAACGAGTTCACCTTCCGCGCCCGCCCCAGCGCCCTCACGATCTACCGCAACCCCGACGTGGGTGCCTGACCGGCGTTTCACCCGCTCTCAACGAATCCACAGCGCCTGCTCCCCAACGTGATCACCCCAGGTGCGGGCGACCCTGCCCGCGCCCGTTCACGCAGGGACTGGAACACCGCGGTCACTGCGGTCCTGGTGCTGCTCGCCGCCGTGACCGCGGTGAACAGCTACGTCGGCTACGTCCGCACCGCCGACTACGTGATCCTGCCGCCCGGCTACGACGACCCCGCCGATTCCCCGTCGTCTACCTCATCCACGGCTACCCCCAGCTCGAGACCTACCTGGCGCGAACCGGCGTCCCCCGGCGTGGACCACCACTACCGGACCATCGCCGACCGCCGCCACCGCGCCCTCGGCGGCATGTCCGGCGGCGGGTTCGCCGCCCTCAACACCGGCCTGCACCACCTCGACGAGTTCGCCACCCTCGTGATCGCCCTGCCCTACGACGACCTCAACGACTCCATCGGCGTCCTCTACGGCCACGCCTCCATCGCCGCGACACCCCGCGCCACTACGCGCCCGCGATGCCGTTCACCGCACCCGTCTCCGTGCTCCTCGCCGCCGGCACCGGCGCACCCACCGACGTGGCCACCGCCCCCCGCATCGCCGACGCCCTGCGGCTCCGCGGCCAGCAAGCCGTCGTCCACACCGAACACGGCTTCAACCACACCTGGCACACCGCCCGCGTGACCCTGCCCTGCCTGCTGGCGTTCGCCGACCAGAACTTCCGCACCCCCTCACCCGCGTCCTGACCCGCCAGTGCCCGAAACGCCGTGTGGGCCGCCCGGAAACCCGGACGGCCCACACGACACACGGCAACCACTCACTCCTGGGCGGAGTCACCCTCCGAGCCACCCTCGGCCGGCTTCTCGGCATCGTCCTTCGCCGGCGGCGCGGGCAACAGCGCATCCAGCGCCGCACCCGTCAACCGGCGGAACGCGCGCCGCGGCCGCGCCCGGTCCAAGACCGCGACCTCGAGCTTGATCGGGTCCGGCTCCGCGGCCGCGCCGTTGTTGCCGTTCGACGTCGACACCGTGGCCCGCAGGCCCTCGATCGCCGTCGCCAGCGCCGTGGCCAGGTCGTGCTCCGGATCCACCGTGTCCTTCAGCTTCGCGCTGATCGGCTCCGTCTGCCCACCCATCACCACGAACGGCGACTCGTCGAAGATCGACCCGTCGTAGGTCAGCCGGTACAGCTGGTCCTCCGTCTGGCTCGCCCCGACCTCGGCGACACACACCTCCACCTCGAACGGCTTCAACTGCTCGGTGAAAATGCTGCCCAACGTCGCCGCATACGCGTTCGCCAGCGCCCGCGCGCTCACGTCACGGCGGTCGTACTGGTAGCCCTTCAGATCCGCGTGCCGGATCCCCGCCACCCGCAGGTTCTCGAACTCCGAGTACCGGCCCACCGCGGCGAACCCGATCCGGTCATAGATCTCCGACACCTTGTGCAACGTCGCCGACGGGTTCTCCGCCACGAACAGCACCCCGCCGGAGTACTTCAGCACCACCACGCTCCGGCCTCGCGCAATACCCTTGCGCGCCAGCTCGGACCGCTCCCGCATCAACTGCTCGGGAGAGGCATACAACGGCATCGTCACGGTGTCGGCTCCACGTTCTCCGGTGTACCGGCGGTCGAAGGTTCAGCGTTCGGGAAAGTCACCGGCGATCAGCTCGGCCGGTGGTGCGTGCGCTCGGCCCGGCCGGCCACCACGGCCTCCGCCACCGCCGCCGTCTGCTCGGCGGGCAACTGCACCGCACCGGTCTCGGCGGTGATCGTGACCACGCTCGGGAAAATACGCCGCACCAGGTCCGGCCCACCACTCGCGGTGTCGTCGTCCGCGGCGTCGTACAACGCCTCCACGGCCGCCCGCACCGCGGCGTCGACATCCGCATCGGGGTCGTACAGCTTCTTCAACGCCGACTTCGCGAACAGCGAACCCGAACCGACCCCCGCGTACCCGGCGTTCTCCTCATACCGCCCACCCGCGGCGTCGTACGACACGATCCGGCCGGCGTGCTTCGCGTCCTCGGCCTCCAGGTCGTAACCCACGAACAGTGGCACGACGGCCAAGCCCGCCATCGCCATGTCCAAGTTGGCCTTCACCATCCCGGCCAGCTTGTTCGTCTTGCCGTCCAGCGACAGCGACACACCTTCGATCTTCTCGTAGTGCGCCAGCTCCACCGCGTACAACCGGACCATCTCCACGGCCAGGCCCGCGGTCCCCGCGATCCCCACCGCCGAGTACTCGTCCGTGACGTGCACCTTCTCGATGTCCCGGCTCGCGATCAGGTTCCCCGACGTCGCCCGCCGGTCACCCGCGATCAGCACACCCCCGGCGAACGTCAGCGCCACGATCGTCGTCCCGTGCGGCACCGCCAGCTCACCCGCCCCGGACGACGGCACCCGCCGCGCCGGCAACAGCTCAGGCGCCTGCGCCCGCACGAAATCCGCGAACGACGACGAAGCCGGCGAGAAGTACGAGGCAGGCAGGCCAGGTCCCGAAAAACCCGACCGAGGGGAGGTGTTGTCCATACGTGCTCTTGGTTCCCATCTGTATCGGCTGAAGAAACAACGCTGCGAGCCGCGTGCCGACTGTGCCGTTCACAAGCCCGCCGTTCACAAGCCCGCCCTTCACAAGCCCTGAAGTCCGCAGGCCTGCCGTTCGCAAGCCCTGCCGCGCAGTATGTCGTCCCCCGCGCCGCCGCACCCGACGGCACGCCAGCCGGTGACCGCCCCCGGAACACCGACGACGGTCACCGGCCGCGAACGACTACTCGCCGCCCTTCTGCACGTAGGCGCGAACGAAGTCCTCGGCGTTCTCCTCCAGCACGTCGTCGATCTCGTCGAGGATCGTGTCCACGTCCTCACCGAGCTTCTCGCGCCGCTCCTGGCCCGCCGCTCCGGTGGCCTCGAACTCCTCGTCGGAGTCCCCACCGCCGTGCTTCTCGATCTTCTCCTGCGCCATATCGCCTCCCGGTGTGGCCGATGATTCCTAGCCTACCCAGCGGCCCCGACATTCGGGGCAACGCCGCGGTCCCGATCCCCGGTCGAAAACCCGCCCGGACTAGTCCGAACCGGTGATCGCCTCGACCAGCTCCTCGGCCGTCGCCGCCGCGTCCAGCAGCTTCCCGACGTGCGCCTTCGTGCCCCGCAACGGCTCCAACGTCGGGATCCGCACCAGCGACTCCTTACCCACGTCGAAGATCACCGAATCCCACGAAGCCGCCGCGATCGACGTCGCGTACTTCTCCAGCGCCCGCCCCCGGAAATACGCCCGCGTGTCCGACGGCGGAGTCGTGATCGCCGCCTGCACCTCTTCTTCGGTGACCAGGCGCTTCATCGAACCCCGCGTGACCAGCCGGTTGTACAGGCCCTTCGCCAGCCGCACATCCGAATACTGCAGATCCACCAGCCGCAACCGCGGCGCACCCCACGCCAGCTGGTCCCGCTCCCGGTACCCCTCGAGCAACCGCAGCTTCGCCGGCCAGTCCAACCGGTCCGCGCACTCCTGAGGATCCCGCGCCAACGCGTCCAGGACCTCGCCCCAGACCCGCAGCACCTCCTTCGACGCCTCGTCCGCGCCTGTGCGCTCGAGGTTCGCCGCCGCGATCTCGTGGTAGGCGAACTGCAGGTCCAGCCCCGAGAACTTCTTCCCGTTCGCCAGCTCGACCTTCGTCTTCAACGTCGGATCGTGACTGATCTTGTGCACCGCCCGCACCGGCTCGTCCAGCTTGAGCTCGTCGAACCGGATCCCCGACTCGATCAAGTCCAGGATCAGCGCCGTCGTACCCACCTTCAGATACGTCGAGTACTCCGACAGGTTCGCGTCACCGATGATCACGTGCAACCGCCGGTACTTGTCCGCGTCCGCGTGCGGCTCGTCGCGCGTGTTGATGATCCCGCGCTTCAACGTCGTCTCCAGGCCGACCTCGACCTCGATGTAGTCCGACCGCTGCGACAGCTGGAACCCGGCCTCTTCACTCTGCTGACCGACCCCGACCCGGCCCGAACCCGTCACCACCTGACGCGACACGAAAAACGGCGTCAGCCCCGCGATGATCGCCGTGAACGGCGTCGACCGCGAACACAGGTAGTTCTCGTGCGTGCCGTAGCTCGCACCCTTGCCGTCCACGTTGTTCTTGTACAACTGCAACGGCGGCTGACCCGGCACCGACGCCGCCTTCAGCGCCGCCTCCTCCATCACCCGCTCCCCGGCCTTGTCCCAGATCACCGCGTCGCGCGCGTTCGTGACCTCGGGCGCCGAGTACTCCGGGTGCGCGTGGTCCACGTACAACCGCGCACCGTTGGTCAGGATGACGTTCGCCGCTCCCAGGTCCTCCACGTCCGGGTCGTGCCCCGGCCCGCCCGGACCCGTCAGGTCGAACCCCCGCGCGTCGCGCAACGGCGACTCCACCTCGTAGTCCCACCGAGCCCGGCGAGCCCGCGGAATGTCAGCAGCCGCCGCGTAGGCGAGCACGACCTGAGTCGAGGTCAGCACCGGGTTCGCCGTGGCGTCCCCCGGCACGGCGATGCCGTACTCGACTTCGGTTCCCATGATCCGACGCATGCCTCCACCCTACGGGGTAAGGCCGTGCGACGATGCCCCCATGCCAGGCAGTGACGAACTCGTTGCCCTCTATGACCGAGCCGGAAACGCCGTGGGCCAGGCACCCCGCTCCCGCGTCCGCGCCGAAGGACTCTGGCACGCCGCCGGCGTCGTGCTCGTCCGATCGGGCGACGGCCGATCCGTGTACGTGCACCTGCGCACCCCCGGCAAGGACATCTTCCCGTCCACCTGGGACTGCTGGGCCGGAGGAGTCGTCGCCGCGGGCGAAACCCCCGCCGAATGCGCCCGCCGCGAACTCGCCGAAGAACTCGGCGTCCACGGAGTGGAACCGGAACCCCTGTTCACCAAGATCTACGACCAGGGCACCGTCCACTGCCACAACTTCGCCTACGAAGTCCGCTGGGACGGCCCCATCCGCCACCAGCCCGAAGAAATCGCCGAAGGCCGCTGGATGTCCCTCGACGACCTCCGCACCTGGGCCTTCGACCCCGACAGCCCCTTCATCCCCGACGGCCGCGAAGGCGTCCAGGAGTGGTTCCGCCGCTACGGCTGAGCCACCAGCTTCGCCACAACCTTCGGCAGCAACCGCTTCGCCGCGTCCGCCGCCCGCGCCGGCGTGCTCGCCACCACGCTCAACGCCGACACCAGCTCACCCCGCGCCAGCAACACCGTGCACGTCGACCCGTCGCACCACGCCCGCTGCGCCGAAACCCCTTGCTGCGGTTCGATCGCGAGCACCTGCCCCACACAGCCCGCCGCGGACACCACGTCCGCACCCGACCCGCCCACATACGCCGTGACCTCGTGCGTCAGCCCCGAACCACTCGGGTACACCCAGCTCGCCGACCGCCGCTCACCCTGAGCCAACCCCGCGAGGCACCCCGAAGCCTTCTTCGGCCCGGGCGCCACACCTTCCTCGGCAACGTCCTCATCGGACAGCAACGCCGCCGTTGCCTCCGCAGCAGCCGAAATCCGCGGATCGGGCGAAGCGGACGCCGGAGAACTCGGCGGCGCGACATGCTCAGCGGGCACCACGGGCGCGGCCGACGTCGAGTCGGTCACCGGCACCGGATCGTCGTAGTACGTCTCAAGGTTGTTCGGCCGGTTGCCACACGCCGTCGTGAGCCCCACCAGCGCGACCGCAGCCACCGCAAGCACCTGCCGATGACGCACTGGCCGCCCCTCCGGAAATCCGCGGCCCACCCTCCGGACCCGCGCTGCAGCGAGGGTAGTGCAGCGCCTCAGTCCCACCCGAGGTGGGACCGGTGCCGCCAGTACCCCTCCGGTCCCTCCGCCAGCCCCGCCAGCTCACCCAGCTCCGCCGCGCTCAGCGAAACCCGTGCGGCAGCCAGGTTCGCCGCCAGCTGGGCCGGGTTCGACGGACCCACCAGCGCCGCCGAAACCCAGTCGTTGGCCAGCACCGCGGCCACCGCGACCGCGTCCGGCCCCACGCCGTGCGCGACCGCGATCCGGTTCAGCACCTCCGGCGCCTCCACCACGAGCCGCCCGTTCGCCAGCGTCTCCTTGACCAGCACCCGTTTCCCCGCCGCCCGCGCTTCCGCGAGCGCCGCACCGACCGACGGCTCCAGCACGTTCCAAGTGGACTGCACCGACGAGAACACCGGCCGCCCCGCCGCTTCCAGCTCGAACGCCCGCCGCACGGCATCGGCCTGCTTCGGCCCCGACGTGGAGAACCCGACTTCCACACCCTGATCGGACAACCCCGCCAGGGCCTCGATCAGCGCGCCGTCGGCGAACAGCGGACTGTCCACAGTGAGCGAATGCACCTGGTACAGGTCCACGTGCGCACCCAGCAGCGCCCGCGTCTCGGCCCACTGCTCGGCGAACCGCGCGGCCGAGTGCTCCTTGACCTCGTGCACCGGCGCGTCGAGCCGCCATTCGCCGACGTAGCGGTAGCCCCACTTGCTCGACACCGTCACATCTGTGTGCCTGGACTCCGCCAGCCAGCTCGCGAGGAAGTCCTCGGCCAACCCGTACGAGCGCGCGACGTCGACCCAGCGCACCCCGGCGGCGTAAGCCGCGTCGAGCACCTCGTGGGTCGCGGCCCGCATCTCCGGAACACCGCGCGTGCCCGGGAGCACCCGGCCCAGGTTGATGTACGCGGGCCGGCCGAGAGCGGCGAGCCCGACCGCGATGCGCTCCATGGGGTGTCCTTGTCTGTGCGGTTTTTGGGGTTATCTCGGTGGAATGTCGATGATGGTGTTTTCGACAATCGGCCGCCGTATAGGTCGTTATACAGTTTGTTTGTGCCGGAGGATGGCGAGCCATTGCCCGGAGGTCTGGGCTTGGCGGTGGAGCTTTTCGAGGCGGGCGGCCGGCGCCCGGACGTAGCCCTTGCCGAAGACCGGGGCGATCTGGCGGAGGCTGGCGCCTTGTTCGCGGGCGGCGAGCAGGGTCCAGTCGGAGGCGTCGGCGCAGGCGGCGGAGGCGCGGCGCAGCTCCCCCAGCAGGTCGATGAGGTCGTCGGCGCTCAGCTCCCCCGCCTGGACGGCGGCTGCCGTCGTCTCAAGCCAGGTCAGGACGTCGGCTTCGGTGATGGGCGCGCGCGGGCGCGAAGTGTCGTCGATACTCACGCCGCGCAGTATAGGGCGTTATACACCAACGTCGAGTGAGATGGCCGAAATCCGCTGGCCTCCCGGCGTGGCTGCCCCGTTGACTGGGTTGGTGGCCCCGCCTCCGGCGGGGCGTGCGAGATCGCCTTTGAGCCGGCGACCTCGCTGGTGGGTCGGCTTCGACATCGTGAGTAGGGGGAGCATGGGCGGGCGGTTCGGTGTCGGTGCGCGGTTCGTCGCGCTGGCGGTCGTCTGGGGCGCGAGTTTCCTGTTCATCAAGGTGGGGCTGCAAGGCCTCTCCCCCGCTCAGGTCGCGCTGGCGCGCGTCGGCTTCGGAGCGCACGCCCTGGTGGTGGTGCTGGCCGTACGACGCCGGCCCCTCCCCCGCGATCCCGCGCTGTGGGGGCA
Source organism: Amycolatopsis sp. NPDC004368 (assembly GCF_053602515.1). Classification (NCBI taxonomy): domain Bacteria; kingdom Bacillati; phylum Actinomycetota; class Actinomycetes; order Pseudonocardiales; family Pseudonocardiaceae; genus Amycolatopsis; species Amycolatopsis sp. NPDC004368. The sequence goes on along the minus strand of NZ_JBSGDT010000014.1, from coordinate 6,730 downwards.
CCTCGCGGTGGTGTCGGTGTTGCTCTGCGCGGCGCCGTTTCTGCTGTTCTCCTGGGCGGAGCAGTACATCTCGTCCGGACTGGCCAGCATTTTCAACGCCACCACGCCATTGCTCACCATGCTCTTCGCCGCCGCGGCGCTACCGGCTGAGCGCCTCACCGCGCCGCGGGTGACCGGGCTGCTGCTCGGGTTCGCGGGCGTGCTGACGCTCGTCGGCGTGTGGCAGGGCATCGACCTGTCGCACGAGCTCACGGCCCAGCTGGCGTGCCTGGGGGCAACGACCTGCTACGGCGCGGCTTTCGTCTACCTGCGCCGGTTCGTGTCACCGAAGGGCGCTGATCCTGTGGTCGTGGCCTTCGGACAGGTCGGGTTCGCCACGGTGATCCTGGCCCTGGCGGCGCCCGTGGCGGCGGCCCAACCGATGCGCCTGACTGCCGCAGTGGTGGTCAGCATGCTCGCGCTCGGTGTGCTGGGAACCGGGATCGCGTACGTGTGGAACACACGCGTGGTGACCGCCTGGGGCGCCGCCCACGCTTCTTCGGTGACTTACCTCACACCCGTGGTCGGTGTCGTGCTCGGCGTGCTGGTGCTGAACGAACCGGTGCACTGGAACGAACCCGCCGGCGCGCTCCTCGTCGTGCTCGGAATTCTGGCCTCGCACGGGAAACTCGCCCGCCGCCGGGTGAAGGTCGCAGACGAGAACGTGGGGCCACCGGCGAACCGGTAGCCCCACGTTTCGCTACGAACCCTTACAGGTACTGACCCGTGTTCGTGGCGGTGTCGATCGCCCGGCCGGAGTCCTGGTTCTTGCCGGTGACGAGCGTGCGGATGTAGACGATCCGCTCGCCCTTCTTGCCGGAGATCCGGGCCCAGTCGTCCGGGTTGGTGGTGTTCGGGAGGTCCTCGTTCTCCGCGAACTCGTCGACGATCGCGTCGAGCAGGTGCTGCACGCGCAAGCCCGGCTGCTGGGTCTCCAGCACCGACTTGATGGCCGACTTCTTCGCCCGGTCCACGATGTTCTGGATCATCGCGCCCGAGTTGAAATCGCGGAAGTACAGGACTTCCTTGTCCCCGTTGGCGTAGGTCACCTCGAGGAACCGGTTGTCGTCGCTCTCCTCGTACATGCGCTCGACCGTGTGCTGGATCATCGCGTCGAACGTGGCCTTCTGGTCCCCGCCGAACTCCGCCAGGTCGTCGGCGTGGATCGGGAGGCCTTCGGCCAGGTACTTGGAGAAGATGTCCTTCGCGCCTTCGGCGTCCGGACGCTCGATCTTGATCTTCACGTCGAGCCGGCCCGGCCGCAGGATCGCCGGGTCGATCATGTCCTCGCGGTTGGAGGCGCCGATGACGATGACGTTCTCCAGCCCTTCCACACCGTCGATCTCCGACAGCAGCTGCGGCACGATCGTGGTCTCCACGTCGGAGGACACGCCCGAGCCACGGGTGCGGAAGATGGAGTCCATCTCGTCGAAGAACACGATGACGGGAGTGCCCTCGGAGGCCTTCTCCCGAGCCCGCTGGAAGATCAGGCGGATGGACCGCTCGGTCTCACCGACGAACTTGTTGAGCAGCTCGGGACCCTTGATGTTCAGGAAGTAGGACTTCCCGTCGTCGGTGTCACCCCGCGCCTGCGCGACCTTCTTGGCCAGGGAGTTGGCCACCGCCTTGGCGATGAGCGTCTTCCCGCAGCCCGGAGGGCCGTAGAGCAGCACACCCTTCGGCGGCCGCAGCTGGTACTCCTGGTAGAGATCGGCGTGCAGGAACGGCAGCTCCACCGCGTCGCGGATCTGCTCGATCTGCCTGCTCAGGCCACCGATGTCCTCGTAGCGGACGTCGGGCACCTCCTCCAGCACCAGGTCCTCGACCTCGGCCTTCGGCACGCGCTCGTACGCGTACCCGACCTTCGAGTCGACGAGCAGCGAGTCGCCCGGCTTGAGCGGCTGCTCGGCCAGCGGGTCGGAGAGCAGGACCACCCGCTCTTCGTCCGCGTGCCCCACCACGAGAGCCCGGGGGACGCCGCCCTCGGCCTCGGGTGCGAGCACCTCACGCAGTGCGCACACTTCACCGGTGCGCTCGAATTCGCCGCCTTCGACGACGGTGAGTGCCTCGTTGAGCCGCAGCGCCTGACCGCGGCGCAGCGACGAGATCTCCACGGCCGGCGACACCGAGACCCGCATCTTGCGGCCCGCGGTGAAGACGTCCACCGTGTTGTCCTCGTACGAGGTGACGAAGACCCCGTAGCCGCTCGGCGGCTGGGCCAGCCTGTCGACCTCTTCGCGGAGGGCGAGCAGCTGACCACGCGCCTCGCGCAGGGTCTCGACCAGTTTCGTGTTGCGCTCGGTGAGCTGGCTCACCCGTTCGGACGCCTCGGCGAGGCGCTGTTCGAGAACTCGGTTCTGCCGCGGCGAATCGGTGAGTTTGCGACGCAACAGCGCCACTTCCTCTTCGAGAAAACGGATCTGCCGGGCTTGTTGTTCCGCCGTCTGCCCAGCTCCGCCTGCTTCTGAAGGGTCGGCCTCCTCGCGCCGACCTCCGGGAAGGTCATGATGCATCGGGCACCTCCTCGGAGTGCTTTTCATTCCACGGTACCGGCGATCACCGACAATAAAAGGCCTTTCCGCATCACAAGATCGGCGCGTCGCGATTTCTGCACCCGCTCAGCACGGTCGTCGACGGAGCGCAAGCGGCCGATTCGGTGCTCGGGCACCGGAGGCCGTCACGCCGTGTTCCACCAGGCGAAAACGGGCAAGCTCCAGGTACCCGGAGGGCAACACCGCCAACCGTGCCGCGTCCAGTTCCGGCCTGAGCGCACGGTTCCCGGCAGGCCTGGCTAGCATCGCCGGGGTTCACCGCGCCCGGACACCGGGGCGCACGCGCAGGAACGCTAGGGGGCACCACACATGACCTACCCGCCGCAGCAGCCCGGTGGTCACGGCCAGCAGGGCGGAGGCTACGGAGGGGGCGGTGGTTACGGGCAGCAGCCGAACCCCTACGGACAGCCCCAGCAGGGCCCGGGTCAGCCCCCTTCCGGCCCGCAGCAGCAGCCCGGGTACCCCGGCGGGCAGCCGTTCGGCGGTCAGCAGCAGCCGGGCACGTGGCCGCCGCAGGGCGGGTACCCGCAGTCCGGTCCGCAGCAGCAGCCGGGCTACCCGGCGCAGCAGCCCCCGCCGTTCGGACAGTCTGGCCAGTACCCACAGTTCGGCCCGCAGGATCCCCATCAGCAGGGCGGCGGGACACAGCAGTACCCACAGCAAGATCCGTACCAGCAGGGCGGCACACAGCAGCTCGGGCAGCCGGACGCCTTCGGGCAGGGCGGTTTCGGCGATCAGTACGGCCAACCGGGTGGATATCAGTCCTTCGGCGGCTACGGCGAGCAGCCTCCCAAGAAAAAGAAGACGGGACTGATCGTCGGCGTGTCGGTCGGTGCCGTGGTCGTGGTGGGTGCGGCGGTCGGGCTCGTGATCGGGCTTTCCGGTGACGACAAGGACAAAAACGACACCGCCGCTCCCCCGGCGCCGCCGGCTGTGAGCAGCAAGGCCGGTGGCGCGCCGAACACCGGCGTCCCGAGCCGGCCCCGCACGAGCAGCGGCTCGACCCCCTCGACTGGCTCCGCCGGCGGCACCGACGCGCCGGCACCGGGTGGCACGCAGAGCGCGCAGGAGCTGTTCCAGGCCGCCGCTGCCGATTTCAGCAGCGGCGACGGCACGGCGCTGGCCGGGCTGGCGTGCCGCAGCCTCTACAACGGTGGCGCCGTGGACATCCCGAAGACCGACGTCCAGCTCACGGGCGCCGCACAGGAGACCGGCGACACTGCTTCCGTGCGGTACAAGGCCACGCAGGGCACGAAAACGGCGAACGGGACGATGACCTCGAAGCGCGAGGCCGGCGTCTGGTGCCTCGTCGACGCCCAGGCGGACAAGCAGTGAGACACCGGCGGTGAGTGGCAGACTCACCGCCGGGCTCGTCGTGCTCGGTGCGGTGGTGGCCGGCGTGGTGCTCGGGCTGGTGCTGGTGGCACCGGCCGGGCCGGCTCCCCCTTCCGCGCCGGCGGCCGCGGCGCCGACGAACATCCCCACGGTCTCCTCGTCCGCGAGCGACGCGGACGTCGCGGCGACGAACGTGCTCGCGAACGCCCTCGTCGACGCGATCCGCCGGGCCGACGTCACCGAGTTCGGCCGGCTCACGTGCCGACCGCAGACTGCCCAGGCCCTGGCCGACCTGCAGGCCAAGTGGGACGCGGCGGGACCGCTCACCGTCTCCCTGGCCGGGCCGCCCACCGTCGCCGGGGACTCGGCGGGGGTCACCGTGCACGTGGAAGGCGCGGGCGGGCGCCGGGACACCCCGTTCCCGATGCACCGGGAAAACGGTCGGTGGTGCGTGCCGGGCTAGCTGTCTCAGCCCTTGCCCTTGCTGGGCCGGCGCGACACGCGCGGCGACACCGTGCCGTCGGCGAGGCGGCGGGCGGTGAGCAGGAACGCCGTGTGCGCCACCATCCGGTGGTCGGGGCGCACGGCGAGGCCGACCACGTGCCACGGGCGCATCAGCGTCTCCCACGACTCCGGCTCGGTCCAGCACTGCTGTTCCCGCAACGACTCCGTCACCCGAGAAAGCTGTGTGACAGTCGCCACATACACCGTGAGGACACCGCCGGGCACGAGGTGCGCGGCGACGTTCGGCAGCTGGTCCCACGGCGCGAGCATGTCGAGCACGACGCGGTCGACCTCACCGGAGTGCGTGGCGAGGTCGGCGACGGTGAGCGTCCAGTTGTCCGGCTTCTCGCCGAAGAACTTCACGACGTTGCGCTCGGCGTGCTCCGCGTGGTCGTCGCGGATCTCGTAGGACGACACGTGGCCCTCGGAGCCGACCGCACGCAGCAGCGAGCACGTGAGCGCACCCGAACCGGCGCCGGCTTCCAGCACGCGCGCGCCGGGGAAGATGTCGCCCCACATCACGATCTGCGCGGCGTCCTTGGGGTAGATGACCTGCGCGCCGCGGGGCATCGAGAGCACGTAGTCGGGCAGCAGGGGCCGCAGCGCGAGGTAGTTGCTGCCGCCGGCCGAGGTCACCACGGACCCTTCGGGGAGCCCGATCAGCTCGTCGTGCGCCAGCGCGCCGCGGTGGGTGTGGTACTCCCCGCCCTCGGCGAGCGTGAGGGTGTAGTGGCGGCCTTTCGAGTCCGTCAACTGAACCCGGTCCCCTGCGCGAAACGGTCCGCTGACCGACAACTTCTTCCTCCACCTCAACCGCGAAACGCTGGCGTCAGATCCTCGCAGGTCGTCCGCGCGGGCCGCCGGTCGGGTGCACTCTCAGTGAGCGTGGCGGCCGCGTACGAGCGCGGCGCGGAGGTCTTCGCGGCGCAGCACCCCGGCGGGGCGCCCTTCTTCGTCGACCACGAGGAACTGCCACGCCGGGGTTTCGCGCACGCGCTCGGCGATCTCCTCCCCCGGCTCCGAGGCCAGGAGAACCGTCTCCGCGCGGATCGGCTCGGCCGCGAGCTCCGCCGGAGCGTGCGGGTGCGTCCCCGCGAGCTGCTCGGCCGCCTGCTCGTCGAGCAGCCCGGCGGCGACACCGTCGGCGCGCACGAGCACCACTCCGCGACCCGCGGAGGCCGCCAGCGCGTCGGACACCGGGCTTTCGGCGGGCAGCTGCAACACGGGCCGCACCAGCTCGGTGAGCTCGAGCCCGTCGGGCCAGCTGCGCCGGGCCTCGGCCGCGAGCTCGCCGCGGGCGCCCAGGATCACGAACCACGCTGTGACCACGCAGACGCCGAGCCTCAACCAGCGGTCCTCGCTCTGCGTCGCCAGACCCCACAGCGCCCACACGATCAGCCCGGTCGCGACGACCGCGCCGCCGGCCACCGCGGCTTTCGTGCCCTTCGCCCGTAGCCCCGTCACGGCCCACACGCCCGCGCGAACGAGCCGCCCACCGTCGAGCGGCAGCCCGGGGAGCAGGTTGAACACGCCCACCGCGAGGTTCGCGACCGCGCACTCGGCGACGAGCAGCCACACCGCCCCGTGCGGCGGCACGGCGAGCACCAGCAGGGCGCAGAACCCGCCCAGCAGCAACGAGACCACCGGCCCCGCCGCCGCGACGAGCCCTTCCTGCCCTGGCCGCCGCGGCGTCCGCGCGACCTCCGACAGCCCGCCCAGCAAGAACAGCCGCAGCCGGCGGACAGGAATCCCCAGCCGTAGGGCGACCAGGCAGTGGCCCAGCTCGTGCGCGAGCACCGACAGCCCCAGCAGCACCGCGAACGCGGCCGCCAGCAGCCACGACGTCGGCGTGGACGCCTCCGGCAGCAGCCGCCCCACCAGCGGCGCGTACAGCACCACGACCACCAGCGACCCTATCCACCACGACGGCGCCAGCAGCACCGGCACCCCGGCGACCCGGAACAGCAACAGCCCGCCGTCGCCGGACGAGACACGCCGGGACGGCCCGGCACCGTGCTGTCGGGTCGCGGCCATGCGGGCAAGGGTAGAGGTCAAGGTGTGGGAAGGGAGTGATCCGGGGTTCCCCGATGGGTGGTGTCGCTCTGTTTTTGGCCCCGCCTCCGGCGGGGCGTGCGAGATCGCTGTGTTGTTGGCCCCGCCTCCGGCGGGGCGTGCGAGATCGCTGTGTTGTTGGCCTCGCCTCCGGCGGGGCGTGCGAGATCGCCTTGGAGCCGGCTTCCGGATCGGGCGGTCGGATCGGCCGGCGCCGAACACGCGAGGCGGGGAGTGCGCGGGCGAGA